>NZ_FORE01000032.1:0-6001 GCF_900113915.1 Paenibacillus sp. UNC496MF
CTGCATTCAGACCAAGGATTTCAATACACAACCCATCACTATAACAAGCGCTTAGAGGAATATGGGATGATTGCGAGCCATTCCAGACGTGGAAATTGCCATGATAACGCCTGTATAGAATCTTTCTTTTCACATCTGAAGACAGAGAAAATTCATCTTACTCGCCCCAAAACGGCTGAGTCGCTTTACACGGCGATTGAAGAATACATCGCATTTTACAACTACAACAGATTTCAGAAAAAATTAAATAACCGTCCCCCAGTTGATTACCGGGAGACGGCCGTTGCATAGTTCGTTTTTTTCACTGTCTACTTGACGGGGGTAAGACCATAATCGCGGCTTTTTGTAGTTATGGGATCAAGTTCTTGTCAATACCAAATGACATGAACTTGATCCTATTTCCGAAATTGTCAAGAATTAATCTCATTCCCGACGGTTGGCAGGGATGACTGCAGCGATCCTAGGCAGCACAAGCACGCCGGCCGCAATGATGAATTTCGATTCTTAATTAAGTACAACAAATCCACCTTTGCTAGCTGGAATTCATTGTAATAACTTGTTGTCATTTAGATGGCTGGAGCAAGTGTGGTTTGATTCATCGATCATTCCCCATTCTTAGATTAGAATTAATCGTTCACTAGTGAAATTCCAAACCGGTGATCGGTGCTACAGGAGAAGCGGTTTCACTGACTTTACAAGAATTAACCAATGAGGGTATTCCCATAACCAGCCGAAAAACGGTAATGATTCATATTCAAAAGCTCACAGAAGAACTGAGCTAGACCCGAAGTGGGCATAATCTCCATCGGACGAAGTCAGTTTAGGTAATCTACATTACGGATGAATTTTTCTATAAGGACTATGATTAATGCATCTCTTCGGAGTGAAAAATCCACAAACCGTTGAGCCAATATACGATGTCAAGATTGCTTTAACAAAGGAGGATGTAATATTTAATTATTATTCCCAAGTCGGGACTGAAAAAACCGATGGTGTTGGTTATCGATATATTATGCAAAACCCAATATAATCCGTAATGTTGAGTATCATGACTGAATCCGAAAGCGAGTCAAATTACGGAATGCTTAAAGATTGATATAAAGTATAACCATACGGTGCTAACCAATAAAAAGGAGCGAACAGAACCATGAAGAAATTCGAGGGCAAGGTAGCAGTCGTTACGGGAGGAACAAGCGGTATCGGGCTTACAACCGCCAAGCGACTTGTTGAAGAAGGGGCGCACGTGTTCATTTCCGGCCGGCGGCAAAGCGAGTTGGACGCGGCTGTAAAATGGATTGGAGAAAGGGTTACTGGCGTACAAGGGGATATCTCGAATCTTAATGACTTGGACAAGCTTTTTGAAACGGTAAAGCAAGAAAAAGGACGTCTGGATATTTTATTTGCAAATGCTGGTCTTGGCAGTATTCTCCCTCTGGGTCAAATTACTGAAGAACAATACCGTCTTACTTTTGATGTAAATGTTAAAGGTACGTTGTTTACCATTCAAAAAGCGTTACCACTATTTCCGAATCAAACGGGCTCGATTATTTTGACTGGTTCGACCGCGGGCTCAGTCGGCGACCCGGGATTTAGCGTCTACGGAGGATCTAAGGCAGCTCTTCGCCAAATGGTAAGGAACTGGGTTCTGGATTTGAAGGGCACCGGAATTCGAATTAATGTACTGAGCCCAGGATTTGTCCACACGCCGGCCTATGATGATTTGTTTGGTGAAGCACTGGATCAGGTCCTTGAATCCGCCAAAACTTCCGTTCCGCTGAGCCGCGTAGGCAAAACAGAAGAAATCGCTAGTGCCGTGATGTTCCTGGCCTCAGAGGATAGCAGCTATGTAAATGGCATCGAATTGTTCGTCGATGGCGGCATGGCTCAAATTTAAATTAATTTAGCGTAATGCTAATTCGCTGACATACTCAAAATGCTTCACTTTTCTTAACTCAGGCAGAGTAAACTAACTTAGTTCTCTGCCTGAGTTTCCAATTGTAAATCCGGCAGAGTAGGAGGAATAACCCTTGTAGATTCAGATGTAAACCAACAAATTGAATTTGAGACAAGTACTCGTTTGAACTAAGACGTTTCGGACCCTTGAATTTCTGTATAACAAAGGGTCGCATCCGGTTTGTCCGACGCAACGGACGAGGAGAAGCTTGAACTCATTCGCGTGCTGAAGAAAATTGGCTATGGCATCAAGCAGCGCAGAATCGGGCGCTGCGGACAGCGGATCGGCTGCGAATGGTTCACATTTCAGACCGATAAGAGAAACTCTAATGTATAATGCGTGACCGGGTTCTCTAAAATGATTTCTGTAGGCTGAACCGTCCTAAACAACGGTAAACAAGGTTAAAAATTGAAAAGTACACGAGATGCAAGGGGGGTACGTGTATCCAATATTGTCATCATGGGGACTTTACCTCACTGCTAGTAATGTTCATTCTCGGATTAATTGCTTCGACATTTGGCGCCATTGTCGGTTTGGGTGGAGGGGTTGTCATAGTGCCGGTTTGTAAAGGTTAAGAAAGCAGATTTACGCAGTGCGCTGTTCTTTTCGCTCTCGAGCGGTCCGATGTCGTTACTTGGTGCCAGCCTGACTTCCTTATTCCACCCAGAAGCTTTCCAGAGAGCATTTGGCTTTTTTATGTTGTTCATGGTCATACTGCTCTTGTTTCGCAATCGGATTAAACCGTATCAGGGAAAATGGCGCTATGTGCGCACGCCACTGATGATGCCGGTACAAAACATGAATACGGGTATAACGCGCTGCCGGCACTGTTTGTTGGTGGTGCTGTCGGTTTGATCGCCGGATTACTTGGCATAGGCGGGGGGATACTGCTCATCCCAACCATGCTGTTACGCTGTTACTATTCCGTTTCCCACCTCATATTGCTTCCGCTACATCGATGGCGGTTATTTTCATCTCGGCGCTGTTCGGCAGCGGCATGCATTTGATCCGCGGTGAGTGGGACTGGATGCTGGTGTTAGCATTAGCTCCCGGCTCGTTACTCGGCGGATGGATCGGCGCGCGCATTTCCCGGCGCATCGGCAGTGTTTTGCTGATCCGGATCATGTGCGGCACCTTATTGTTGTTCGCATTGCGAATGATTATATAACCCAAGCATATTCTCGAGTGAGATCTCATGCTGTGAGCGCTAGGTCTGCAAGAACAAAAATCCCCCCGGTCAACAAATTCCGAGTTCATCCTAACACATGAACTCTTTTTCATGTTTACCGTAAGGGGATTTTCTTTTTTCGAGCTGGTGCTTATCAAGAAAAATGTTTACCTGAAGTGATCTTAGTTCCCCATTCGCCTGTCGGTGTATAAAAACTCAGTTCTCGGCCAAGTAAGAACTCTGCTGCCTTCGTATATGGACCTTGACGATAAGCTTTTGTTTCTTCTTCCGCCAGCCATTTCTCTTTAGAGCAGTTCCAAATTTCATAAAATACAATTTCATCGGGATTATCCACATTTTCATGAACAATGCCATTTACAAAGGTAGGTTCTTTGGACATCGTGTCAAACAGTGGCTTTAGATTCTCAAAAAAGGCTTGTTTATCCGAGCCCGGCTTTAATTGAAATCGAGCTATAATTACACTTTGTTCTGTTTGGTTCATCATTTAAACTCCTCTTTTGTTTAAGCTTTTGTTTATATATCCCGGGAAAACTTAAGATGTTATCCGGAATTCACGGGAAGGTCTGTATGCCAGATTACAATCCACATTTTGGAATGGGTAGCGCCAATTGTTATGCTTTAACAAATAAATACTTCTGACACTTGGTTCAATTGACTATTATGAATATGATGTCTTGCTCGGTACTCATTTATGTAGCTTAAATGACAATGAAATGGCAAATTGTTAGCTGTATTTATGATGTTTTATGGCGAAAGCAAACGGTATAAAAGAATTAAAATAGAGAATAGTAAGAACTTAATCTTGAAGGCGGTTATGTGATGATTTTATTGGAGGAGATTCGCGGATCCGTACTTCGAAAGCGATTGCTGGCGGTGGAAGACGGATGCGATCTTCCCAGGCATCGAATGGCTGGAAGGGGAACGTGAGCCAGATAATCCCCTTGATCTCGTTTAAGTCTTATCATGGCCAATGAATTTAAGTCAAAAAGGGAATACTCCGATAAGTAGTGGATTTTCTGTTAACATAGAAGTAAATGAAAATCCGAAAATTTCACAAATAAGACATATAATATTATAAAGAATTATGATCGCGATGAATTTAAGGCCTTTTCGGGCTGTAAAGTGGGGGAACAAGAAGGATCTCGGAACAGAAGGTAACTTGAAAGTAAGTAACTGATAATTTTTTCAGTTCTTATGGAAATACATATTTTTTTTTATAATGAATTTACTCTCGGGGAAGATGTCTGATTCAGAAAACTTTAATCAGATGGAAGAAAAGCATCAAGAGAAATGAAGGATAGGAGAGAAATTGCATGAAGATGAATGAAAAAGTTGCCATCATTACAGGCGCTAGCTCCGGTCTCGGCAAAGCTACTGCCATTGCATTTGCCAAAGAAGGCGCAAATATAGTCATGGCAGCTCGTAGACCGGAGAAACTAAATGAAGCGGCCGATTATGTCAAATCTTTAGGTGCTAATGTTTTAGCCCTGCAGACTGATATTTCCAAAGCCGACCAAGTCGTTCAAATGGTTAATTTAACCTTGGAAACATTCGGTCGAGTAGACTTATTAATCAATAATGCAGCCATTGATTATCCTAGCCCTATTACTGAATTAACTACCGATCAGTGGGACCAGATCATTGGGGTTAATTTAAGCGGAATGTTTTATGCTTCAAAAGCCGTGTTTCCAACTATGATGAAACAAAATTCAGGTTACATTATCAATATTTCCTCTGTAGCAGGGAAAAAAGGTTGGCCCAATGCAACTGCATATTGTGCAACCAAGTTTGCTATGGCAGGATTCACCCAGGCTTTAAATGGCGAAGGGAAACCATATAATATTCGCTGTTCCATCGTCTATCCCGGAGGTATGGACACCGAATGGCATACGAATCCGAACCCTAAACGGATCGATCCAGAGGCGGTAGCGAATTTTTTGGTGCATATGGCTACCCAAGACCCGCGCTTTGTTGTCAATGAGGCGGTTGTATCACCCATTAATGAAGGCGGTTATCCGTGAACAACGATAAATTTCAGATAGTATTGAGATAGTGGGACATGTGATATGCTCCCCTTGCAGTAGACAGGTGAAATAATAAAACCTGCTACTGAAAGGGGAGCTTCTTTTTGGTTAGACGACAATATTCAGCTCTGGAGAAACTCGCTATTCTTGAAGAAATTGAACATGGGGAGTCTGGCTTAAATGCTGTAGGTCATAAATACGGCATTAATATTTGAAGGTCTGGAGAGCCGCGTTCATAATCGGAGTTATTGTGCTGAGCTTAAGCTGCAAGCGGTGAAGGATTACCTTGAGAGGACGCTATCTCAGTATCAGATCATCGATAAATTTAGACGGCCTCAGTCCGATGGAATTCAGGACCAAGGCCGCCTAGGTCTTTTAATATTTGTACAGTCTACTTGACAGGGTGCAGTTCACGCGGCAGCTGCTCTTTTCATTAAGCTAACGGGCAGTATAGTTCCAATTTGAGGTATTATCTAGACAATAGATCTTAAGGGGGGATTGGGATTCGTTTTATTATTTTTTACTACTATTGCTTACGGGCAACATTCCTATTATGAAGAAATACGAGGTTTGAGAAATAAAAAGACTCCTTGGTATGATGTTAAGGGGTCCACGACGCTGGCCGGCTGAACGGATCCCAAAAACAAACCAAGGAGACTACATCATGAATTCTACTCAACATGAACGTATTAATCAAATCACATCTTCTACCTTAATCGTCGGTGTAGACATCGCAAAATTCAAACATGTGGCTCGCGCACAAGACAACCGCGGAGTCGAGTTCGGGAAGCCAATTGCGTTTGAAAATACCCAGGCAGGATTCGAGTTGTTTGT
>NZ_FORE01000018.1:0-16743 GCF_900113915.1 Paenibacillus sp. UNC496MF
GCTCGTTCGCCCATGTCTCAGCGGCGACTTGATTAATATATCACATCTTATTAATCATTTGCAAGTACTTTTTTTTAAATATCTTTTCGCAAACCAAGTTTCTCTTGTGACGCGAAGATTAATTTAACACATCCGCTCCGCCGAGGTCAAGCCCGCGCCGCAGATTTATTTCTTCGCCCTCCCAGCCTTTAAAAGAGCGTCATCTGAAGCCCGAGCACGAGCGCGATGCCCGGCAGTCCCAACAGCACGACGGTACCGATCGTCGCAGGATTGAGCGGCATCACGAACCCCGTCACGACGCCTGAATAATTAAGCAGGTATAAGACCAGCGCGGCCGCCACCAGATGCAGCGCGAACCTTCTTAACCATCTAAAGGACATCCCGTTGCGGACCACGACGACAAGCAGCAGCATGGCGGATGCGACCAGCGTAATCATCCATACCGACTTCATTGCGCGACACCGCCCTTCAGCGCGGCCCATGGGGCAGGCGTTCGCTTCGCCTTGCGGAGCAGCATGCCGTAGCGTTTCTCCGCGGACGCGATCGCATAAATCGCATAGTCGATCTGATCGCTGTCCAACGCATAGTCAAAAAAGCGCAGCGCGTTCTCCCACTCCCGCCTTGCCGTATGGATCTCCTCCAACAGTTCCAAATGTTCCTGACGTTCGCTCTTCTGCATCAGCTCTTTCGCCGGTCTTCTCCGCTTCAGCCACTTCCACATGTTCGCTCATCCTCCCGCCCGTCCGCTCCTTGTCCAATCGAAGCGGCGTATAGTTGAATGTATGAGGAACGCTCGCGAAATTAGAACAAGCTTTCGTCGCCGCCCGTTCTCCACGAAACGCAGAAAGACCCCACGGGAGAAGACGCTCCCGCGGGGCCAGCGATTCACGTACAATTGTGTCAACCCAGCTCTCTTCGGCCTTCCAGCGCCTTGGACAGCGTCACCTCGTCGGCGTATTCCAAATCGCCGCCGACCGGCAGCCCATGGGCGATACGCGTGACCTTAATGCCGAACGGCTTGACGAGGCGAGATAAATACATCGCCGTCGCTTCGCCCTCGATATTCGGATTCGTCGCCAAGATCAATTCTTGGACGGTCTCGTCGCTTAACCTGCGCAGCAGCTCGGCAATCCGGATCTCGTCGGGACCGATGCCCTCCATTGGGGAAATCGCCCCCTGAAGGACGTGGTACTGGCCTTCGAATTCCTTGGTCCGCTCCATCGCCACCAAATCCTTGGACTCCTGGACCACGCAGATGATGGACGGGTCCCGGCTCTTATCTTGGCAAATCCGGCACGGATCGGTATCGGTAATGTTGCAGCAGACCGAGCAATAATGCAAATTGCGTTTGACGCTCACGAGCGCTTTCGCGAAATCGATGACGTCGTCTTCCTTCATCTTGAGCGTATGGAAGGCGAGCCTGGCCGCCGTCTTCGGACCGATGCCGGGCAAACGGCTGAAGGCATCTATCAGTTTGGCTATCGGTTCGGGATAATACAAGGCGCAGCTCCTCTACTTATTTACGACTTTTAGAACAAACCGGGGATTTTCATGCCGCCCGTGAATTTGCCCATGTCTTTGTTTGCCAGCTCGTCGGCTTTGTTCAGCGCGTCGTTGACGGCCGTCAGTACGAGATCCTGCAGCATTTCGATATCGTCCGGGTCGACCGCTTCCGGCTTGATGGAGATGCTTTGAAGCGTCTTGTGGCCCGTCACGATGACGGTGACGACGCCGCCGCCCGCGGTGCCTTCGATCATTTTCGTGCCGAGCTCTTCTTGGGCTTTGAGCATTTGCTCCTGCATCTTCTTCACTTGCTTCATCATTTGGTTCATGTTGTTCATCGGTTGACCACTCCTTAATTGAGTTAAGTATTGAAAGTAAACTCGTAAGTGTTCATAGCGCTCGCTTATCGGTCATTTATCTTCGACGACCACGAGGTCCTCGCCGAACAGCTTCACGGCTTCCTCGACCCATTCCGGCTCCGGCGGCGGGCCGCCGCCCTCGTCTTCGTGCAGCAGCGTCAGCTCTTCCGCGGGCGACGCGCCGTTCTCGGCGGCCGTTTGCCACTCCTTCAGCATCACGGTCGCGAGCCGGACGGGGCGGTTGTACACTTCGTTCAGCACGCGCTCGATGACGTCGCGGTTCGCGGGCTTCTCCGTGGTCTCCCGGTGGATGGAGTTCTTGAACGCGACCAGAATGGTATTGTCCGCCGCGGCGACGGGCTCTCCGTTCACGAACCAAGCATGCGTGGAGATATTGTTGCTCTTCACGCGCTGCAAGATATCGGCCCACTTCATCCGAACCTGTCCCGACGCCGGGCTGTCCGCCGCCGCGAGGAACGGATCCAGCTTGACGCGGGCGATCGAGCTGCCGGCGCCGCCCGAACCGCCGCGGCTGAAGTTGTTGCCGGCGCGATTGCCCCCGCCGCGGGACACGCCTTGTTCCGGCGCCGGGCTCCCCGGCTTAACGCCGGACTGAAGCAACTGCTCGATCTTGCGTTCGAGCGTATCGATCCGCTGCTGCAGTCGCTGGACTTCGCTGCCGGACGCCGCCGCTTCAGACGTATCGGTCGCGGCCGCGTACGCGGAGGCCGAGCCTTGATCGCCTGCCTCCCGAAGCGTGCAAATCTTCATCAGCGCCACTTCGAAAATCGTTTGCGGCAGCGCGGCCTGGCGTATCTCCAGCTGGTATTGGTTCAGGACGTCGATCATGCGAAACAGGAGTTCCGCGCTGAACGCCTCGGCCATCCGGGCGTATTTGTCCTGGTCGACGATGCGTTCCGTGGACGCCTTGCCCTTAGGGGCAAGCTTCAGCACGAGCAGGTCCCGGAAATAATAGACCAGGTTCTCCAGACACTTGTCCGCGCTCTTGCCGGCTTGCATCAGCCCTTCCACGAGCGGCAGGATCGCGCCCGCGTTCCGGTCCCGAATCGCCTCCGCCAGCTGCTCGAACTGTTCGGCGGCCAATCCCCCGGTCACGTCCACGGCGTCGTTCAGCGTAATGCGCTCGCCGCCGTAAGCCGAGACTTGCTCCAGCAGGCTGATGGCGTCGCGCATGCCGCCGTCCGATAGCCTGGCGATGTAAGCCAGCGCGTCCTCGTCCGCCAAGATGCCTTCTTCCTCGCAAATCTGCCGAAGCCGTTCCGTCTGCTCCGGCAGCGAAACTTGCCGGAAATCGAAGCGCTGGCAGCGCGAGATGATCGTCGCGGGAAGCTTATGCGGCTCCGTCGTGGCCAAAATAAAGATCACATGCGCCGGCGGCTCTTCCAGCGTCTTCAACAGCGCGTTAAACGCTTCCGACGTCAGCATGTGAACCTCGTCGATAATATATACTTTGAATCGCACTTCGGACGGCGCGTACCGGACCTTGTCGCGGATGTCGCGGATCTCGTCGATCCCGCGGTTGGACGCGGCGTCGATCTCCACGACGTCCATCACGGTACCGGACGTTATGCCGCGGCACGCGTCGCATTCGTTGCACGGCTCCGTCGCCGGGCCGCGTTCGCAGTTGATCGCTTTGGCCATGACTTTGGCCGTCGTCGTCTTGCCCGTTCCGCGCGGACCGTTGAACAAATACGCGTGCGATACGCGGTCCTCGCGAATCGCGTTCTGAAGCGTTTGAATAATATGCTGCTGGCCGACCATATCCCGGAACGTCTGCGGACGCCAGGCACGGTATAAGGCGATATGTGACATCGGAGTCGTTCCTTTCGGCTTGGCGTGACCTGCCGAACCGGCTGGCGCCGGCCGTCTCTCTATTATACACGATGCCGTCACCCAAAAAAACCGTCGCGTGCACAGAAACGACGCGGCGGCGCGGGCGCCGGTTCTACTCTTTCGCGCAAGAAGGCGCGTTCTCCTGCCGGATAAAATGAAAAAACACCCGGCATGACTTCTGCAAGTCATTCGGATGTTATCGTCGTTATAATCAAGGACCGTGCACCTAACCTCGATTAAAACCGCATGGGCGGCACTCCCGTTCCCAGCTCTGGTCAAGCACCCCTCCGGCACATGAACTAACCTGCTTATGGCTGCTTCCTTCCGGACCTGACCCGTTCACAAGCGTCCATTGCGGAGGACCCGGCCGTCAACACTGTTCCCGGGCACCAGCCCCACACGGCAAAAACCTACGTTAGGAATTCAACCCCGCTACAGCGGATTGCGAGTTACAGGGCACCGCTACCTCCCCGTCTAGCACGGCAGAGATAAGTATAGCTCGTTCAATCCAAAAGTGCAACTGCCGAATCGATGGAAGGCGTTCCAAGTCAACGCGTCATCTTGACGTGGACGTTGTAACGGGGCATGTTCATGCGCAGCACGGAGATCGCTTTCGCCTTGACCTGCTTGCTGTCGGCCCCTTTCTTCGGCGTGACCGTGACGTACATTTCGGGCGCCTGAAAAATAATCGTGGCCTTGGCCAAACCCGGAATTTGCTTCAGCTTGCTCTGCGCGAAGTCGCCGTCCGAGTCCTGATTAGAAAACTCGCCGTTACGATTCGGCAAGCGGGGGTTGCTGTTCGACAGCCCCATGTAGCCATCGTGCCCGTACGATTTGGCGTTGAAGTTGTTCGTCGCGTCCTTTTGCCCGCCGCAGCCAGCAAGCGAAATGGCCGCCGTCAGCGCCAGGGTGCCCAGCAGAAGCCGTTTGCTCGACATAAAAAAACCTCCCTTTAACCAATAGGATGGCTGAGGGAGGTCCTTGTATTCTGCTAATTTCCGCCAAACGCGGACGAATAAGCTTAGATACCGTATTTCTTCTTGAACTTGTCGACGCGACCGCCGGCATCCAGGAACTTTTGCTTACCCGTGAAGAATGGGTGGCAGTTGGAGCAAATCTCTACGCGCAGGTTCTGTTTGATCGAACCGGACTCGAAAGTATTGCCGCAAGCGCAAGTTACCGTCGTGACGTGGTAGTTCGGATGAATTCCTTGTTTCATCTCGTTCACCTCTTTCTGCCCTGGATCAACAGGCGGACCCAGAGTTCTATAAAAGACAAAACCGATTATATCACGGCTTCGACAAAGACGCAATGCCTATTCGGCGGTTCGTCCTTCCCCCGGACCGATCCTCGTCAGGAGCGCTTCATCGGCACCGGCGGCACGTGGGTATACGAGCCGATCACGACGTCCGGCAGCTCCTCGGCGAAGATGTCCAGCATCTGCTTCATGCCGTAAATCTCCCCTTGCGCTTTCGGAATGAGCGCCAGGTAACTCTCGGGATCGATGTTCAGGTTGCGCATCTGGATCAGTTTCAAGCCCGTGCGCTTCGCGAAACCGATCATCGCCTCGATCTCCTCCTCCCGGTCGGTGACGCCCGGGAAGATCAGGTAGTTAATCGACGTGTAGACGCCCTTGTCGGTCGCGTAACGGAGCGACTTCTCCACGTTGGCGAGCGAATAGCCGCGCGGCTTGTAGTACGCGTTGTAATGGTCGTCCAGCGCGCTGATGGTGCTGACGCGCATCAGGTCGAGCCCCGCGTCCACGATGCCGCGAATGTGGTCCGTCAAGCCCGCGTTGGTGTTGATGTTGATGTAGCCCGTCGACGTGCGGCTGCGCACTTCGCGCATCGCGTCGATGATGATCCGGGCCTGCGTGGACGGCTCGCCCTCGCAGCCTTGGCCGAAGCTGATGATGGCATCCGGCGCGCTCAGATGCTCCATCATGACGTCGACGAGCTCCTGGACCGTCGGCTTGAAATTCATGCGCGTCTGCGGCGCCGGAAAGCCGCTGTCGTCCGGCTGTTCGGAAATGCAGCCGAAACAGCCCGCGTTGCAGGAAAACGAGACCGGCACGGCCCCTTCCCACCGCTGCAGGAACGTATTGGACGCGGTCAGGCATTCGTACCCGAGCGCGCAGTTCGATAAATGTTGATACAGCCGGTTCTCCGGATACTTCGCCAGCAGCCGGTTCACGCCGACTTTAAGCTCGTCCGGATCGCAATTGTTCGGGTTCCAGCGCTCCGGATCGTCGCTTTTCTGCGCGGCGACGTAGAAGCCGCCGTCCTTCCAAACGACGGCGGAATACCCGAACAACGGAAGCTTCTCCTCCTTATCCGTCTTCATGTAGCCGGGGATGTTCAGCCGGGTATAGCCCTGCGGCAGCAGCGCGCCGACGGCCTGATAGTCGCCGGGCAGCGGCCGCATCTCGCCCGAGGCGGCGTGAATGCCGATCGGACGCGTGAACGGCAAGCCGACCATCGTCGCGCCTTCCGGCAGCGGAATCAGCTCGTCCTCCATCAGCTCCACGATCATGTCGCCGCTGCGGCCGAGACCGATCCAATCGGGATGATCGAACAGGTTGCCCTGCTCGTCTGCATATACGAGATTCATGATGTACCTCCTGAAAGCCAAACGGCTTTGCTACGCGCGAAACGCAAAATTAGGTGACCGTCGTCGAGCGCACGCCCGGCCTTCTGGAAGCGCCGCTGCCCGATGACCCGCTGCCGGAGGAGCTTCCGCTGCCGCCGGAGCTTGCGGTCCTGCCGCGCGAAGGCGGCGTCACGCCCGACGTATCCAGGGACGCGAGGAACTCTTCGTTGTTCTTCGTATCCGCCAGCTTCTTCAGGAAGCCGTCGACGAATTCCATGGAATCGTTCATGTTCTTGCGGATCGCCCATACTTTATCCAGCTCTTCTTTGGTCAGCAGCATCTCTTCGCGGCGCGTGCCCGAACGGCGAATGTCGAGCGCCGGGAAGATGCGGCGATCGGCCAGTTTCCGGTCGAGGTGCAGCTCCATGTTGCCGGTACCTTTAAATTCTTCATAAATGATGTCGTCCATACGGGAGCCGGTCTCCACGAGCGCCGTCGCCAAAATCGTCAGGCTGCCGCCTTCTTCCACGTTGCGGGCGGAGCCGAAAAACCGCTTCGGCCGATGGAACGCCGCCGGGTCGATCCCGCCGCTCAGCGTCCGGCCCGAAGCCGGCACGACGAGGTTGTACGCCCGCGCGAGGCGCGTGATGCTGTCGAGCAAGATGACGACGTCCTTCTTGTGCTCCACGAGCCGCAGCGCGCGCTCGAGCACCAGCTCCGCCACTTTGACGTGGTTCTCGGGCAGCTCGTCGAACGTCGACGCCACCACTTCGCCCTTTACCGAACGCGACATGTCCGTGACTTCCTCCGGCCGCTCGTCGATCAGCAGCACGATCAGCTCGATCTCGGGATTGTTCGTCGAGATGCTGTTGGCGATCTCCTTGATGAGCTGCGTCTTGCCCGCCTTCGGCGGCGCGACGACCAAGCCCCGCTGTCCTAAACCGACGGGGGCGAGCAAATCCATGATGCGCGTGGAAAGTTTGGACTGTGCGGTTTCGAGCACGAGTTTCTTCTCGGGATAAAGAGGAGTCAAGGCTGGGAAGTGTAGACGTTCGGCAGCGTGTTCGGGGCTTTCTCCGTTGACGGCATTAACCTGTAGGAGTCCAAAATAACGTTCGTTTTCCTTGGGCGCCCGGCACTTGCCGGATACCATGTCGCCCGTGCGCAGATCGAACTTGCGAATCTGCGAGGCGGAGATGTAAATATCCTCGGTGCTCGGCAGGTAATTAATTGGCCTCAGGAACCCGAAGCCTTCCGGTAAAATTTCGAGTACGCCATGCATGAACATGAGACCGCTTTGCTCCGCTTGGGCGCGGAGGATCGCGAAAATCAATTCGCGCTTCTTCAACTGGCCGTAGCCCTGGATTTGATGCTGTTTGGCCAGCTTGTATAATTCCGTTAGCTTCATCGCTTCTAGATCGGCGATCTGAAGTTCGGACATAATATCACCACTTCTTATCAAGGTTCGATTGCCAAGCTTCTTCCATCATTGCCGGAATCGGTCCTCTCTATTCGGGACCGACTCCGAAATTGATAGAAAACTAGAGAACTACTCGCGCCACACGTCCGCGCCGAGCATGCGCAGGTTCTCGACCAGGTTGTCGTACCCGCGGTCGATGTATTCCACGCCGGTGATTTCCGTCACGCCGTCGTCCACCGTCAGGGCGGCCACGACGAGCGCGGCGCCCGCGCGAAGATCGGCGGCGCGGACTTTGGCGGCGTTCAGCTTGCCGCCTTCGATGATGGCCGAACGGCCTTCCACCCGGATGTTCGCGCCCATGCGCGACAGCTCCGGCACATGCTTGAAGCGGCTGCTGTACACATAGTCGCTTAAAATGCTGACGCCCGTCGTTTGCGTCAGGAGGCTGGTCATGGGAGATTGCAGGTCCGTGGCGAATCCGGGGTAGACGAGGGCTTTCACGTCGATGGCTTCGTAAGCCGGCTGGCCGACGATGCGGATGGATTCGTCCATCTCGTAGACATGGACGCCCATCTCTTGGAGCTTGGCCGTCATGGCCTCCAGATGCTTCGGGATGACGTTGTCGATCAAAACATCGCCGCGCGTCGCCGCCGCGGCAATCATATAGGTTCCTGCCTGGATCCGGTCGGGAATGATGGAATGGCGGCAGCCGTGCATCCGCTCGACGCCTTCGATGCGAATGGTTTCCGTGCCGGCGCCCTTGATTTTCGCGCCCATGGCGTTAAGAAGCGTAGCTACATCTATGATTTCAGGCTCTTTCGCCGCGTTTTCGATAATCGTGGAGCCTTTGGCCCTGGAAGCCGCCAGCATGATGTTGATCGTTGCCCCTACACTGACGACGTCGAGATAAATTTTCGCGCCGCGAAGCTCTTTCGCGACGATGCGGACGGACCCGTGGTCGTTCGTGACCGTGGCGCCCAGCGCTTCAAACCCTTTAATATGCTGATCGATGGGACGCGGTTCGAAATTGCAGCCCCCCGGCAAGCCGATCGTCGCTTCCCCGAAGCGTCCGAGCATGGCCCCCATCAAATAATAAGACGCGCGAAGCAGCTTGACCTTGCCGTTCGGCATCGGCTTCGACGCCATGGCCGACGGATCGATCACGATCGATTCGCCGCTCCACTCGACGCTGCCTCCGAGCTCTTCGAGAATCTCGCTGTAAACCGCCACGTCGCTCAAGTGGGGCAGGTTATCCAGCGTGACCGTCGTTTCCGCCAGAATCGAGGCGGGCAGAAGCGCGACGGCGCTATTCTTCGCACCGCTGATCTGCACGGTGCCGCGCAGCGGACGTCCGCCGCGAATCATCAATTTTTCCATCGGAATTCGTTATCCTCCCATCCGGTGAGAGCAAAGGACCGAAAAGCCGGAGCAAGGCACGGCGAACCGCCGGCTTCGGTCGTCCGAGGCGGTTCCCCTCCGCGCCCTTGCTTCGTAGCACCGGGCCTTTAATGCCAGAAAGCAAGCGCTCCATCTTTCAAAGCGAATCTTGAAGGACGGGGCGCCTGCTTATCTTGCGGATACGGCTGTTCGATTCCTTTGACTATCGGAAGTTACGCTTGGTTGCTGCTGCCGAACAAACGGATTTTCTCTTGAACGACGGCTTGCATCGCGTTGCGCGCAGGCGTCAGGTATTTACGCGGGTCGTACACGGAATCGTTCGAAGCCAGCACTTCGCGGATGGCGTTCGTGCATGCGACTTGGTTTTCCGTGTTGACGTTGATTTTGCCTACGCCGGCCGCGATGGACAGGCGAATCGCTTCGTCCGGCACGCCGGAGCCGCCGTGCAGCACGACCGGAACCGGAATCGCGTCGGCAACCTTTTGAATGATATCGTAATGGATTTTCGGTTCGCCCTTGTACATACCGTGCGCCGTGCCTACCGCGATGGCCAGGCAGTCTACGCCCGTCTCTTCGTAGAAACGGATCGCTTCTTCCGGTTTCGCCAGAGAAGCATGCTCCTCGTCAACGCTCAGGTCGTCTTCGACGCCGCCGATCGTGCCGAGCTCGCCCTCGACGGATACGCCCATCGCGCGCGCCGCTTTCACGACTTGCTTCGTCAGCTCGATGTTCTCTTCGAGGCCGTAGTGGGAACCGTCGAACATAACGGACGAGAAGCCCGCGCGGATACATTTCATCGCGACTTCGAAGCTGCTGCCGTGGTCGAGGTGAAGCGCGATCGGCAGGCCGGATTTCTTGGCGGCCGCTTCGGCGATCGCCACCGTATATTCGATGCCCATGTATTTCAGGGCGCCTTCGGATACGCCGAAGATGAACGGCGATTTTTCTACGATTGCAGCGTCGGTGATCGCTTGCGCGAACTCCAGGTTGTTCATGTTGAATTGACCGACCGCGAATTTGCCTGCTTTGGCTTTCGGCAGGAATTCATTCATTGACACGAGTGGCATGATTCTCTACTCCTCCTAAAGTGGTATGGGTCGAACGAACGGCTCCATACGTTGTCTGTGATATGCGACGCTTCGCCCGCCATCTCTGCCGGAAGCAGACAACTGGGTGGGAAGACGTGCGCAGACGGATCTTGCATCACGCTTCGGTTATCGCACCCGGTCATTATACCACATACGACCTGCGTTTGGTACAAGTCTTGGCAATCGGCCCGCGCGGCGCCCGGAAACAAAAAAAGCGGGATCCCTGTTCAGGATCCCACCGCGTACCAGCCGCCGGAATCGCCTCCGCGAAGCTGCAGGTTGACCGCCATTCTCATCTCGTCGATGTCGAACGGTTTCGTGAAATGCATCAGCGCGCCGTGGTCGGTCGCTTCCTTGATCATGTCGAGCTCGCCGTAGGCCGTCATCATGATGACCTTGATGTCCTTGTTGATCGCCTTGACATGCTTCAGGATCTCGAGCCCGTCCATGCCCGGAATCTTCATGTCGAGCAGGACCAGGTCCGGCGACTCGCCGCGCACGATCTCCAGCGCGACCTTGCCGTTGGGCGCCTGGAACGTCGTGTAGCCCTCGCTGCTGAACACTTCCATCAAAAGAATTCGAATGCCGTTCTGATCGTCGACGATCAAGACTTTCTTGTTTTCCAACTCGAAACCCTCCCAAGTAGGCATGACATGCGCGTGCCGTCCGTCATCTGGATTAGAATCCCACTTAAGGAATGATTTCGCGTCCTGACGCCCGTTCTCCTGCTTCGGCTGGAAAAAAACTTTAAACCAGACAGTCCGTGTTACTTCTCTGCCTGCTCGAGCGCGGCCCGCACGAACCCGCGGAACAACGGCTGCGGCCGGTTCGGGCGCGACGTGAATTCCGGATGGAACTGCACCGCGAGGAACCACGGGTGTTCCGGCAGCTCCACCATCTCGACGAGGCGTCCGTCCGGCGACGTGCCGGTGATCTTAAGACCCGCCGATTCGATCGTCTCGCGGAATTCGTTGTTGAACTCGTACCGGTGGCGATGACGCTCGTACACGAGCTCGTCGTCGTATTCGCGCTCGGCCAGGGAACCCGGCTGCAGCTTGCACGGATAGAGGCCGAGGCGCATCGTGCCGCCCATGTCCTCGATGTCCTTCTGCTCCGGCAGCAGGTCGATGACCGGGTACGGCGTGAGCGGGTTGATCTCCGAGCTGTTCGCGTCCTTCATGCCGGTCACGTGGCGCGCGTATTCGATGACCGCGACCTGCATGCCGAGGCAAATGCCGAAGAACGGCACGTTGTTCTCGCGCGCATGGCGGATCGCCACGATCTTGCCCTCGATGCCGCGGTCGCCGAAGCCGCCCGGCACCAGGATGCCGTGAACGCCCTGCAGCCTGTCCGCCACGTTCTGCTCCGTCAGCTCCTCCGCGTTCACCCAGCGCACCTTCACGTCCGCGTCGGCGTCGAAGCCGGCGTGGCTGAGCGATTCCACGATGCTGAGGTACGCGTCGTGCAGCGCGACGTACTTGCCCACGATGGCGATCTCGGCCGAACGGCTCAGCTGCTTCACGCGGCGGACGAGGTCTTCCCACGCCGTCATGTCCGGCGGCGGCGTCGTCAGCTTGAGGTGGTTGACGACGATCTGGTCCAGGCCTTCGTCGCGCAGGTTGAGCGGCACCTCGTAGAGGGTGGAAGCGTCGCGGCATTCCACGACCGCGTTCTCGTCGATGTCGCAGAAGAGCGCGATCTTGCGCTTCATGTCTTCGGCGAGCGGATATTCCGTCCGGCAGACGATGACGTTCGGCTGGATGCCGATGCTCCGCAGCTCTTTCACGCTGTGCTGCGTCGGCTTCGTCTTCACTTCGCCGGCCGCTTTAATATAAGGAATCAAGGTTACATGGATGTACATGACGTTCTCGCGGCCGATGTCGCTCTTGATCTGGCGGATCGCTTCGAGGAACGGCAGGCTCTCGATGTCGCCGACGGTGCCGCCGATCTCGGTGATGACGACGTCCGAGCCCGTCTCCTTGCCCGCGCGGAACACGCGTTCCTTGATCTCGTTCGTAATATGGGGGATGACCTGCACCGTGCCGCCGAGGTATTCGCCGCGGCGTTCTTTCGTGATGACGGAAGAGTAGATTTTGCCCGTCGTGACGTTGCTGTTCTTGGACAGGTTGATGTCGATGAAGCGCTCGTAGTGGCCCAAGTCCAAATCCGTTTCCGCGCCGTCGTCCGTGACGAAGACTTCGCCGTGCTGGTAGGGGCTCATCGTGCCCGGGTCGACGTTGATGTACGGATCGAATTTCTGAATGGTCACTTTCAGCCCGCGGTTCTTAAGCAGACGCCCGAGCGAAGCCGCCGTGATGCCCTTCCCGAGCGATGACACGACGCCGCCTGTTACGAAAATATACTTAGTCACTGATGATACCCTCCACGCCTGTATGGTTATTGATTTAGGTTCTCCCAATTCCCGCAGAAAAATGGTCCATAAAAAAGAAAAAAGTGACACCCGTAGCTACGGGGCACTTTCTAATTTTGGCTTATACCTTATGTCCGAACTTGAAGCCCAAACAATAGTTTACCCGCTGCGCTATCGCCTTGTCAAGGCAAAACGGCTGCCGCTTCTCTACGGGCATCGGCTTATTTGCCGTCCTCTTCTTCGTCGTCGAAATCTTCCTCTTCGGCGTCTTCTTCGGCTTCGTCTTCTTCTTCGCCCTCGGCTTCTTCGCCGAGGTCTTCCTCTTCGATCTCTTCGTCGTCGATCACGACTTCTTCGTCCACTTCCGCTTCTTCCTCGGCCTCGTCGAAGATCTCCTGATCCTCGTCGTAGGAATCGAAATCGTCATCCTCGGACGCGTACGTATCCTCTTCCTCGTCCGTGTAGACGTCGTCGTCGTCCTCTTCGTCGTTGATGATGCGGGAACGCTTCGCGTTGCCGACCGGATCTTCGTTCCGCTCGACCGGATACCAGCGCTTCAGGCCCCACATGTTGCTGCCGACGCACGCGAACCGTCCGTCGATGTTGATTTCCGTATATACTTGCGCAATCACTTGGTTGATTTGTTCTTGGGACAGGCCCCGGATCTTCGCGATCTCGTTCATGATATCGCGATAGTAAAACGGCGTGTTCGCCGCCTTAAGCAATTCGAATGCCAGGTCGACCATGGGCATTTCCCTGATGCGTTCCGGATCGATTTTCAAGACGATCTCGCTGCTCATTTCGGACACTTCCTCTCATGTCAAATCGCCCGCGCCTTGCAGGCAATCCATATCAACCTATAGTAAAACCTATTTTTTATCAAAAAGCAAGCACGCCTCCGCGTCGGGAAACAAAAAGAAAAAGCGAAGGAAATCCTTCGCTTCGACTGTATCCTTCCGGATCGGGCGGCTCGCGCCGGTTCCGGTACTCGAGCCCGGGAGGGACTCTTGGTTTATACTATGTCCCCGCACGGCGAATGACACGGTTTGCCGCCTAATTCTGCGAAAAAAGGCAGGTTGCTTATACGGCTTGTTGCCCTCCTTCATACAATACTTCAGCATGATTCGCCATGGAGGGGAGCCAACTTTGGACAGATCCGCAATTCTCCGCCTGTTGCACAGCGCGACTTCGCTCGACGCCCCGGCCGCCAAACGGCGAATCGTCCGCTTCCGGCATTACAGCGACTACGAGCGCTTCCTGCTCGAATGGTCCAACTTCGGCGCGGAAGAGGACGCATCGGACGCCGTACGGCACCTTCCCTTCATCGAGGCTTTCTCCCTTCCCGTGACGGCCGAGCTGCTGGCCGCGGCTCCCGCCCACGACTTGTGGATCGAGAACGACCCGCAAGTCTCGGTTCATGCCATCGTGCACAAGCCGGCCTCCCGCGAGAAGGGCATCCCGTGGGGCGTCTCGGAAATCAAAGCGCCGCTCGCCTGGAGCACGACGACGGGCCACCGGGTCAAGGTCGGCGTCATCGATACCGGCGTCGACTTCAGCCACCCCGACCTCAAGCAATCGATCGGCCGCGGCATCAATCTCCTGAACCGCGGCACGCTGCCGCACGACGACAACGGGCACGGCACGCACATCTGCGGCACCATCGCGGCCGCGAACCAGCTGCACGGCATGATCGGCGTCGCTCCCCGCGCCTCCGTCCATCCGGTCAAAGCGTTCGACCATAACGGCAGCGCCTTCGTCTCCGACATCGTGCTCGGCATCGACTGGTGCGTGCGCAGCGGCATGAACATCATCAACATGAGCTTCGGCATGAAAACGCGCAGCAAGTCGCTGTTGACGGCCGTGACCAACGCGTTCAACGCGGGCGTCATCGTCGTGGCGTCCTCCGGCAACGACGGCAAGCGCAAATCGATCGACTATCCCGCCCGCTACCCGCAAACGATCGCGGTGGGGGCGACGAACAAGCTGCGACGGATCGCGCCGTTCAGCAACCGGGGCATGTATATCGACGTGTACGCGCCCGGGGAGAAGATTCTCTCCTCCTGGCTGCGAGGCAAATACAACGAAATGAGCGGAACCTCGATGGCGACGTCCCACGTCAGCGGCGCCGTCGCGCTGCTGCTCGCGCATCGCCCGGGGTTGACGCCGACCGAAATCAAGGCGGTCATCAAGCGGGCCATGCTGCCCTTAAGAGGCACGAAAGCCCCCCGGCTGACCGGGGAGCTCGACGTCATGCGGATGCTGCAGGCCGTGGAACGGTAGGTTCCCGGCCTTCGTTCGCGTCGCGTCTTGGCGGCGCGGCGCGCTCCGCGAGGCGCCGCCGCGGGACAAGCCCGGTATCGCGCGCAACGCGCGCTCCGGCGCGGAGCTACATGCGCTCCGGCGCGGACACGCCGACGAGCTTCAGCACGTTCGCGATCGCGACGCGGGTCGCGCCGAGCAGCGCGAAGCGCGCTTGGGTCTGCGCGGCGTCCTCGGTGATGACGCGTTCCGCGCGGTAGTAGCTGTGCAGCTGGGACGCCAGCTCGTAGACGTAGCGGATCAGGCGGTGCGGCGCGTATTGCGCCGCGGCTTCCGCGATTTCGAGCGGAAGCTCGCCGATTTTGCGGAGCAGGTCGAACTCGTGCTCCGACGTCAATTGGCCGAGGTCGACTTCGGCCAGCGGCAGCACCGCGACGCCCTGCTCCTCCGCCTGGCGGAAGATGCTGCAGATGCGCGCGTGGGCGTACTGCACGTAGAAGACCGGATTCTCGTTCGAGGTCGAGATGGCGAGATCCATGTCGAAGTCGAGGTGCGAATCCATGCTGCGCATCGTGAAGAAGTAGCGGATCGCGTCCGTGCCGACCTCTTCGGTCAGATCCTCCATCGTGACCGCCTTGCCGGTACGCTTGGACATCTTGACCTTCTCGCCGTTCTGGAACAGGCTGACCATCTGCGCGATGAGGACGACCAGCTTTGCCGGATCGTTGCCGAGCGCCTCCATCGCCGCCTTTACGCGCGGGATGTAGCCGTGGTGGTCGGCGCCCCAGATGTTGATCATTTTGTCGAAGCCGCGGCCGTATTTGTCGCGGTGGTAGGCGACGTCCGGCGTCAAATACGTGTACGAGCCGTCATTTTTCACGAGCACGCGGTTCTTGTCGTCGCCGTACGGCATCGTGCTCAGCCAGGTCGCGCCCTCTTCCTCGTAGACTTGGCCGCGGTCGCGGAGCGCCTGCAGCGCCTGCTCGACCTGGCCCGTCTCGTAGAGCGACGTCTCGCTGAACCAGACGTCGAAGTTGACGCGGAATTCGCTCAGGTCGCGCTTGATTTTGGCCAGCTCGCGCGTCAGGCCGTACTCGCGGAAGAACGCGAAGCGCTCCTCGTCCGGCAGCGACAGCAGGCGGTCGCCCTCGGACGCGGCCAGCTCCTTCGCGAAGCCGACGATGTCTTCGCCGTGGTAGCCGTCCTCCGGCATGCTCGCGTCCAAGCCGAGCGCTTGCTTGTAGCGCGCTTCGATCGAGCGCGCGAGATTCGCCACCTGGTTGCCGGCGTCGTTGATGTAATATTCGCGCGTGACGTCGTAGCCGGCGAAATCGAGCAGGTTGCACAGCGCGTCGCCGACGGCGGCGCCGCGGGCGTGGCCGAGGTGCAGGCTGCCGGTCGGGTTGGCGCTGACGAATTCGACCTGCACGCGCTGGCCGGCGCCGACGCCGACGCGTCCGTAATCGGCGCCTTCGGCGGCGGTTTGCGCGACGACCGGGTACAGGTAGCTGCGGTCCATGCGGAAGTTGATGAAGCCGGGGCCGGCGATCTCGGCGCTGTGGATCGACGCCTTCGCCTTGTCCAGGTGGGCCAGAATCGCTTCGGCGATTTGGCGCGGGTTCTTCTTCGCGAGCTTCGTCAGCTGCATCGCCGCGTTCGTGGCGAGATCGCCGTGCGCCTTCTCCTTCGGCACCTCGAGCACGAAGACCGGCAGCTCCTCGCGCGCCGCCAGGCCGGCGGCGACGACCGCGTCGGCGATGGCGTCCTTCACTTGCTGGTGCAGCTGTTCAATAACGTTCGACATGATATCCACTCCTAAAAGTTTTGCGGGCGAAGCCCGTGCCGGTAATCGGCAAGATGAAGCAAAACTGCTTCGTAAGCATAATCCAAGTTTTGCGGGCG
>NZ_FORE01000018.1:16978-106457 GCF_900113915.1 Paenibacillus sp. UNC496MF
TCGGCAAGATGAAGCAAAACTGCTTCGTAAGCATAATCCAAGTTTTGCGGGCGAAGCCCGCTGCAACTAGCCGACCGGCGCCGCTTCGGCGCGAAGGCGGATGACGAAATCGCCGATCTGCCCGCCGTCGACGAGCAGCTTGTAGTGCCATTCCAGCAGCAGCGGCAAATTCGGCAGCAGCCGCTCCCCGTCCGGATCGGCGTCCATCAAGCCGCCGAACTGCGCCCAGAGCAGGCTGGTTTCCGTCTCCAGCGCGAACGACGCGTGCCGGGACGCGTATTCCCCGCTCCGCCGCACGCCGGCCGCGAACGTCTGCTGCGACTCCACGTCGCCCCGCCGGGTGACGCTGAGCTCGCCGTCGCGCCAGCGGACGACCGTCCGCACCGCGCTTTCCGCTTCGGTCTCCTCGTAGCGCAGGAAGAACGTGCCGCCCTTGCGGTACCATTCGCCGTCCATGACGCTGACCTGCTTCTCGCCGTCGATGACGCTTTCCAGCGTGATGATTACGGCTGCCTTATCATTCATGCCGGCGGTCTCCCGTCTTCTTCATATCCTGTCCTCCCATGCAGTCGGACGGACGGCCGCATCCATCGCGGCGGCCGCACCGGTCCCGAATAACAAGAAAACCCCCGTCTCTGCAAAGAGACGGAGGCTGATGTCCGCGGTACCACTCTTCTGGTCTCGCCATCCCGCCATGGCCCGACCGGGCGCGGCGAAACGCGAAAACCTCTCGAACACGATAACGGGGTGACCGGATCGGCCTAGTCCGGCGTCCCGCGAAGGGCGCCCTGTTCAGTCGATCAACTCCCGGGTGCGCTTCCCCTGCATCGCTGCGCCGGCTTCCACCGTCCCGGCTCGCTGCTTTCAGCGTCTTGCAGGCTACTGTCCCGTTCATCGTATGTGGCTGTCATTTTCCCTATTATATGCGACCCATTGAAAATTGCAAGCGTCAAATGTCAGGCCAGGTACGGAAGCAGCGCGCGCCAAGCTTCGATGCGGTCCGCCGTCGTGCGCATCGTCCGCGTCGGAATCGGGCTCGTCGACGGCAGCTTGAGCTTCGCCGCCTCCGCGAAGGCGGGATGATGCTTGAAATATTTCATGAACGTATCGTGCGACTTCGCGCCGTTGAACGCCAGGCAGCGGATGCCCGGATGCTCCGCGATCAGACCCGGCAGGTCGTTCGGGACCTCGTCCCGGATGTTGGCGTCGAGGCTGCCCGCGCGCTCGCAGGACGCGATGACGTCCCACATGGCGATGCCGCGCGACGCCGCGAACGCCAAGCGGTCCGCGTACGGCTCGTCCGGCTCGCGCCCGTACAGCCCGTACAGCACCCGCCATAGATGGTTGCGCGGATTGCCGTAATATTGGTTGGCCGCCAGGGACGCCTCGCCCGGCATGCTGCCGAGGACGAGCGCCGTCGCCCCATCGCGGATCATCGGCGGAAACGAATGGACGCGCATGGACGGATCGCCTCCTCTGCTCTTTCCTTCGAGCTTACCCGGAGACGCCGGCCGATGCAAGCGGCCCCTGTCCGGCCTTCGGCGCGCGGCGGGCTTGTCCGCCCGCGCGGGGCCGCAGCGCGAACCTGCGCTACAGCTGGGGCGAAGGCGGGAAGCCGCTCAGTTTCTCCAGCCGCTGGCAAATCTCGTGCTGCCACTCGACGTCGCCTGCCATCGACGCGGCCAGGGACAAATTGTGCAAATTGGCGAATTGCCGGACGTGCATGGCATTGACCGCCAGACAATGCTCGAGGTCCGCCTGCTCTTCCCCGGTCAAATTCCGGGCCCCGCGAATGGTCCACAGCTCCGCAAGCCGTTCGTGTATCGGCAAAATGGTCATGCTTTTACGCCTCCCTTAATCGTCTCACACTATTAGCCAGTATGACCAAAAAAGAAAGCTTCCAAGCGCCGTTCGAGCGACTTTCCGAGGCAACCGCGGATTTCTTCGGACGGGAAACTATCGCTTGCTTCTATTATACGGCGCTCCTTCGCGGACGGTACCTTGACCGGGAAAGCGGAACGAGCCGCAAATAGCGGGACGCGGTTGCCGGTCGGCGGACGCGCCAAAAAGCCGTCCGGCGCCAATTAGGCGCAGCCGGACGGCCCGCGGGAGCTAATTCGCCGCGGCATAGGCCGCCGGACGTCGGGGCTACGGGGCGTATCAGGTCCGGCGCCGGGCCGCGAGCGAACGGGGCGCCGACGCCGATCCGAACGGACGCGGGGCGAACCGCCTGGCAGCGGCCGATACGCCGGCGATCTACTCCGCCGCGCGTTCGATATAAAGCGGGTTCGTCAAGCAGGTCATGACGGACACGCCCGTGCCTGCCGCGGTTCGGCGCGCCTCCAGCCGGTAGAACAGCCGGTCGGCGGCGCCTTCGAAGCGCAGCCGGACGCGGCCGTCCGCCGCTTCCGCCGCCGGGACGCGCGTCGCGGGCACTTCCGCGGCCGCGGCGGCGCTGGCCGTGGCGCTGGCCGTGGCGCGGTCCGCCCCGCCGGGCGCGGCATGCTCGCGCAGCGCGGCGAGCTCGCGCTGCACCGCCCAGCCGCCGGCCGCGGCGTCCGCCTCCCAGGCCTTCGCCGGCGCGTCCGCCGCGGCCTCGATGTCCCACGCCGCCTCGAGGCCGCGGTCCGACCACAGCGCGACGCGGTCGCCCCGCGCGCCTTCGACGTCGATGACGAGCGGAATCGCGCCCGCCCCGTCAAGAGCCGCCCGCGGCAGAAGATCGCCGGCGCCGTAATCGCCGGACGTCAGCGTCAGGAACGTCTCGTCCGGGTCGAAGGACAGGACGACCCGACCCTGCCGGATTCCGTCCAGCACGCTTTGCGCCGTCGCCTCGTCCGTCCGCACGGCCGCCGTCGGCCGGCCGTGCTTCACGAGCCGGTCCTCGGCATGCGCGTCGCTGCCTCCGAGGGCGATGAGGCGGCGTCCCGCCGCGAGCTGTTCCTGCCACCAGGCGACGGCGCGCTCGTTCAGCGCCCGCCACGGGCCGTTCCATACTTCAATTGCGTCGTACGGCAGGTCGAAGCCGAGCTCCCACGGGCAGGACGGGCAGAACGGATGGTTCAGCGACACGAAGCCGCCCTGCGCCCGAATCTCGCCCAGCGTCGCCCGCGCCTGCTCCGGCGTCGTGACGCGGAAGTCCCGCAGCGCCTCCGGCGCGCCGTATACGTTGGCGTGGCCGAAATAGCTCGTCAGCTCCACGCCCGGCAGCACGAGCAGCCGCTCGTCCGGCGCAAGCGCGGCCCGGTTTTGCGAGAGCGTGTTATGATCGGTCAACGCCATGTAACTCAGCCCGCGCGAGGCGCACGATGCCTTGGCCGCCTCGATCGTGTAGCGCCCGTCGCTGTGCACGCCGTGCATGTGCAGGTCGCCCTTGATCCAACCGCCGCGCGGCGCGCTCAGCACGATGTCGATCGTCACCTCCGTGCCCTCCGCGGGAATCTTGTACGCGCCGAGCAGCACGGCCCACTCGCCTTCGGCGACCGGCCCCGCCAGATAGCCCGGCGTCGCCAGCTCCGTTCCGACGAAGAACGATTGCCGGGCGCCGCCGCTCCAGCCGACGATCCGCTCCGGCGAGCGAAGGCCGATGTCGACGACCGCCTCCCCGCCGCCGCGTTCATACCGGTACGCCGCCTCGATGCGCTCCGCGCGTCCGTCCACGACGAACGGAACCTCCAGATAGGAACGTTCTTCGTCCTTGCCGATCCGTCTGCGCAGCGTGATGCGCCGTTCTCGCGTCTCCATCGCTTGCCCTCCTATTCTTTGCTGGCGCCGAGCAGAATGCCCTTCATGAAATACTTCTGCACGAACGGATAGACCGCGATCAGCGGCAGGATGCTGATGACGATGCCCGCCATCCGCACGTTCGTCGTGACCATATAGGTGCCGGAGTTGCTGCTCGTGTCGATGATCATCGCTTTCAAGGCGACCTGAAGCGTGTATTTCATGGAGTCGCTGATGAACATGACCGGCGCCGTGAACATGTTCCACCGGCCGACGAATTCGAACAGCGTCACGGTCGCGAGGCCCGCGGCCGCGAGCCGCAGGTACATCGTCGAGAAGATGCGGAACTCGCCGGCGCCGTCGATCTTGGCGGACTCCGACATCTCGAACGGAATGTTCAGGAAGAAGTTGCGCATGAGCAGGATCGAGAAGCCGGAGACGAGCCCCGAGAGCACGAGCGCGCTCAGCGTATTAATGAGGTGCAGGTCCTTGTTGACCACGTAGAGCGGAATCATGATCGCTTCCTGCGGCACCATCATCGTAATCAGAATGAACGTAATGAGCAGCTTTCGGCCCGGAAGACGGGGATAAATGAAGACATAGCCCGCCAGGCTGGACAGCAGCACGTGCAGCGTCGTGCCGACCAAGGTCACGATGACGCTGTTGAGCAGCGGCCGCCAAATATCGAGGCTCTTCCAGACGATCTTGTACCCTTCCGCGCTGAACTGCTTCGGCCACAGCACGATATCCGGCTGCATGGACGCGACGCCCGACGAGAAGGACAGCGCCAGCACGTTCACGAACGGGACGATCATGGTCAGCATCAGGACCAGCAGGAACAGCGCGTTCAACGTATCGAATGCTTTGTTTTTCCAGCCTAGCCGTTCGAATCGATCGGACATTGTTTACACCTCATCAAATCGTGTCATTCGCCGCACGACGAGCGTCAGGGCGAGCGTGATAATCAGGACGAAGAAGCTGGCCGCCGCGGCGGGTCCGAGCTTGATTTCGAGTATGCCTTTCTGGAACGTGTACATCATCAGCACGTCCACCTTCGAAGCGATCGTGGGATTGCGCAGGATGAACACCTGGTCGAAAATCCGCAGGACGCCGAGCGTGTTCAGCAAGAAGACGACCTTCATCGTGTTGCCGAGCTGCGGGATCGTCACGTACATCAGCTGCTTCCAGCGGGAAGCGCCGTCCATGCGCGCCGCCTCGTACAGCGACGGGTTGATGGAGACGATGGCCGCGAGGAATAGAATGCAGGTGTAGCCCATCTCTTTCCAGGTGGACAGGAGAATCATGATCCAGCGCCCCCAGGTCGGATTCGACAGGAAATTGATCGGCTTCATATGAAAGACATGCACGAGGATCATGTTGACGAGGCCGCTGTCCGGCGACAGCAGGAAGATCCAGATGCCCCCGATGACGACCCACGACAGCAAGTGCGGCACGTACAGGACCATTTGCGTCAGCTTCTTGTACCAGGTCCGCAGCACTTCGTTCAGCGACAGCGCGAGAATGAGCGGCGCGATGAAGCTGAAGAAGAGAATGCCGCCTCCGATGACGAGCGTGTTGACCATGGCGGCCCAGAACGTCGAGTCGTGCAGCACGAAGTCGTAATTCGCGAAGCCGACGTAAGGCCGGTCGCCCATCAGCTTGTAATCCTGCAGGCTGGTCTGCAGCCCTTTCACGAGCGGGTAGTAGGCGAATACGAGAAAATAAGCGACGACCGGCACCATCATCAAATAGAGCGCGCCGTATCTCTTCAATACCTTCATGACCTTATTCACGTCCTTATCTGGTAAACGAGACCAATTTCGGGAAGAAAAGCGGGCAAGCAGGGGATCCGTGCTCCCCTGCCTGCCTCTGCTTGCTATGCGAGTCTCTGCGAAGCCGCTCGCGCGGGCCGCGGACATCTGCCGTCGATGCGTTTCGGACGCGAACGTCCTATTCGTCGATCAGGTTTTTGCTCAGCAGCTCGTCATGCATCTTTTTCACGGCTTCGGCGGCGCCCATTTGGCCGGACATCGCTTTGAGCGCGTAGTCGTTCACGATTTTTTCCGCATCCGGCCAGGTCGGCAGCGTCAGCTCGAGCGTCGCGTCCTTCGTCACGAGATCCTGCGCTTCCTGAACGCCCGGCAGCTTGCCGAACGGATACTTGACGTTGGTGTTGTACCAGAACGGCACGCCGTGGTCCATGTTGTGCTCCGTGCCGGTTTCCGTCAGCTTGTACGCGTCGGCTTCTTTGGTGTAATCCTCGCCCTCGATGCCCAGGCTGCCGAGGATGATGCCCGGCTCCGAGTTCCAGAACTCGAGGAATTTCTTCGCGGCGTCCGGGTGCTCGGCGTTGGCCGGGATGATCCAGAAGTCCGGGTCTCCGCGGCGCATGAGGATGGTGCCGTCCGCGCCCGGAATGCTTTCGAGCCCTTCCGCTTGGAACTTGGTGTTCGGGTCTTCCGTCTTCTTCATGTTGTTGAACATGCCGACCCATGCGTCCCAGTACGTGACCATGCCGACGCGGTCGGTCAGGAACAGGTTGCGCATCTTGCCGGTGTCGTTCGTGACGAAGTTCGGATCCATAATGCCTTCCTTCACGAGCTTCGCGAACCATTCGTACATCGGCACCGCCGCTTCCGTCGCGTACGGAATCGTGCGCTTGCCGTCCTTCATCACGTAGCGGGCTTTCAGGCCGGCCGCGCTCATGAAGCCTTGGACATCGTAGAGACCGGACGTGCTCAGGCCGTACGTGTCGTTCTTGCCGTTGCCGTCGGGATCCTTCTCTTTGAACGCTTTAAGCACGTTGTAGTACTCGTCGAGCGTCTTCGGCTCTTTCAGGCCGAGCTTGTCGAGCCAGTCCTTGCGGACGATCGGCATCGTGCCGCCCTGGAATTTGCTGAACACGGCCACAATCTTGCCGTCCTTGCTCTTCAGCTGATCCCATTCGCCCGTCGGGATGACGGCCGGATCGGACAGCACCGTGGAGTTGGTGACGAAGTCGGTCAAATCCGACACGACGCCTTGGTCGACGAAGCTTGCCAGCTTGCCAAGGTCGCTGAGCTCGATCAAGTCGTACTTCTCGCCGGAGCCGAGCGCCGTGAGCACCTTCTGGTCGTAATCGCTCGCCGGCTTCTCGACGGTCGCTTCGATGCCCGTCAGGCGTTTGATCTCCGCTTCGAACTTCGTATTCTCTTCCGGCGTCTTGCCGCCGACGTTGGCGTCGAGGATGCGCAGCTTCATGTCGCCGGCCGGCGCGTTCGCCGGCGTGTTCGCCGGGGCGTCCGAAGCGTTGCCGCCCGCGTTTGCCGCATTGCCCGCTTGAGCGTTGTTCGCCGCGTTGTTGCCGCTCTCCGAGCCGCAGCCCGACAGCAGCATTGTTCCCGCGACGGCGACCGTCGACATCGTCAACCATACTTTTTTGTTCATTTCGTTCGTTACCCTCCTGAACGCGTCAGCGTTGTGGTGTGTGATGGTGCCTGGATCCTGATGCGAGCCAAGCGACGGACCGGTGCGTCCGAGCGTCATTAAACCTTCAGAGCGTCGAAACCAAACGTCAACGGCACAACCGTGAATCTCATGCGTTACCGTTACAATGGGGTACAATCCTGTCGCAATCGGTACCGTCCATGCGGCCGGCAAGGGCTTCGCTTGCATGCGCCGCGCGGCCGGCCCGACGGCGAGCTACGGGCGCGAAGCCGCCGGGGGCGCGACGGAGCCGCGGATGACCAGCTCCGTCGGCACGAGCACCCGCTTCGCGGACTTCTCCGGCGCGCCGAGCTGCTCCAGCAGGAGCCGCGTCGCCTCGGCGCCCAGCCGGTCGGCATGGAGCCGCACGCCGGTGAGCGGCGGCGAGAACTCCGGCGAGAGCACGGAATCGTCGCTGAACGCGAATACCGACAGCTGCTCCGGAATGCGCAGCCCGAGCCGCTCCGCCGCCTTGTACACGCCGAGCGCCATCGTGTCGGTATCGGCGATGACCGCCGTCACGTCCGGCGAAGCCGACAGCGCGGCGAACGCCGATTCGTAGCCGAAGGCGTGCGAGGACAAGCCTTGCAGCGGCTTGTGCAGCATCCGCCCGGGCTTCGGCTCGAGGCCGGCCTGCCAGAACGCCGCGGCATAGCCCGCGCCCCGGTCCGCCGATACGGTGCTGCCGGCCGGCGCGTTCAGGAACAAGACGTCCCGATGCCCGAGCTCCAGCAAATACCGCGTGACCTGGGCCGCCATGCCGACGTTGTCGTTGTCGACGTAACTGACCCGCCCTTCGTAGAAGCCCGGCGGACGGCCGACGATGACGACGGGCAGGCCGCTCTCGAACCGGTCCGCGATCCGTTCGTCACCGTCGATGGGGTCGAGCAGGATCTCGCCGTCGACCGGGTCGGAGGCGATATGCTCGACTTGGCTGAGATAAGCGGGCGACAGCGTGTTGACGAGGAGCCGGTAGCCGCGTTCGTAACAAACGCGCAGCACCCCGTTCAACAGCGAGAGATGGAATTGACCGAACGGGAACGATTCGCCCCGGATATTCAATCCGAGGATGCTCGTCGAACGGCTGGCGAGGCTTCTCGCCCAATAATTCGGCTTATAGTGCAGCGATTTGGCCGCCGCGAGTACGCGCTCGGTCACTTCTTTGCTGATGGGCCGTTTCTTGCTGAAGACGCTCGAAACCGTGCCCTTGGATACGCCGGATGCCTTCGCGACGTCGTCGATGGTAGCCAAAAATCGTCGGGCCTCTCTTTCTTCCGTTTTGCGCGAGCCGATGTGGGAACGGTACCATCCCGAAGACAAGCTTAAACCGGTTTTGTAAAATGCGTTTCAAACTGATGATTATTTATTGTAAATTCGGGAGTAAAATTAATAATTCATTAATATTCGGCTATATTCGGGCTGTATTTCCCAATAATTAGTAGAATAGATGTATTAAACCGCTTTAACAAAACCTTATCTTTACCGCCTAGCCCCGCATGCTACAATGAAGCAATCTTGACCCGGAAAGGATGCGGAAGCATGAAGAACACCACGATATTCAGCGGATTGGACGGCATCGCCGTCGGAGCGCACCGCGGCGCTTCGGCGTACGCGCCGGAAAATACGATGGCCGCATTCGAACGCGGGTTGGCTTGCGGGGCGGAGCTCATCGAGCTCGACGTGCAATTGACGAAGGACGGCGAAATCGTCGTCTTTCACGATCTGACGGTGGACAAAACGACGAACGGACGCGGTCCGTTGCGCGACTATACGTTGGCGGAGCTGCGCGCGCTGGATGCCGGCTCCTGGTTCTCGGCGGACTTCGCCGGCGAGCGCGTGCCGACGCTCGAAGACGTGCTCGTCTGGGCGCGGGACCGGATCCGGCTCAGCATCGAATTGAAGCAGCCGGCGGACCGCTTGGACCCGGCGCTCGCCCGCCGGACGGCCCGCCTCGTCGCGGAGCACGGCATGAACGGGCAGGCGCAGCTGATGTCGTTCCGGCACGATCTCGTGAAAGCCGTGCGCGACGTCAACCAAGACGTCCTGACGGCCGCGATCAGCGCGCACGCGATCGAACGGCCGATCGCGCTGCTCGAGGAGCTCGGGGCGCAAATCCTGAATACGCCGCTGCAGCATCTGTCCGCGGAGCGGGTCGCGGAGCTGCACGGCCGCGGCTTCTACGTCTACGGCAGCATGTCCGACGATCCGGCCGTGTTCGCGCGGTTGATGGCGATGGGCGTCGACGCGATGGACACGAACGTGCCCGACGTCATGGTCGGGCTGCGCCGGAACAACCGCGCCGCTGCGGACGCGGCCTCGACGGACGCGCCGCGGTAAGGCGGCTCGCTCCTGCCGGCCGAGTCCCCCGCAAGCACGCGCCGCAAGCACGTGCCGCGCAACGCGCCCAATCAACGCACCATGCGCCATAAACGCAAAAAAACCGCTCCGGCCGTGCGCGATGCACGGACCGGAGCGGTTTTTTATGCGGCTTTCTGCGGCGGCTCGGCCGATGCCCCGCGCGGGGCGGCCGAGCCGCCGTAAAGCCGTCGTTATGCTTTGATGAAGCCGAGCAGCATTTCGCGGATGACCTTCGCCGCGACGATCTGCGTTTGCTCCGTCGGGTCGTAGGCCGGGGCGACTTCCACGAGGTCGCAGCCGACGACGTTGAGGCCTGCGCGCGCGATGGCGTGCACGGCGTCGATCAGCTCCTTCGACGTGATGCCGCCGGCTTCCGCCGTGCCGGTGCCCGGCGCCGCGGACGGATCGAGCACGTCGATGTCGATCGTCAGGTAGACGGGACGGCCGGCCAGCTCGGGGAGGACCTTCTTGAGCGGCTCCAGCACCTCGAACGGGTAGAAGTTGATGTTCTCCCGGGCGAACTGCCATTCCTCGCGCGAGCCGGAACGGATGCCGAACTGGTACACGTTCTTGCCGCCGATCAGGTTCGCGGCTTTGCGCAGCGGCGTGGAGTGCGAGAGCGGCTCGCCCTCGTACTGCTCGCGCAGGTCGGCGTGCGCGTCGAAGTGGATGATCGCGAGATCCGGGTATTTCTTGTAGACCGACTGAAAAATCGGCCACGAGCACAGGTGCTCGCCGCCTAGGCCGACCGGCATCTTGCCGTCGGCCAGCACGCCGTCCACGAATTCGCCGATGATGTCGAGCGAGCGCGCCGCGTTGCCGAACGGCAGCAGCAGGTCGCCGGCGTCGAAGTACGCGATGTCCTCTAGGCTGCGGTCCAGATACGGGCTGTACTCCTCCAGGCCGATCGAGACTTCGCGGATGCGCGGCGGGCCGAAGCGCGAGCCCGGGCGGAACGAGACGGTGAAGTCCATCGGCATGCCGTAGATGACGGCCTTGGACGATTGATAGTCCTCCGAGCTCAAGATGAATACGTTGCCGGAATATTTTTGATCGAGTTTCATGGTCGGTATCGGTCCTTCCTTATTTCACGAGGTCTTCGACGAATTTCGGCAACACGAACGCGGCCTTGTGCAGGCGCGGCGAATAGTACTTCGTGTCGATTTCCGGGATGGCGGACTCGTCCACCTCGAGCGGATCGTGCTTCTTGCTGCCCATCGTGAACGTCCACAGACCGCTCGGGTACGTCGGCACGTTCGCCCAGAACACGCGCACGATCGGGAACACTTCCTTCACGTCGCGGTTGACGTTCTGGATCAGGTCCGGCGTGAACCACGGGTTGTCCGTTTGCGCCACGAAGATGCCGTCTTCCTTCAGGGAGTCGTAGATGCCCTGGTAAAAGCCGCGCGTGAACAGGTTGACCGCCGGGCCGACCGGCTCCGTGGAATCGACCATGACGACGTCGTATTCGTTCTTGTGGTCGTGGATGTGCATGAAGCCGTCGTTCACGATGACTTCGACGCGCGGGTCGTCCAGGCCGCACGCGATGTTCGGCAGGTACTTCTTCGAATATTCGATGACTTTGCCGTCGATGTCGACCAGCACCGCCTTCTCCACGTTCGGGTGCTTCAGGATTTCGCGGATGACGCCGCCGTCGCCGCCGCCGACGACGAGCACCTTCTTCGGATTCGGGTGCGTGTACAGCACGGGATGCGCGACCATCTCATGATAGACGAACTCGTCCTTGTCCGTCGTCATGACCATGCCGTCCAGGACGAGCATCGTGCCGAATTCTTCGGTTTCGATCATATCGAGCTTCTGGAATTCCGTCTGCTCGCTCACGTACGTTTCTTTGATTTTGGCCGTAATGCCGTAGGTCGGGGTTTGCTTCTCCGTAAACCACAATTCCATCGGTTAATCCCTGCTTTCTTGTATGTATGGTGGGTCGTTGATTCATAAGGTCGCATGTTTCCTTTTGTATTATAAGTTAACGGGGGGAAAAAGCAACCTTCCGCCCGCCCCGTTCAAAAATTTCATCCCCCGTTTCCCTTCGCCTGAATACCGCGGCCCAATGTTTTCCATACTAGTTGGATAGCTACGGAAAACGCAAGGAGGCATCGGGTATGAGCGGGTATCGCATGAAGCGGGGCGGCGGCGGAAAGCGCCGGCTGCCGGTCGCCATTCAAGCCGAGCGGTGGATGCCGCTGCTGCGCCGGCTGCGCAAAGGGCTGCTGTACGCGGGCGGGGCGCTGCTCGTGCTGTTCATGGCCGCGTTCGGCTTCCTCTATTATCTGCGGGTGCAGGCGCTGCCGGCTTCGTCCGTCAGCCAGACGTCGCAGATGCTGGACCTGCAGGGGCGCGTCATCGACACGTTCCACGCCGGCGAGAACCGGCAATCGGTCCCGCTGAAGCAAATTTCGCCGTATCTCGTGGAGGCGACGCTCGCGATCGAGGACCGTCGGTTCTACGATCATCTCGGCTTCGATCTGAAAGGGATGGCGCGCGCCGCCGTCGTCAACCTGGAGCATCTCTCGCGGGAGCAGGGCGCCAGCACGGTGACGCAGCAGCTCGCGCGGAATCTGTATCTGACGCACGAACGGACCTGGTCGCGGAAGCTGAAGGAAGCGATGTACACGATTCAGCTGGAGATGCACTACTCCAAGGACGAGATCCTCTCGATGTACCTCAACCAGATCTATTACGGCCACGGCGCGTACGGGGCGGAAGCCGCCTCGGAGCTCTACTTCGGCAAGCACGCCTCCGAGCTGACGCTCGCGGAGAGCGCGATGCTCGCGGGCATCCCGAAGGGCCCGAAATATTACTCGCCTTACATGGACATGAAGAACGCCAAGGACCGCCAGCGGACGATCCTGCAGACGATGGCCGATCAAGGCATCATCCTGCAGGCGGATGCCAAGGCCGCGGGGGCGCAGCTGCTCAGCTTCGTGCCGCTCGGCTCGAACAAGCAGGCCGGGATGGCGCCGTACTTCCGGGACTACATCCGGTACGTGGCGGTCGACAAGCTCGGCATCGACGAGCGCCTGCTGAGCGAGGGCGGCATCCGCATCTACACGACGCTGGATCCCGAAGCGCAGCGCGCCGCGGAAGAAGCGGTCGCCTCGGGCATCCCGGCCGGCTCCGAGCAGCAGGCCGCGCTGGTGTCGATCGATCCGCGCACCGGCTACGTCAAGGCGATGGTCGGCGGACGGGATTACAAGACGAACCAGTATAACCGCGTGTTCGCCACGACGCGCCAGCCGGGCTCGTCGTTCAAGCCGATTCTCTACCTGACGGCGCTGCAGCAGGGCGCGCTGACGCCGGTGTCCCAATTCAAGAGCGCGCCGACCGTCTTCACCTACGACGACGGCCGCAAGACGTACGCGCCGAGCAACTACAACAGCAAGTATACGAACGGGCTCATCGACATGCGGCAGGCGATCGCTTCGTCCGACAACATCTACGCGGTCAACTCGATCATGAAGGTCGGCCCGCAGAACGTCATCGACATGGCGCGCAAGCTCGGCATCGACAGCCCGATGAAGCCGCTGCCGTCGCTCGCGCTCGGCACGTTCCCGGTCAGCCCGTTCGAGATGGCGTCCGCGTTCGGCGCGTTCGCGAACGGCGGCGTCCGGATCGAGCCGACCGCGATCCTGCGGATCGAGGACGGCAAGGGCGAGGTGCTGTACGAAGCGAAGCCCGCGGCCGTGCCGGTCGTCGACGCCGCGCATGCGTACGTGCTGACGAGCCTGATGGAAAGCGTCTTCGATACCGGGGGCACGGGCAACCGCGTCTCCGCCATGATCAAGCGCCCGGTCGCCGGCAAGACCGGCACGACGGCGACCGACGCCTGGCTCGTCGGCTACACGCCGGAGCTGGCGACGGCCGTCTGGGTCGGCTACGACAAAGGCCGCAAGCTGACCCCCGCCGAGGCGCACCGCGCGGCCCCGATCTTCGCCGCCTACACGGAGCAGGCGCTCGCGGCGGTGCCGCCGAAGATCTTCCCGCTGCCGGACGGCGTCGTCTCCGTCTACGTCGATCCCGAATCCGGCAAGCTGGCCGGCAAGACCTGCCCGACCCGACGGCTGGAGACGTTCGTCAGCGGCACGCAGCCGGTCGAGGTATGCGGCGCGCACGGCGATGCAGGAGACGCGGCGGCCGGAAGCGACGAAGCGAAGCGGGAGCAGACGAGCAACTGGTGGAAGCAGCTCAAGCGCTGGTGGAGCAATTAGAACCCGGCTTCGGGGCAAGACGCCGACCATGGCAAAAAAGGCTGCAAGCGGACAATCCGCTTGCAGCCTTCTTCATTATATGGGGCCACGCGCTATGCGCTTCGCGGTCACTCCTTGCCCCGCTCGTCTCCGTACCACAGCTCCCGGAACGTCTCGCTCGACGCGAGCAGCTGCTCCACGGTGCCCTCGTCCTCGATCCGGCCGTCCTTCATGACGATGATCCGGTCGGCATGCGCGAGCGCGGTCCGCCGGTGGGACACGACAAGGCACGTCGCGTCGCCGCGGCTCTCGAACAGCCGGTCCCACAGCTTCGCTTCCGTCTCGACGTCGAGCGCGCTCGACACGTCGTCGAAGACGTACAGCTCCGCCTCCCGCACGAGCATCCGCGCCGCGGCGGTCCGCTGCATCTGGCCGCCCGACAGCTTGACGCCGCGCGGCCCGACCACCGTCTCGAGCCCCTGCTGCAGATGCGCGACGTCGTACTCCATGACGGCGTCGTGCACGGCCCGCCCGATCTTGCCTTTGTCGTTCTCCTGGCCGAGCAGGATATTGTTGCGGAGCGTGTCGCTGTACAGCCGCGGAATCTGCGCGGCGTACGCGCTGCGGGCCGGCGCGAAGAACGCGGCGGGATCCTCGACCGGCCTGCCGTTCCACGCGATCGTGCCTTCGTCCTTCGGCAGCAGGCCGAGCAGCGCCCGGACGAGCGTCGTCTTGCCGGCGCCGATGGCGCCCGTCACGACCGTGAACGAGCCGCCCGCCAGCCGCAGCGAGATGTCCGCGATGCCCCGGCCGGTGTCGGGGTACCGGTACGACAGCCCCGTTACCTCCAGCGACCGCAGCGGCTCGGGCGCTTCGATCGGCGCCGCGTCGTCGCGGGCTTCCGCCGCCTGGGCCGCGCCCTTGCGGAGCGGCAGCGCCGCCTTGCGCGTCAGGATGCGGGCCGGCGCGCCCTGCAGCAGCTCCAGCATCCGCGCCAGCGCGACGCTCATTTGCTTGAAATACGTCATGAACTTCCCCACGTTGGAGATGACCTGCGTCACGAACGTCAGATAATAGACGAACAAGGAGAAGTCTCCGACCGTAAAGCCGCCGCCGCGCATCTTCGTGCCCGCGAGCAGCAGGATGAGCCCGATGCCGAGGTTGACGGCGTTCGTGAAGACGGCGTCGAGCGCCTCGCCGAGCAGCTTATCCTTCAGCATCGTCTTGCGGCGCGTCTCGCCGAACCGCCGGAATCGCTCGATGACGCGGTCCTCCGCGCCGGCGACCTGGATCGCCTGGACGTTGCCGAACATCTCGCTGATCGCGCCGGTCACGCGGGCCGTCGACTCGCGGCTCGCGGCCCGGTATTTCTGCAGCCGCGACGTGGCCAGCTGCGCCACCGTGACGACGAGAATAAGCGGCACGAACACGAGCAGGGTCATCTGCACGTCGATCTTGAGCAGGATGTAGCTCGAGACGATCGCGAAGCAGGTCAGGCCGAAAACGTCGACCGACCAGCTAATGGCTTCCTCCGTCTGGTCGACGTCGTCGCGGAAGTAGCTGATCGCTTCCCCCGGAGAGACCGGGATGGCCCGCGCGCCGGGCTGCTTCAGCACGTGGCCGAGCAGGTTGCGGCGCAGGATCATGGCGACGCGGAAGCGGAACTCCACGTCGGTGATGCAGCCGACGTAGATCATGACCACGCGCGCGAGCGCCGCCGCGAGGAGCAGCGCGATGATCCCCCACGTGCCGGCCTTCAGCGTGTCCTCGCCGGTCAGCGAGTCGAAGAACTGCTGCGTGATGAGGCCGGGCGCGATCGGAATCAGGTAGATGACGGTCCAGGCGAGCGCGTTGGCCGTATACAGAAGCGGCCGGAACGTGATCAGCCGGACCAGGAATTGAAAGGTCGTCACGCGAGCACCTCCTCGAGCCCCGTGGCCAGCATCGCGCTGAACCGCGACCGCGGATCGGCGGCCAAGGCTTCCCGGTCGCCGGCTTCGATGACGGCGCCGTTGTCGAGAATCGCGATTTTGTCCGCGCGCTGGACCGTGGCAAGACGGTGGGCGATGATGATGCACGACCGGTTCGCCAGCAGCTTGCCGATCGCGTCCTCGATGCGCTGCTCGGTCAGCGGGTCGAGACGGGACGAGGCTTCGTCCATGATGATGAGCCCGGGATCGGTCAGGAACACGCGGGCGAAGGCGAGCAGCTGCGCTTCGCCGGCCGACAGGCTGCCGCCCCCGGACGCGAGCATCGTGTCCAGCCCCTCCGGCATGGAGGCGTACCAGCTCCCCAGTCCGAGCTGCTCCAGCACTTCGACGATGCGCGCGTCGGGCACGGAGTCGTCGTAGAACGTCAAGTTATCGCGGATCGTGCCTTCCATGATCTCGATGTTTTGCGTGACCATGGCGACCCGCCGGCGCAAGCCGCCCAGCTTGCACTGCCGGATATCGGCGCCGCCGATCCGGATCGCGCCTTCCTGCGGATCGTAGAAGCGGAGCAGCAGCCGCGCGATCGTCGACTTGCCGCTGCCGGTGCGGCCGAGCAGGCCGAGCACCTCGCCGGGCGCGAGCGACAGCCGCAGCCCCTTCAGCGTCGGTTCGCCGGCGTTGTCCTCGTACGAGAACGTCACGTCGTCGAACGCCACGTCGAGCGGGCCGTCCGGCAGCGGCGCCCCCGGGCCGTCGGCGATGGAGGAGCGCGTCTCGAACAGCCCCCGGATGCGCGCGATGCTGGCGTCCGCCTTTTGCAAGTCCTCCATCTGCGTGCGGATCTTCTCGATCGGCTTGGCTAGCAGCTCCGTGTAGAAGAAGATCAGGTACACCGTGCCGAGCGAAATCGCGTCCGTCTTCCATAGATACGCGCTGATCGCGAACGCCATCGCGTTGCCGAGCGTGAACACGACGATCGTCGTGTTCCACATCGAGGCGAAGCCGATGAACGCCCGCAGCCGCACGCGCAGCATATGGCGCATCATGCCGTAGAAGCGGCCCATGACGAAGCCCGACGCGCCGTTCGCCCGGATGTCCTCCGTGCCTTCGAGCTGCTCGCCGATGAAGCCGTACAGCTCCGCGCTCGCCTGCCGCCACTCCTTCCAGAACGGTCCGTTGAACTTGCGGATCTGCTGAATGACGAAGATCGCGGCGACGACGAAGACCGTCATGCCCGCGCCGATCATCCAGCTTTCGCGGAACAGCAGCACGATGATGCCGACCATGAGCAGGCAGTTGCCGAGCAGGTGGATGATCATGCTGGAGAAGAAATTCGCCAACGCGTTCACGTCGCCGTCGACCCGCTCGATGAGGGCGCCGGACGTCTGCGACTTATGGAACGGCATGTCGAGCGCGAGGCAGTGCGCCGCGAGGTCGGCGCGCAGCTCGTTCGTCGTCTTCCAGCCGAGGTTCTCGCTGTAATACGTCGCCAGCACGGACACGCCGCCCTGCAGCACCGAGAAGCCGATGAACAGCCCGGCGGCGGCGAGCAGCGGCTGCAGGCTGCCGCCCCCCTGCGCCCTGTCGATGAAGAAGCGGATAATCTGCGGATTGGCGAGCTGCAGGCCGATCGTCAAGATCAGCAGCGCCGCGAGGATCCACAGCGTGCGCTTCTGCGGCAGCAAGTAGCGCCGGAGCAGGTCGGCGTACTGCGTGCGCCCTTTCGGTTGCGGGTTCATGCCCTATCCTCCTGAATTTAGAACGTCTGTTCTTGTTCAACGACTATACCATAGAAGCCGGGCTTCCGAACAGGGGGAATCAGGCTTAATTTGCGTCGCCGGCCGGAAACTCATGCCAAGGCGGCCGCGTCTCCGCCCGGCAAGACAACGGCCCCGCCCTCTCCGTACCGGAGATCGGGCGAGGCCGCTTCCTTCACGATCGGCCGGCGCTCACTTCGCGCCGGCCTCCTCCCGGACGAACGCCGCGAACGCGGCGCCGAGCCGCTTGCAGGCGTCCAGCTCGGCCCGGGCAGCCGTCCGACTTCACCGTCTCCTGCAGCACCCGCGCGCCGCGGTTCTCCAGCCGCTCCTGCAGGATGTCGCCGGCGACGGCGAAGTAGCGGTACGACGAGTCGCCGCAGCCGAACACCGCCGCGCGCTTGCCGGACAGGTCCATCTCGCCCAAATCGTCGTACAGATCCAGAAATTCGTCCGGCAGATCGCCGTCTCCCCACGTGTAAACCCCGAACAGCAAATTAGCGTAGACGTCCAAGTCGGCCTTGGTCGCGTCGAACCTTCCTTGACCTCCACCGCGACGAAATGCTCCAGCAGCCCTTCGACCACGCTGTCCGCCATGTCGCGCGTGTTGCCGGTCATGCTCGCGTAGACGAGCAATGCTTTCGGTTCCAATTCCTTCACTCCTTCAAGCAGCCGGTGCCCGCTTTAATTGATACTGATAATCATTATCATTATATTGAGAATGATTGTCTATTATGTTTTGTACGACGCCGGCTTCCCCTTCGCCCTCCCTCGCGGCGCACGACAAAACACGCGTCCCGCCGTCCGGCGAAACGCGTTCTCCATCCATCCTACCTCCGTCGTACGCGGCTCCTAGACGTTCAGCGCGTCCTTGAGCTTATCCGGCGAACGGTCCCACCATTCGGGGTTATGCGCCACGAGCAGGCCTTTCAGCGCCCGCTTCTCTTCCGCGCCCAGCTCGTCGAGCATGAACCGGCGCTTGATGGCGTAATCGAGGTTGTTCACGTGCTGCGCGAGAATCTTCCACCCTCTGCGCGCCTCCGAATCGATCAGCATCGGGCATGCCGTCGCGCCCGCGTAATGGGCGCCTTCCTCGCCCCGCTCCACCGCGACCCAGACGATCCAACACGGGCGGCCGTTCGGGACGTCCTCCTTGTTCGTGCCGAACTTGATGCCCCGCTCGATCTTGCTCTTCGCGTGCATCGCGCCCACGTCGATGTACGCCTCGCCGTTATCGATCATGACGCAGGCGACGTCGCTGAGGTCGATCGTCCCCGCGCCGAAGCCCTTATGTTCCTTATTGCTCACCACGTTCAGCGAAAGAGACTTCTTCTCCTTCTTCTCCGGCGGCTGCTGTCCGTTGTTTTGTTCGCTCACGCGCTCCGTTCAACTCCCGTCCCAAGCCTTGTACAAAGCCTTGAATTCCGCGTCCGGCGCGGTTTCCCGGCCAGTCCGCACTTTAATTCCATTTTAGCTAATAATCCCGGAAAAGCAAACATATACATGCCTTAGATGCTTGTCAACGGGAGGGAGTCTTAGAATGAAGCCACGCCTCGCCACACGTTTACTGCTCTTTGCCCTCGCCGCCGCGCTGATCGGCGTAACGGCGCGGGAAGGGTTCGGACATGCCTGGATTTCGCAATATACGTACGCCTCCGCCCCCGCGAAGGACGCGCCCAAGCCGGCCGCGCCTCCGGCGACGCAGCAGCCGGACAGCGTCATGCAGCCGAAGCCCGTCGCGCTCAGCAAGCGCGTCGCGGAATACCACATCGACGTGTCGCTGCAGACGGATACGCACCTGCTGCAGGGCGCGCAGACCGTCACGTGGACAAACCCCGGCAGGCAGCAGGTGTCCGAGCTCTACTTTCACCTCTATCCCAACGCCTTCCGCTCCAAGGAGACGACGTTCATGCGCGAATCCGGCGGCCAGCTGCGGGAGGACAAGGCCACCTCGGACAGCACGGGCTACATGAACCTGCTGACGCTGGAGACGACGGAAGGGTACAGCCTGCTCCCCCGCCTGCACTTCGTGCAGCCCGACGACGGCAACCCGAACGATCTGACGCTGGCCAAGCTCAAGCTCCCGAATCCCGTGGCCCCCGGCAAAAGCGTGACGCTGCGCATGAAGTTCGAGGTGAAGCTGCCCGAGGTGTTCGCGCGCATGGGCTACTCCGGCGATTTCGTCATGGCGGGCCAATGGTTCCCGAAGCTGGCCGTCTACGAGACCGCGGGCACGCGGGGCCGGGCCACGGAGGGCTGGAACGCGCACCAGTACCACGGCAACTCCGAGTTTTACAGCGACTTCGGCATTTACAGCGTAAAAATCAACGTGCCCTCGTCCTACAAGGTCGCCGCCACCGGCTTCCAGGCGAAAGCGTCCGTCGTCCAGGACGGCCGCAAGACGTACCAATTCTACGCCGACGACGTGCATGACTTCGGCTGGTCCGCCTCCCCCGACTTCGTCTATTCGGAGGAGCCGTACTCCACCGAAGGCGTGCCCGGCGTGCGCATCAAGCTGTACCTCGATCCGCTGCACGCCAAGTACAAGGACCGCTACCTGCACGCGGCCAAATCCGCGCTCGCCAAGTACGCGCAGTGGTACGGCGCCTATCCGTACACGACGCTCTCCATCGTCGTCCCGCCCAAGGGCGGCAACGGCGCGGGCGGCATGGAATACCCGACGCTCGTCACGGCGTTCTCGGCGGAGAACGACAATCCCGGGTACGACCTCGAGCGGACCGTCGTGCACGAGATCGGCCACCAATACTGGTACGGCATGGTCGCCTCCAACGAGTTCGAGGAAGCGTGGCTCGACGAAGGCTTCACCTCCTACGCGGAGGACAAGGTCATGGAAAGCGAATACGGCGTGGCGCCGAACCTGCCCGTGGAAGCCAGCTACATGACCGATCCCGCGCCGCTGAAGCAGCTGTCCTGGTCGTACCACGACAACAACCACTACGCCGAGAACGTCTACATCCGCGCCAAGCTCGTGCTCGTCGGCATCGAGAAGCAGGTCGGCGACGCGACGATGCGCAAGATCATGCGGACGTACTTCCAGAAGTACAAGTTCAAGCACCCGTCCACCGCCGACTTCCAGCGGGTCGTGGAATCGGTGACGAAGACCAAGTGGAACGACTACTTCAGCCATTTCGTGTACGGGGACGCGATGTCCGATTATGCGGTCGCCGGCATCCGCGTCACGCCGGTCAAGCAGGACGGGAAGACGGCGTACGAGAACGTCGTGCTCATCAAGAAGACCGGCGGCTCGAACGGCCCGGTGACGGTCGTGCTCCATTTCGCCGACGGCACGGTCATGCCCAAGGTATGGGACGGCCAGGAAGCCAGCGTCCAGTACAAGATCGTCCATGGCGCCAAGCTGCTCTGGGCCGCGGTCGATCCGCAGAACGACAACGTGCTCGACAACAAGCACATCAATAATTTCATGAAGGCCGACCTCGACGAGAAAACGCGCACGCGCTGGAGCGTCGGACTCTCGAAGCTGGCCGAGACGCTCTTCGCTTCGCTCGCCTGGTAACGCCCGCCGCGATTAATGAAGGAGGTGATTGACGGATGAAGACGCATATCAAGCAAGGCTGGAAGCTGACGACGAAGCACATCTACATCATTATCCTGCTGTTCCTCTACGAACTGCTATGGGGCTTCTTCCTCTACCGGACGATCGAGGGCATCGCGGTGCCGCTGCTCAAGCGGTTTCCCGATTCGTACGCGGCCAGCAGCAGCGCCATCTCGCTGTTCCTGACGGAATCGCAGTTCCAGCTCATGAAGACGGACGCGTTCCGGCCTTACGCCCTGCTCTTCTGCGGGCTGCTGGCCGGACGGATCGTCATTACGCCGTTCCTGAACGCCGGCCTGTTCCACTCCCTGTACCGCGCGAGCGACGAGCAAGGAACCAAGTTCCTGAGCGGCATTCGCAAAGCCTGGAAGCCGGTCGCCCTGCTCTACCTGGCCGAGACGACGCTGACGCTCGCGCCGGCCGCCTGGCTCCTGCCCAAGGCGCTCGACCTGCTGCTGACGAGCGGCACGCTGACGGAATTCGCGAAGCAGGCCGGGCCGTGGGCCGGCGCGTGGCTGCTCTGGGCGGTGCTGCTCCACTTGCTCTTCCTCGCGATGCAGTTCGGTTCCGTTGCCGGAAGCGGCTCCATGCGAGGCCTCTGGCAATGCCTCGCGAACTTCCTGCCCTTCGCCGGCGTGTCGCTCGCGATGTGGGGCATCGGCGCGCTCGTCAGCGTGACGGTCGCCTCCGTGTCGATGCTGTGGGCCGGGCTGCTCGCGCTGGTGCTTCACCAAGGCTATCAGCTGATTCGCACGGTCATGAAGGTGTGGACGGCGGCCTCCCAGTTCGACGTCTGGCAGTCCAAGCAGCCGTAAGGCCGAAGCGGGCGGATCTCCCCGCCTGCCCCTCGGCGCCGCCCCGCGGCAGCCGCGTCCGAATCTTCGCGAATCGCATCGCCTAGGACTTTCGTTCCGCCCCGTACGCCCCGCGACGGGGCTTTTCGACGTCTGCCGAAGGCGGCGAAGGGACGGGCCCCGCACGGTCCGGACGTTTTTCCGACAACGCCGAATAAACGCGTTCTCCGATCGCGAAAACGGCGCTATTATACGAAAATGAGAGACAAAAGGTTGCATTCTAATAATTTTAATGTGTGAACAAAGGATGAACCTGGAAGGAGAAGCGACAAAATGATCGAATATTTAGCCGTGAGAAATGAAAAATTTGCCGAATTCCCTTGCAAGAGGGAAACGGGGGAACCATTCTGGGTGAATTGATCCCGACAGCCGGTCTGCCGAAGACCGTCTGCCAGAGGCGATCATAGGGAGCCTTCAACCGAACCCCACAGCTAACCTCGTAGGCCCCGGAAGGAGTTTCCCGTTTTGAAGAAGTTTTCCGCGCTAGTGATCGGAATCGCGATGCTGTTCATCTTCCAGACCGGAAGCGTGTTCGCGCAGTCGAAAATGGACGGCGTCATCGGCGATCTGATCGGAACACCCTATGTTTACTCCGGCACGACTACGAAAGGGTTCGACTGCTCCGGATTCACGATGTACGTGTTCAAGAAACTCGGCGTCGAAATCCCGCACGCGTCCCGTTCGCAGGCCACGCTGGGCAAGAAAATCGCCAAGGACGATCTGATTCCGGGAGATCTCGTATTCTTCAATACGACGGGCAACGGCATCTCGCACGTGGGCATCTACGTCGGCGACGGCAAGTTCGCGCACGCGTCCACCAGCAGAGGCGTCGCGATCAACGGACTGAGCGAATCCTATTACTCGAAGCGCTACGTAACGGCGCGCCGCGTAATGAACCAGTCCACGTTCGAGAAATACGCGAACGATCCTTCCGACGAGCCGGGCGATAACGACGATTGATCCGAGCAAGACGTACGCATAATGCCGGCGCGGCGGTCCGACCGCCCCGCAAAGGCATTGCAAGCAAAGCCGCAGCTGCTTCTCTTCCCGAGACAAGCAGCCGCGGCTTTGTTTGTTTTGGCCGAACGCGCGCGGTTACGCCCGTTCGTAGCGGACCCACCAAAAGGTCGGGCCGACCTCGACGTTCAGCGCCTTGGCATGCGGCCCGAACAAGTCCGCCAGCTCCGCGGGCGTCTCGCAGCCCTCGCCCCGGCGGTCGGCCAGCACGGCGGTCGCCCCGGCCTCGAGCCGTTCGTGCCAGACCCGCAGAAACGCGGCGCGTCCCTCCGCCGTCAGCTCCCCGAGGCAGAAGCAGGCCAGCCCCGCCTGGAACGTCTCTTCCACCGCGCCCAGCTCCTCCCGCCTGATCGCGACCGATACCGGCGTCGTCAGCCGCGGCGTCCGCGGCCCCGCGACGCGCAGCACGCGCCGGCCCGCGAGCGTATGCTCCACCGCATACTCCAGCCGCCGCCATTCCATGAACCGCCGCTCCAAGCTGTCCCGCCATTTCGCCATTCCGGTCCCTCCCGCCGCCGATGCCCCGAAGCCGCTTGCCGTAAGTCCATATGTATGCGCGCAGGGCTTGTCGATTGACCTGCCGTTCTAGTTCCAACGATTCAATTATTTAAATTGTTAAATAATTTTGAATAATCTTTATTGACTTTTCCAGCCCCTTATTTAATTGTAAATAATAGGTTTCCCGCGTTTACAAGACTTATAGAATCGCATTTCATACCTCAAGCTTGGAAAGGGCGTGCATGTTCATTGCGAAACCGTAACGCAATCCGGAAACTGCTCACGATCTCCCTGGCGGCGGCGTTGACCGCGGGGATGAGTCTCCCCTATCCTGCCAGCGCTTCCGGCACAAGCACAACCGCCATTACCCTCGCGGGCGCGATACCGAAACACCCGTCCTCGCCGATCCGCGGGTACGTCTCCCCCCGCATCGACACCGCCTCCGCCGCCCAAACGCGCGTCATCGTGACGCTCTCGGGCGAGCCCGGCGCCGTCGGCAGCTTCGCCAGCGCGAACGGCATCGCGACGCTGACCGAAGAATCCGCGCGGAAAGCCGCCGACAGCCAACAGGCGTCGTTCATCCAAGCGGCGCGGACCACCGGCCTCGACATGACCGTCAACCATCAATACAACACCGTGCTGAACGGCCTCGAGGTTACGATCGCGGCCAACGAGATCCCGGCGCTGGCCGCGCTGCCCGGCGTCACGTCCGTGTTCGAGAACCGCACCTATTACAGCGTGCCGGACGTCGCGCCGGTCGGCGATCCGACCAAGCCGCTCTACTACGACAACCTGCCGCTGGAGCAGATCGGGGCGGACAAGGCGTGGGCGGAAGGCTACACGGGCGCGGGACTGAAGGTCGGCGTCATCGATACCGGCATCGACTACGCGCATCCCGATTTGGCCGGCGCCTATAAAGGCGGGTACGACGCCTACTTCGACGACGACGACCCGTACGAGGAAATCCCGAACCCGGCCGTAAAAAATCTCGGCACCAGCCACGGCACGCACGTCTCCGGCACGATCGCCGGCAGGGCGAGCAGCGCGAACGCGGAATACGCGCAGAAGGGCGTCGCCTACGGCGCCGACCTCCATATGTACAAGGTGCTCGGCTTCGATATCGACTCCGGCCGTTCCAGCGGTTCGTCCGCGCAGGTCATCGAAGGCATCGAACGGGCCGTCGAGGACGGCATGGACGTCATCAACCTGTCGCTCGGCTCGGACCTCGAGAAGGACGTGAACACGCCGGACGCCGCGGCCATCAACAACGCGGTGCTCGCGGGCGTCGTGGCGGTCATCGCCAACGGCAACGCCGGGCCGGCTTACTACACGATGGGTTCGCCGGCGAGCTCCCAGCTCGCCATCTCGGTCGGGGCGGCGACGACGGAATCGCCGTACTTCACCGGCACCGTCGCCAGCCCGTTCGACGACGGGCATCCGGTCGGCATCCAAGCGATGGGCTGGCGGACGGGACAGGAGGATTTGGCCGCCTACTTGGGCACGGAGCCGATCGGCGCGGTCTACGCGGGACTCGGCTACGACGCGGACTACGCCGGCAAGGACGCCGCGGACAAGGTCGTCCTCCTCTCCCGCGGCGACCTCGCGTTCGTCGACAAGATCGCCATCGCCAAGGCGCACGGCGCGAAAGCGGTCATCGTGTTCAACGGCATCAACGACGGGAAGGCGCCGAACCTGAGCGACGACATCAAGGACCGCAACGGCTTCATCAACGCCTTGCTCGGCGATTCCCCGGCGTTCATTCCGACCTTCGACATGGAAGGCGCTTACGGACGCAAGCTGGCCAAGCAGGTGCTGGCCCAGCCGGAAACGGCGCTTACTTTCGCGTTCGGCGCGTCCTTCGAGCGGGCCGTGGGCGCGGAGGGCGACCGGATCGCCGATTTCAGCTCCAAAGGCCCGAACTCCGACGCCGATTGGAGCATCAAGCCGGACGTCGTCGCGCCGGGCAACAATATTTTCTCGACGTGGCCGGCCTATGGCAAAGACAAGCCGGACGTCTCGTACCGGGACGCGTACAACCGCATCAGCGGCACGAGCATGGCGACCCCGCACGTCGCCGGCCTCGCGCTGCTGCTGAAGGAGAAGCACCCGGAATGGACGCCGTTCGACGTCCGGGCCGCGCTCGCCAATACGGCCGCCGAGCTGACGGACGGCGAGGGGCATGCGTACGACGCCTATACGCAGGGCGCGGGCCGCGTCGACGTCTCCAAGGCGCTCGACACCCCGGCCCTGCTGGAGACGATCGACCACATCTCGATCATGGACGCTTACATGAACGAGCACGAGGTCGTCAACTACGGCTCCTCCGCCAGCTTCGGGCTGATGCAGCCCGGCGAGACGAAGTCGGAGCCGCTGACGCTGAAGAACTTCTCCGGCGAGCCCGTGACGTATACGGCCTCCGTCGTCCTGCACGACGATCTGTCGGATAGCGGCGGAACCTTCAAGGAAGGCGACGCCTCCAAACTCGGCCTCGCGCTGACCGGTCTCGGGGCGGGCGGCACGATCACCGCCAGCGCGGCGGGCGCCGCCGAGTTCGGGCTGACGGCGACCCCGGCCGCGGACGCGCCGGACGGCCGGTACGAAGGCGAAGTGCTGCTGGAGAGCGGCGACGGGCAGCCCGCGCTTCACCTGCCGTTCGTCGTGCACGTGGGCGACGAACGTGCCGATAACGGCTTCGGCGTCCAAGACGTCGTCGCCGATCCGCCGACCGTCTCGCCGAACGGGGACGACTATCAGGATTCGACGTCGGTCTCCTTCAAGCTGACGGCGGAGGACGCGAATTACTTCGAAATCGACGTATTCGATCTGAACGATGAACTGGTCGGCACGCTGTATGCCGAAGCGAACGTGGACGGAGCCGGAAAGCTGCAGCCGTTCGAGCCGGGCGACTATACCATCGATGACATCAACGACGAATACATCGACGACGAGGCGGACAAGGACGGCAATCCGGTCATCAAGCATTTGAAGCCGGGCACCTACAAGCTGGACGTGCTTGCAGCCTTCTTGGACAACGACTACAAAGCGAAGGCCGTCTACGAGGCCGTCGGCCAATACCGGATCCAAGGCGAGGACGAAGCCGCCCTGTCGCTGGTCGCGAAGGACTTCGCGCCGACGGCCGTCAACGTCACGTCGGTCGGCGCCAAGGTGCTGACGCTGCCGGAGACGGAGGGCTACGCGTATACCGTCTCCGCCAGCAGCGACGAAAGCTACGTCAAGGACAACGTCCTGCTGAAGCGTCCGGGCGGCGGCTCGGCCGACGCCAAGGTCGACCTGACGGTCCGCATCGCGCAGACCGCCAATCCCGACAACTTCGCGACGGTCAAGGTTCCCGTCGCCATTCCGGCGGAGAACGTCTACGTTCCGCCGGTCACGACGCCGACGCCGCCGGCGCCGCCTGCCGCGGAGACGCCGACCCCGTCGGTCGCGGCCGTCATCGCCCAGGGACAAAAGCAAGTATCCGTGACGCCGGCGGCGACCGACGCGAACGGCGGCATCCGCGCCGCGATCGCCGACGCCGGCCTGAAGGCGGCGCTCGACAAGGCGGGCAGCTCTCCGGCGGCGATCGTCGTGCCGGTCGCGAATCCGGACCGCAAGAGCGCGACCTTCGCCGTTAGCGGCGCGCAAGCGGCGCTGATCGCAGCGGCGCCGGCCGGCAGCACGCTGATCGTGAGCGGCGGAGACGCCGCGATCGCCATTCCGGCCGCCCTGCTGGCGAACGTCCCGGCGGGCGTGTCGCTCGAGATCGTCATCGCGCCGCAGGAAGCGGGCGCCTTCTCCGTCGGCGCGGACGGCGTCCTGATCGGCAAGCCCATTGCCTTCACGGCCAGCGTCCTGAACGGAACCGGCTCCACGCCGCTCGAGGTCCCGGCCGGGCAGCGGATCGCCCGCTCGTTCACGGTGCCGGGCAGCATCGCGGCCAATACGGCCGGCGTGCGCTACGAAGAGAACGGCGAAGTCTTCGCGGCCGCATCGGTCTTCGCGCCGCAGGCGGACGGGACGACGGTCGTCACCGTCGGCCGTCCGGGCTTCTCGACGTACGCCGCGGTCAGCCGCGACGTGCGCTTCGCCGATATTCAAGGCAGCTGGGCGCAGTCGCAGATCGAAGCGATGGCCCGCAAGCTGCTCGTGAACGGCACGTCGGCGACGGCGTTCGCGCCGAAGAAGACCGTGACGCGCGCCGAATTCGCGGCGATGCTGACGCGCGCGCTCGGCCTGAACGCGCCGGCGAACGGGATGTTCGCCGACGTGAAGCCGGCGGACTGGTTCGCGAAGGACGTCGCGGCCGCTTACGACGCGGGCATCGTCACGGGCTACGGGGCTGGCAGCTTCCGGCCGAACGACCCCGTCACGCGCGAGCAGCTCGGCGTCATGCTGGCCCGCGCGATCGACCTGCTCGGCGTCAAGCCGGCCGGCACGCCGTCCCGCGTCGCGTACGGGGACGACGCCGAGATCGCCGGCTATGCCAAGGACGCGATCGCGGCGGTGACGGACGCGGGCATCATGCAGGGCATGTCGCTCGGCGGCGTCTCGTACTTCCGTCCGGACGAGCCGACGACCCGCGACATGGCGACCGTCGCGCTCCGCCAGCTGCTGCAGCGGGCGAAGCTGATTGAATAACCCCCGCGCCCGACTTCGGCGCTAGCGGCAGAGACCGTTCTTCGGACATTGTCCGGAGAACGGTCTTTCTTTTGCCGGCGTCCGGCGGACCGCGGGCGGATTTTCGCCTGCGCCGCGATTGTGTTATCGTGGTAAGAAAGCGCGCCGCAGGATTTTCCAGCCGGTTGCCGTAAGGAAATCCCCCGCCGCGCGAGATCGAACATGACGAACGACGTAACCAAAAGGAGCTGCTGACGCATGTCCCTTTCCTCTTCCCCGCTCGCGGGTTTCCACCCGACGCTCGCCGGCTGGTTCGGCCGCGCGTTCGGCGAGCCGACGCCCGTGCAGCGGGACGCCTGGTCGGCGATCGCCGCCGGCCGCCATACGCTGATCGCCGCGCCGACCGGCTCCGGCAAGACGCTGGCCGCGCTGCTGCCCTGCCTGAGCCGCGTCGCGCTGGCCAAGGAAGCCGCCCTGGCCCATGGCGCGGGCTGGCCGGCCGGCGTGCGCGTGCTGTACGTCACGCCGCTCAAGGCGCTGAACAACGACATCCAGCATCACCTGGTCGGCTTCCTCGGCGAGATCGAGACGTACGGCGCCGAGGCCGGACACGGCGCCTGGCCGGGCATCCGCACCGCGGTCCGCACCGGCGACACGCTCCCGGCCGAGCGGGCGCGCATGGCGAACCGGCCGCCCGACGTGCTCGTGACGACGCCGGAGTCGCTTTATTTGCTGCTGACGTCGGACAAGGGCCGGCAGATGCTGCGCCTGACCGAAGCGATCGTCGTCGACGAGATCCACAGCCTCGCCGGCGACAAGCGCGGCGCGCACCTGTCGCTGTCGCTGGAGCGGCTGGCGGCGCTGGCGCCCCGCGCGGTGCAGCGCATCGGGGTGTCGGCGACGCAGAAGCCGCTCAGCCGGGTCGCCCGGTTTCTGGGCGGCTGGGCGCCGGCCGGCGAGGGCGAAGCGGACGCGGGGCGCGCGGGCGGGGCCGTGGCGGACACGCCCGGAAGCCGGACGGGCGCGCGCGGTGCCGCGGCGGCCGACGGGGCGCGCGGGGAAGCGGACGCCCGAACCGGTACGGTCGGCGCCAAGGACGCGAAGCGCGCGGGGAGCGCGGAGGCGGCCGCCGATGCCGGAGCGCCCGGCGCCGCGCCCGTCGGCGACGCCGAGCCGGACGCGGAGACGGCGGCGGCCCGCGCCGCGCACCCGCTCGGTTACGCGCCCCGGCCGGTCGTCATCGTCGAGAGCGCGATGACGAAGGCGATCGCGGTCCGGGTGACGATGCCGGACCTGAGCCGGCCCCCGCGCACGCGCGACGGCATCTGGCAGCCGCTCGTCGAGCGGCTCATGGCGCTCATGGAAGGCGCGCGGTCCGTGCTGCTGTTCGTGAACAGCCGCCGGCTGTGCGAGCGGCTCGTGCTGCGGCTGAACGAGCATGCCGGCCGCGAGCTGGCGCGCGCCCACCACGGCAGTCTGGCGCGGGAGCGGCGGCTCGAGGTCGAGCGGATGCTGAAAACCGGCGAGCTGCGTTGCCTCGTCGCGACCTCCTCGCTCGAGCTCGGGATCGACGTGGGCCACGTCGACCTCGTCATCCAGGTCGACTCGCCCAAGGCCGCCGCCGCGGGCATCCAGCGCATCGGCCGCGCCGGCCATGCCGTCGGCGACGTCAGCCGCGGCTATATCGTGGCGCGCCAGCGCGGCGAGCTGCCGGAAGCCGCGGTGCTGTGCCGCAGCATCGCGCGCCGGGAGATCGAGGCGATCGTCCTGCCGCGGGAGCCGCTCGACGTGCTGTCGCAGCACGCGGTATCCGTCGTCGCCGCCGCGGACGTGACCGTGGACGCGCTGCACGGCCTCGTCGCGCGCAGCGAATGCTACCGCGGCTTCCCGCGCGAGCGGCTCGAGGCGGCGCTGAAGGTGCTGTCCGGCTTTTACCCGTTCGCCCGCCCGCTCATCGACTGGGACCGGGATACGGACACGCTGCGCAAGCGGGCGAACACGGCCATGGCGTCCGTCACCGGCGCGGGCACGATCGCGTCGAGCTCCGCCTACCCCGTCCACCATGCGGACAGCCGCGTCCATCTCGGCGAGCTGGACGAAGAATACATCGCGGAGAGCCGTGCCGGCGACGTGTTCCAGCTGGGCACGAGCTCGTGGATGATCAGCCGCATCGAGAACGACCGCGTCTACGTGCAGGAGGCGCCCAACCGCTTCAGCGAGATCCCGTTCTGGAAGGCGGAAGCGAGCAGCCGGAGCGTCGAGGTCGGCGCGCGGCTCGGCGAATTTCTGGACCAACTCGCGAGCCGGCTGCGGCTGAACGACGATGCCGATCCCGCCCCGGAGGAAACGCGCGCGCTCGAAGAGGCGGCGGCCGCCTGGCTGGACGCCGACTACGGGCTCGACCATTACGCGGCCTCCGAGCTGATCGAGCTCGTAAGAGCGCAGCAGCGGGCGCTCGGGCTGCCGACCGCGCGGCGGATCATCGTCGAATATTACCGCGATCTGATGCAGCAGACGCGCGTCGTCATCCATAGCCCGTTCGGGCGCCGCCTGAACCGGACGTGGCTGCTGGCGATCCAGCGGCATTTCGGGCGGCTGCTCCCCTATTCGATGTACGGCAACGCCAAGGACAACGGCATCGAGCTCGTCGTGCCGGACTGGGACGCGTCCTGGCTGCAGACGCTGCGGCAGCTGACGGCCGGCGGCGTAGAAATGCTGTTGACCGAGGCGATCGCGGGCTCCCCCCTGCTCGCCGTGGCGTTCCGCCGGATCGCGGAGACGTCGCTGCTGCTGTCGCGCAGCTTCACGCGCACGCCGATGTGGCAGAAGCGGCTGCGCAGCGAGGAGCTGCTGAAGCAGGCGCTGCCATACGCGGAGCATTTTCCCTATCTGGCGGAAGCGATGCGGGAGTGCCTGCACGACTATCTGGACGCGGAGGGTTTGAAAACGCTGCTGGACGCCGCGGCCGACGGCCGCATCGAAGTGTTCGCGAAGGAAACGCGGGCGCCGTCGCCGTTCGCCGCGCAGTTCATCGCCGATTACGCCAATGCGATGCTCTACGAGGGCGACGGCCTGAGCGAGGCGACGCAGCTCCAGCTGCTCGGCGTCAGCAAGGCGCTCGCCGGGCAGCTGTTCGGCGAGGAGGCGGTGCGGCGGGCGGTCGATCCCGCCGTCGCCCGAGAGGAGGCCGCGCGCCTGGAGGCGGGGCCGATCGCGCCCGCGAACGCGGAGGAGCTGTTCGCGCTGCTCAAGCGGCGGGGCGACCAGTCCGCCGAGGAGCTGGCCGCCGCGGCCGGGCGGGACGCGGGCGCCTGGCTGGAGGCGCTGGTTGCGGCCGGGCGCGCGGCCGCGCTCGATTTCGGCGGCGGACGGCGCTGGATCTGCGCCGAGGAACGCGAGCTCTACGACGCGTTCCCGCGGAGCGAAGCCGCGATCGCGTTCGTCGCGGGACGGTTCGCGGACAACCGGCTGTCGTTCACGGAGGCCGAGCTGCGGGAACGGTATCCGCGGCTCGGCGCCGCGGACGCCGCGCGCGTCGCGGAGACCTTGGTCGCGCTGGAGCGGACCGAGCACGCGCCGTTCGCGGACGAGGACGAACGGATCTGGACGAGCCGCGGCGTGGCGAAGCGGCTCGTCCGGCTGACGCTGGAGCAGGCGCGCAAGCAGGCCGAGGCCGTCGATCCCGTGGATTGGATGGCCTACATGTCGCAGCTCCAGCACGTGCTCTCCGGCACGCAGCTGAGCGGGATCGACGGGCTGCGCGCGGTCATCGAACGGCTGCAGGGCTTCTTCCTGCCCGCCTCGCATTGGGAGTCGCTCGTCTTCCCCGCCCGCGTGGCCGGCTACCGCAAGGAAGACCTCGACCTGCTCTGCGCTTCGGGCGAGGTTCTCTGGCTCGGGCGCAAGGGCGAGACCGAGAAGGAAGGCCGCATCGCCTTCTTCCTCGCGGACGCCCGGCCGCTCTACGCGCCGGTGCTGCGGGCGGACGCCCGGGCGCGGGCGCAGGCCGGAGCCGAAGCGCCGGATTCGAAGCATCCGCGGCTGCTCGGGCTGCTCCGGGCGGGCGGCGCCAGCTTCCTGACCAAGCTGAGCCGCGACTACGGCAAGCCGCCGTCCGAGCTGCTCGCCGACCTGCTCGACCTCGTCTGGGAAGGCGCGGTCTCGAACGACCAGTTCGCGCCGCTCCGGCTGCAGCTCGCGACCAAGGGCAAGCAGCTCGCCCGCACGGGCTCCGGCCTCGGGCGCTGGTACTGGACCGGTTCGCTTGCGGACGCCGGGGACGGCGAGTCCGGCGACGGCGGCCCGGCTTCGCTCCCGGCCGCTGAGCGCGGCCCGGCTGCCGGCGGCGCCGGCGCGACTCGCGCCGCGGGCGCCCGCGCGTCCGCCGGCGTACCGGGCGAGCTCGGCGCCGAGGCGCTGCGGTCCGTGAGCTCCGACCTGTCGGCGTCGGCGCTGCATTGGACCCAGCATTTGCTCGACAGCTGCGGCATCGTCTCCCGGGAGCTCGTGCAGCAGCTGTCGCCCTTCGGCTGGGATGAGCTGTTTCCCGTGCTGAAGCAGCTCGAGCAGTGGGGCGTCGTGACGCGCGGGCTGCTCGTGGAAGGCGTCGGCACGCTGCAGTTCGCCCGGCGCGAGGGCATCGAGGCCGTGCGCCGTCCGCTGCCCGCGCAGGCGGGCGACGCCGTGACGGTGCTGGCCGCGACGGATCCGGCCAACCCGTTCGGCCTCGCCGCCGACTGGCCGGCCGCGCGGGGCGCGGGCTTCGCGCGCAAGAGCGGCAGCTTCCTCGTGCTGCAGCACGGCCGGTGGCGCTTCTGGCTCGAGAACAACGGCCGGCACATCGTCGATCTGACGGCGCCGCCGGACGAGCCGGACGCCGCCGCCCGGGACGCGGAGCTCCCCGCGGCGCTGCGGGACGTCTTCCGCGCGCTGCTCCGCCAGCAGAAGCTGAGCAAAATCAAAATCGACCGGTGGAACGGCGCGCCGATCGCGGAATCGCCGGTCGCGGACGTGCTGAGGACGCTCGGCGCGGAGCGCGACAACCGCTCCTTCGTGATCTGGCCGAGCGACCTGCGGTGAACGGCCGGATCGGCCCGCTCACCGTTCGCGCGGCCGATCGGCCGCGACCGGGCGCGCGCCGCGGCGCAAGCAAGCCGCCTGACGACCGCTTGCCGCCTCGCCGCCCCCCGGCGCGCGTCCGCTTCCGCCGACCCGATCCCCCGCCCCGATGAAACGATTTTCACCTTCTGCCGCCCCCGGGTTTGTGTTAAGGTGAAGGAAGTCCATCAAGCGGGGGTTACTTGTTTATGAAAAGGCTTCTCATCCTGGGCTGCATCGCCTACCTGGTCATCGGCCTCGGGCAGCTCGCCATCGGCGCCGTCATGGAACCGATGGTCAAGTCGTACGGCATTCTCTACGGGGACGGCGGGCGGCTCGTCATGTTCCAATTCCTCGGCGGCATGGCCGGCATTCTATGCGCGCCCGGCCTTATGAACCGGCTCGGCAAGAAGCCCGTGCTCCTGGCGGCGATCGCCTTCATGACCGTCGCCGAGCTGCTCTACGCGCTGCGTCCGCCCTGGGGCGCCATGCTGACGATCGCGCCGTTCGCGGGCGTCGGGCTCGGCATGACGGAGGCCGTGGTCGGCTCCTTCGTCGTCGGCGCTTCCGGCGCGAAGGCGAACGTCGCCATGAGCCGCGTCGAGACGTTCTTCGGCGTCGGCGCGCTGATCATTCCGTTCGCCGGCGCCGCGCTCATCGAAGCCGGCGAATGGCGGCTGTCCTTCGGCATCGTCGGCGTCATGGGCGCCGTCACCTTCCTGCTCTGGCTGCTTTGGTGGCCGACCGTGCTCGACCGGCCCGCGCAGGCGGAGACGGGCGGCGCCCACGGCCATGCGCCCGCCGGGCTCGCGGCCGGCCGCGCGTTCTCCCGCCGCCAGAGCGGCATCGTGCTCGCGGCCTGCGCCCTGTTCTTCGTCGTCTACGTCGGGCTGGAGATGAGCTACATCCATTACCTGCCTTCCCTGCTCGTCGCCGGCAACGGCATGACCGAGGCGTCGGCCACGCTGGTGCTCAGCCTGTTCTGGGGCGCCATGGTGCTCGGACGGCTCGTCTCCGGCCAGCTGGCCGACCGGCTGGGAGGCGCCGTTTATTTGCTCGGCACCTGTCTCGTCGCGGCCGTCCTGTTCGTGCTCATGACCTTTTTCACGGACAGCGTGCCGATCTTCGTGCTGACGTTCGTCGTCGGTCTCATGATGTCCGGCATGTTCGCCATCGCGCTCGTATTCGCCAACCGCGCCGTGCCGGGCGCGGCGGAGCGGACGACGAGCCTGCTCATGGCGTGCGGCGGCATCGGCGGCGCGCTGCTGCCCGAAGGCGCCGGCTGGTTCCTGGACGCCTACGGTCCGGACGGCACGCGCTGGCTGTTCGCCGGCACCGCGATCGCGCTGCTCGCCGTCATGCTGTGGGCGGCCGCGGCCGCTCGCCAGCCGGGTCGCCGTGCCTGGCTGGCCGCCCCCGAAGAACGAACGCATCCGTTATAAGAAGAAGCGAGGAGGAACGAACCGATGAATGATGCCATCGCGCGCCGCAAGCGCGAGCTGGAGCTGTACCACGCGCCGGCGACGATCGATCCCGCGGAGCTGAACGCCTTCTGGAGCGCGGCGCTGGACGCCGACGCGAACCGTCCGCTCGGCGCGCGCCGCGAACGGACGGATTCCCCGTTCCCCGGCGTAGCGGTCGACCGGCTGACGTACGACGGCTACGACGATACGCCGATTCACGCGTGGTTCATGGCGCCGGAGGCGCCCCCGGGCGATGGCGGCGGGCTGCCGTGCGTCGTCGCGTTCCCCGGCTACACCGTCGACCGCGGCTACCCCGAACGGCACGCCGCCTGGCTGCTGCAGGGCTACGCGGTGCTGGCCGTGGACGTCCGCGGCCAAGGCGGCGAGACCGGCAACCGGATGCCGCTGCGCTCCGGTGCCGTCAAAGGCTGGGTGTCCGGCAACGTGCTGGAACCGGAGGGCTCGTACTACCACGCGATCGCGCTGGACGCGGCGCGCGCCGTGGACGCCGCCGCGGCGCAGCCGGAGGTCGACGCCGGCAGGGTGGCGGCCGTGGGCGGCAGCCAGGGCGGCGGGCTCGCGCTGCTGGCGGCGGCGCTCAATCCGAAGGCGGCCGCGGTCGTCGCGGATATTCCGAACCAGTGCCATATGGACTATGGCGTGCTGCATTCCGCCAGCTCCCTGACCGAGGTCGCCCAGTACCTGAAGCGTTACCCGGAGCGGCTCGGGACCGTGCTGCGGACGCTCGCCCATTTCGACCTGCTGAACCTCGCCCCGCGGATCCAGGCGCCCGTCCTGATGTCCGTCGGCTGGAAGGATCCCGTCTGCATGCCCGAGACGGTCTATGCGGTCTACAACCGGATCGAAGCGGACAAAACGATCGTCGACTACCCGTTCAGCGGCCACGAAGTAAGCGAAGCGCAAGCTCGGATCGGCATGGAATTCCTCCGCGCGCGCTTTCGTTAAAATGCTGCCACTAACAAGCGGCATTCGGTCTATTCCGCCGCGCGATCATGCAACGAATCGCAGGCAAGGACATCGCGAAGAACCTCGGAAATTCGACCGCGCGCGGCGGATTTCCGAGGTTCTCTTCGTTTAACGGGGCGGCTCGGCGGCTTCCGCGCCGAAGAACGTCTTCAGCCGCCTCGCGATCGCCCGCTGGCCGAGCAGCTCCGGCGCGTTATGCCCCCGTCCGCCGAGGACGTGCAGACGCGCGTCCGGAATCGCGGCGGCGGCCGCGCGGGCGCCGGTCAGCATGAAGTCCGGGCTGCGGCCGCCGGCCATGACGAGCGTCTCGGCCCGGATCGCCGCATAGCCGCCGCACGTGGAGTCGAGCCGGAACGTCTCTTCCATCTCGCGAATCAGCGTCGGGAGCTTGTCCCGAAGCTTGCGCCCTTCCCAGAAGTACAGCGTCGGCAGGAGCAGCAGCTCCAGCAGCCAGGCGGGAAGCCGGCAGATCGGCTGGGAGGTGCCGACCCCTTTCAAGAACCGCACGAAGGCGCGCAGCTCCCGGCCCTCCGCCATGGCCCGCTTGTACCCGGGCATCCAGCCGGACGGAAAGCTGCCCCGCACGGAGACCGCCGGCTCGTAGACCGCGAGCCGCGCGACCGCGCCGGGATTCGTCCGCGCCAGCTCGAGCGCGATCAATCCCCCGTAGCTGTGCCCGAACAGCAGGGACGATCCCGTCGCCCGGAGCACCGCCAGGACGTCCTCGCATTCCCGGTCCATACCGTACCGGTCGCCCTGCGGCCCGCTGTACCGGCGGCCGCGGCGGTCGAGATTGTACACGGTGAACGCGTCCGCGAGTACCGCGGCCAGCTTCTCGAATTCGTGGCCGGAGACGAAAGCCCCGTGCACGAGAACGAGGCCGGGCCCGCGGCCGAGCCGGCGGTAGCCGATGCGCGTGCCGTCCGCCGAGACGGCGTGATGCAGGGTGTAGCCATCTTTGTTCATGCAGACGCTCCTGTTCCGCCGCGGCCGTCGTTGGTTCCGGGCGGCTGTTTTTGCGTTTCGCCCCCACCCATCCGCCTGCCAAAATGTACCGTCCGGTTAGTATCGGATTTCCGCGCCGCGAGTATGCAATCCGGCTGCGGCTTGCACGCGGCGCGCGCCGTACGAAAACAAGCCGGACGCTCCCGCGGGAACGTCCGGCTTTCTGCGATTCATAGGCTCATTGACGTTCTTTCGACTACGTTCCCGCAATCGCGTTCGGCTAGTCGCGATCTTTCATGCCGCCTGCGTCGCGCGAGCGGCGCTACCGCCACTCCCGCCACCAAGGCGTCTGCGGATAGCCGTCCTCGGCGGCTTCGACGATCTCCCCGATCCGGGGCGTGGCGATGCGCACGCCATGGGCGCGGGCGGCGGCGAGCACGCGCTCGGCCGGGTCGTCCCAAGCGTGGAAGCCGAGCGTGAACGCCGCCCAATGCACCGGCACGAGCAGCCCGCCGCGCACGTCCAGATGCGCCTGCACCGTCTGCTCCGGCAGCATGTGAATGTTCGCCCAGCGCTCGTCGTACTGTCCGCATTCCATCAAGGTCAGATCGAACGGGCCGTAGCGTTCCCCGATGGCCTTGAAATGCGGCGCATAGCCGCTGTCCCCGCTGAAGAAGAACCTGCCGCGCGCGCCGATGACGACCCAGGAGCACCAGAGCGAGCCGTTGCGGTCCAACAGCCCCCTGCCCGAGAAATGCCGCGCCGGCGTGCAGGCGAGCCGAAGCCCCGCGACCTCGAGCTCCTCCCACCAGCCGTGCTCCGTGACCTGCTCCGGCGGGACGCCCCACTTCACCAGCAGGCCTCGCACGCCGAGCGGCACGACGAAACGGTTCGTTTTGTCCCGCAGCTTGCGGATGGACGCTTTGTCGAGATGGTCGAAATGGTTGTGCGAGAGCACGATGGCGTCCAGCCGAGGGAAGTCCTCCGGCTCGAGCGGCAGCGCGCCGCTGTACCGGCGGCCGCCGAAGATCGGCACGGGCGACGGCGACGGCGAGAACATCGGGTCGAACAGCAGCCGCCGGCCCTCCAGCTCCAGCACGAACGCCGAATGCCCGAACCACGCGGCGCGAATCCCCTCCGGCCGCGCCCGCTCAGGCAGCGACAGCGGCACGACCGGAATCGGCCGCGCCGGCTGGCGCCGCGGATCCCGCTTGAATTGATCCCGCAGCATCGTGCCGATCGACCGCAGGTTCATGCCCATCGCCGTCGGCACCAAATTTTCGTACTTCGTTCCCCGCTTCCCCGCCATGCCGCCCCATCCCCTTCTCAGCCCCGTAATGCCTGTTGGAAGATAGTATAGAAGAACGGGATCGGCGAAGTCAAAAAAACGGCGCCGGGCTCCTGCCGCCGGCGGCCGCTCCGCGCGGGAGGCGCGACACTCCCGGCGATCCGGACAGGTTGACACCTCCGCCGCTTCGCGGGTACAGTAGACCCAACATGGAGTGGAGGAGCTGTACCGCATGAAGCTGGTGTCTTGGAACGTCAACGGGCTGCGAGCCTGCGTGACCAAAGGATTCATGGATTATTTCGAACGGGTGGACGCGGATATCTTTTGCGTGCAGGAGACGAAGCTGCAGGAGGGCCAAATCCAGCTGGAGCACGGCGAGGCGTACAAGACCTATTGGAACTACGCCGAGAAGAAGGGCTATTCCGGCACGGCGGTGTTCACGAAGGCCGAGCCGCTCTCCGTCCGCTACGGCATGGAAGAGGATTACGAGCCGGAGGGCCGGCTGCTGACGCTGGAGTTCGAAGCGTTCTACCTCGTCAACGTCTATACGCCGAACGCCAAGCGCGACCTGGCGCGGCTGGACTACCGGCTGGAATGGGAGGACCGCTTCCGGCGCTACCTGCTGGAGCTGGACGCCAAGAAGCCCGTCATCGTCTGCGGCGACTTGAACGTGGCGCACGAGGAGATCGACCTGAAGCATCCGAAGCCGAATATGGGCAACTCCGGGTTCACGCTGGAGGAACGCGGCAAAATGACCGACCTGCTCGCGGCCGGCTTCGTCGATTCCTTCCGGCACTTCTATCCGGACCGCGCCGACGTCTACTCCTGGTGGTCGTACATGCCGAAGGTGCGCGAGCGGAACGTGGGGTGGCGCATCGACTACTTCCTCGTCTCCGGGCGGCTCGTCCCCTCCCTGACCGGCGCGGAGATCCATTGCGAGGTCATGGGCAGCGACCACTGCCCCGTCGTGCTGGAGCTGGAGCTGGACGAGCAGGCGCAATAAATACGAGTAACGTCCAAAAAGGCTTGCCGCCCGCGAACGGATGCGTTCGCGGGACCGGCAAGCCTTTTTCGTCCTTGCAAGAAGCTTCGATTGGCGCCCCGGGAGCCGTACCGGCCGCGGCATAACCGGCGTCCGGCTTACTCCCCGATCCCGTCCCACTCCGACATGAACCGCTCCACGTACGCCGCCATGTAGGCATGCCGCTCTTCGGCGATGGCCTTCGCGGACGGCGTGTTGATGCGGTCCTTCAGCTTCAGCAGCTTCTCGTGAAAATGGTTGATCGCCGTGCTCTTCCCATTGCGGTATTCCTCGGGCGTCATCGACTCGCGCGGCGGCAGCGCCGGATCGTAGATCGGACTGCCTTTCCAGCCCGCGTACACGAAGGCGCGCGCGACGGCGATCGCGCCGATCGCGTCGAGACGGTCGGCGTCCTGCACGACCTGCCCTTCGAGCGTCCGCATCGGCGGATTCGCGCCGCCGTTGTAGGACATGTTCGCGATGATCTCGACCACGTGCGCGCGATCCTCTTCGCGGGCCGGCTGGCCGGCGAGCCAGTCCTCGACCTTGCGCATCCCGCTTTCCTTGGAGTCGTTCAGCTTCTCGTCCGCCACGTCGTGCAATAGCGCCGCGAGCGCGCAGACGAAGACGTCCGCCCCTTCGCGCCCGGCCAAATGCCGCGCCATGCGGACGACGCGGTGGATATGCCACCAGTCGTGGCCGGTGACGTCCCCGCCCAGCTCGGCGCGGGCATAGGCCTCCGCGGCTTCGAGCACGCGGTCTTGTTCCGTCGTTGTCATGGCTGCCCGCGTCCTTTCGTCTTCGGCCGAAGGGCTGTGCCCTTCGCCATGTTTATCGGCTTCGCATTGAGCCCCGCGGCCGTTTGACGGCAGGCGTCCGCGCGCTAACGGCCGCGGTTCTGAAGATCCCGCCATACCTTCTTGTTGCTGTACTGCCGCTCGGAGCTGATGTCCTTGCCGAACCAATCCGGCGGCGCGAACGCGGTCGCCGCCTCAAGCGAATCGAATTCCGCCTCGAGCACGGTCAGCCGGATCTGATCGTACCGGTCGATCTCCACCTTCCGGCCGTTCCACTCCGCCGTGATGCGGTCCTTCGTCAGCGGCACGAGGCCGCGCCCTTCGGTCAGCTGCCCGTAAATGCCCGCCGTGATCCCGTATTCGATCTCTTCCCGGGACAAGCCGTTGCCGTTCTTGAACGTGTGCGTATGCGTCACTTCGCCGGTCGCCGCGTCCACGATCCGCCGCACGCGCACCTCCTGCGTCTCGTCGATCGCGAGGTACGTCTGCTCGATCCGCTGCGTCGTGAGGATGCGGATGACCCCGTCCTCCGCCAGCCGCTCCGGCTCCGCCGCGAGCAAAAATTTCCGTTCGATTTCCAATGCCATGCCGCGCAGCTCCTTATGCCAAAATCACACTGCTCCCATTATACCACCACGCCGGGGCCGGACAACAACAGCGCGGCCGCTTCGGCTCCGCGGCCTGCACGCCATTCCCCGCTTTCGTTGGCATGTACCCCGCCCGGGCGGCATATGCTGTCTTGAAGAACATGGAAACGGGGGATGGGGATGAACCAGAATGTGCACCACGCGGTCTCGATTGTCCGGTCGTTCATACCGTACGGCGGCGAGCTGGCGCTGCTGACGCGGCATGCCAACATGCCGGCGGTCTTGTTCGCCGACATCGACTACGACTTCCAGGTGGAGCTCATCGCGCTGTACCGCTATCAAGGCGAGCAAAATTTGATCGTGCTGAAGAATAACGGCGGTCAATGGCATATGTTCGCGCACGCGAACGGCAAAGGCGCCTACGTCGCGGACATGGCGGCGGCGCCCGTCGCCCGGACCGGGCAGAACAGTCTGCTGATCGGCTGGGAATACGAGGACGGCCGGGTGGAGCTGGATATTTTGCAATGGACGGGGGCCGGTCTCTCGCGGCTCGTGCCGGACGGCTTCGTCTACGACTGGTTGGAGATCGAGGATATGCCGGCGGCGCACGGGCCGGACGGCAAATGCGAGCTGGCGCTCTGGCTGCAGGACTCGGAGCAGTCGTACCGCATCGAAGCCTACCGCCTGGAAGAAGGCGGCCTCGTGCCGGCCGTCGACGCGTATCCGTATTACTTCGGCAAGGTCGCGTACTATTACGAGCAGCTCGCCGCGCAGCAGCCCGAAGTGCCGCTCTATCGGAGCGTGCTGGACGAAGCGCTGCAGAAGACGAACGTCGCGGACCTCGTCGCCGGGGCGCCGCCGGCCGTGCAAGAACCGTCAAGCTGACGGACGACGAAACGGGAGACCCCCATACGGAGGTCTCCCGTTTCGTTTTTCGTTTGTCATGCTTCGTTTTTCGGCCGGCCTCCGGGGCGGGCAGCGCCGAAAAGCCGGGCTTTCCTCTACTCCAGGTACATCGCCATCAGCTTCGCGCGTTCCGCTTTGGTCACTCCGAGGCCTTTCTCGATGAAGCCGTCAATGGAGCCGTACTTCGCTTTCATCTCGTCGATCGCGGCATGCAGGAACTCCTTCCGCACGCCCATCAGCGCCGTCAAGGCCCCGATGACGCTCGGATCCTGGATCTGCTTCTTCAGGCCGTGCGGTGCTGCACGAGCGCCATGTTGGCCGGGTCGTTCAGCAGCTCCATCAGCTGCGCGTAGAATTTTGGGTCGTCCACCATTTGCTTGTTGAAGCCCGCCATCATTTGCACCGCGGATTCTTCGTCCTTCATCATACCGGAAGCGATCATCGCGTTCAGGTCCGCCGCGCCGCCCGCATTGCCCGCGTCGGTGCGCACGTAATCGGCGCCCGCCAGCACCGGGTCCGGCATCGCCTTCGCTTCGGCGTCCGTCCGGTAGTCGACGTCCGTCTTGATGCCCATGCGCCGGACGTAGCGGAGGTCGGCCGCCGCCAAGCGGCCAAGCTCTTCCGCGCGGTACAGCTTGCCCCATTTGACGGTATGGCCGTCCGTCGTCTTGTAGCCGCCGAGGTCGCGGAAGTTGAACGCGCCCTGCAGGTTGACCTTGCGCTCCGCCGTCGCGATCGCGTCCCCGTTCCACAAGATCGGATAATGAACGCTTGTTCGGATCCGAGTAGATGCATGCCAAAAAGGAGGCCTCGAAGAGGGCCCCCTTTTGGCACTCGCCCGCGTCCGTGCTGCGCTCGGATGCACATCCTGCCTGCCGGTTATTCGGTTTGCGCCGCCGGAACGCTCAGCTGCCACGAGACGCCGAACCGGTCCTGCACCCAGCCGAACAGCGTACTGCCCGGGATCGGGCCGAGCGGCATCAGCGCCTGGCCCCCGTCCTCCAGCTTCCCGAACGCGCCGCGCAGCTCCTCCTCCGTCTCGCACGCCACGAACAGCGACATCGCCGGCGTGAACGGATGCTCGATGCCGAGCATGTTGTCGATCGCCATGAATGGCTGCCCCCTCAGCGTAAATGCCGCGTGCAGCACCTTGCCGTTCGGCTGCCGGCGGATATGGAGGATCTCGGACCCTCCGAACAGGGAGGTGTAGAAGTTCATGGCTTCCTCCGCCCGTCCGTTGAACATGAAGAACGTCGAAATCGTTTGCTCCTGCATGGCTCGCTTCCTTCCTCTCGCTAAATGGACAAAACCTCCATCATACTCGGCCCCGGGGGCGTTTTCCTATACGTTAACAAAGCCATTCCGCGGCCGCATCGGCATCGGGCAGCCGCGGGGCGACTCTCCTGCCGCTCCCGCCGCTGCGGGCGCAGGGCCTTCATTGCAGAAAGGCGACCACGGAACCGGCTTCCTCGCCGCCCGCCTGCGCGTGCGCGATCAGCGGGATGCCGTGGGGGCCGATCGCGTCCTTCCGCGCAGGATCGTCCGCCAGCAGCGCCTTCACGATCTCCAGCTTGCCCAGCATGGCGGCGGCGAAGAGGTCGAGACGCGCGCCCTTGTCGAGCAGGTACAGCGCGATATCCCGCCTGCCCATGTGCGCGGCCGCGCCGAGCGCGGTCTCCCAATCGCCGCCGCCCCAATCCCACGCCGCGTTCAGCAGCCCGGGCTCCTGCTCCAGCAGCTCCTTGACGCGGTCCAAATCGCCGTGCGCGCTGCCCACGAACGATTGGACAAGCTCCGGCGCGATGCTCGGTTTCGCTTCCATGTGCATCTTCTCCCTTACTGGTTGAATTCGCCTTGCAACAGCCTCGCCGTTTCCGGATGTTCCCGCAAAACGGCTACCTCGGCGGCCGTCCGGCCGTCGGCGGTCCGCGCGCCGCGGTCGGCGCCCGCTTCCAACAGCAGCGGGATCATCGCGTCGCGGCCGAAGTACGCGGCCACGTGCAGCGCGGCAAAGCCCGGCCGCCACTTGCCCGCGCAGACGGCGTTCACGTCCGCTCCCCGGCCCAGCAGCAGCCGGACGAGTTGCGGATAGTTACCCGCAATCGCCGCATGAATCGCCATGTTGTCCAAATTCCCGTCGCGGCTGCGCTGGTCGACGTACGCGCCCCGTTCCAGCAGGTACGCCGCCGTCTCCTCCGAGCCGAAATGCGCCGCAAGCCCAAGGAGCGTATACCCGTCGGGACTATAGCTGCCGAGCAAGCCGGGCTCCCGCTCCAGCCATTCCGCGACCCGCTGCGTGCTGCCCACGGCCGCGGCCTCGTACACGCCGAGCTCCGCGCCGTGCTCGAGCAGCAGCTCCTTGACGGACGCGGACCGGTAATAGGCGGCCATCAAGATCGCCGTCTCGCCGCTTTCGCCGCGCGCGTTCGCGAGCGAAGGATCCCGGCGCAGCAGCTCGGACACTTTGTCCGTCCTGCCGGTCTTGACCGCCTCGATCATCTCGCCGCGCAGCCGCTTCACTTGATCCGCCAGCTCCCGCGCCTTGCGGAGCAGTTCCGCGGAGGCGCCGATGCCGGCGCCGATCAGCTGCGTCGCGGCCCGCGACCGGTTCGATTCCAGTCCGGACTCGACGAGCAGATCGACCGCTGCGAGCGCCGCCTCGTCCAGCCGGACGGATACCACGACGCTTTTCTTCTTCGAAGGCATGGTTGTTCTCCTGTCTTTTCTCTTGCATCATGTTGTAATTTTAATTACAAAATTACGATAACATAGAATTCCTGCTTTTTGCATAAGCGATTTAGCGCTGCTCCCCGCTTGCCGCCTAGGATCCCGCTCACCGAACAACGTTAGTCGTCTAATCGCGTGCTTGGAAGCGGCCGCCGGGCATGCGCGGCTCGCGATCGTAATCGCTCGTCACCGCCTCGCCCCGCACGCAAAAACGGCCCGCCAGGCGCGGCGGCAAGCCGGCTGACGGACCGTTCCGGTCGCCCGCGGCGAAGCGCGGGCGGTTGGCTGCGTTACTTGATCACGAGCAAGGGCACGTCCGTATGCTGCAGGACGTAATGGCTGACGCTGCCCATGACGAACTCGCGCAGCGGCCCGAAGCCGCGGTTGCCCACGATGATCAGGTCGTTGTCATGCTGCTTGGCGTACCGGACGATCGTCTCGCCGGGGCTGCCTTCGAGCAGCACCGAGGTCGCGTTCGGAATCGAAGCGATCTGCGCCTCCGCCTGCTTCAGCTGCTCCTGCGCTTCCAGAAACTGCTCGCGCTGGATCGAAGCCGGCACGGCCACGACCGAGTCGGCCACGGCGACCGCGGCCACGCTGTAGACGTAGAGAACCGTCAGTTTGGATTCCGGGTAATGCCGGACCATATCCATCGCTTTATCCAGCGCCTTTACGGAAGGCATGCCTCCGTCGTATGCCACGAGAATGTTGTGAAAACTCATCGCGAACCCCTCCTTCGAGCTATCGGGACTTAACGCACTGCCCACTGTTCATTACCCGCCCGCGCGCAAAACGAAACCGTTCCGCCCCGAACCGCCGAGGCGCGCATACGGGGATGGACACTTCTCGCGGCGGCCGGCCGCCGGCCAAATCGGACGCAGCCGGTTGCCGCCGCGAAGCGCCCGGACCGGCGCTCCCGGAACGCCGAGCCGAGGCTGCGAAAAAACCGCCGTCCCTACAGGGACAGCAGCTTCCGGTAATTGCGGATCGTGCTCAGATGCATCGCCTCGTGGTAGAGGTTGAAGCTGAAGAACTGCTCCAGCGTCTCGAGATGCATGCCCGCCGACGTCGTGTACGGCGAGACGACGGGCTGCCGGATGCCTTCCCCGAACGTCAGGCGGATGCGTTCGATCTGGCCACCGAGCCGTTCCTCCAGCTCCCGCAGCGTCGGCCACGCTGCGTCCGCCGGCGCCGTAAGCGGCGACGTGCCGTATTCGAACAGCGCCGTCCAGCCGGCGGGCGCCTGGAGCGGCAGCTCCGTGTATTTGTGCGCGTACCGGTCCAAGACGACGTAGATATGGCCCAAATGCCAGCGGATATGATTGCGGAATCCTTCGGGAACGACGTCCGCTTGCGCCTCCGTCACGCCCTCCATCAGCTTCAGCGTCTGCGCGCGCACGAAAGCGAGCTGACCGTATACGTAATGCTCCATCTTCTCCACCACTCCTTTGGTCCGGAGCCGCCTTGCCCGCCGCGTGCCGACGGGCTTCGCATAAGCGGCCCCTGCTGTCCCATCAGTATAAAGGCCGACTGCGGGAGCCGTAAACCGAAGAATCGGCAAAGCCGGAGCTTCGCGTTCGGTGCTGAAGCCGGCAAGCATGCGAAGAGCCAAGGCCCGCCGCGATTGCGGCACTGCCCTGGCTAGCGGAAGATGCAGCGGGACATCCGTCCGGCAGGCGGGCGGGAGCGCCGTCTACCAGCCGAAATCCAGCGTTTTGCCCGTCTCGGCGTACGTCTTGACGTTGCTCAGAATCATCGGCCAGCTCTGCTTCGTATTCGCGTAGGACGGGTGTCCCTCCGGCCACAGGTCGTTGACGAGCGTCAGCTTCACCGTTTCGCCGACGGGTTCCAGCGTCAGCGCGACGCGCGTCTCCAGCGCCTCGTGATTGTCCCGGTACGACGGGCCGGGATGTTCCAGATAGCTCATCCGCTTATTCGCTTCGTAGTCGACGACGGTGCCGTAGACGTGAACCGTCCGGTCCCCGTCGTTGCCGGGGCCGACGTACGCGAAGGGCGAGCCGGGCTCGAACGTCGTCTCCAGCACGCAGCCGAAGAAGATCGCTTTCGTGCCTTCCGGCGATACGAGCGCGCGCCAGACGTCCTCCGGCTTCGCCCCGATATACAGCTCGTACTTCAACTCTTCCATTCCAATGCGCCTCCAAACTTGTCCGCAATGACTACCGTTTTTTATTGCACGCCCGGCATCATGGTGCTAGTCTCGAGTATAGCGCTTCAATCTCGGCCGGTATTGTAAAAACGCGACAGCGCTCGCGGAAGGAGGCATCGCATGAACGATTGGGACAATTCCGGCGGCCGATCGGACCGCGGCATCCTGAAGGCGGATCTGGCCCGGCAAAAGTTCGCGCTGCGGCGCATCGACCCGTCTCCCGTCCTCGCGCCGTATATCGAGCATTACTGGATCGTGCGCTGGGACTTGCGGGGTCAGGCCCCCTACTCCCAGACGGTACTGTCCTATCCCAGCGTCAACGTCGCGTTCGAGCGCGAAGGGGACGGCCGCTTCGCCGGCGTGTACGGCGTGCCGACGCGGACGTTCGTCCGCCGGCTGCGGAAGGAAGGCGACGTGCTCGGCATCAAATTCCGCCCGGGCGGCTTCTATCCGTTCTGGCGGCGGCCGGCGGCGCTGTTGACCGGCCGCGCCGTGCCGTGGACGGAGCTGTTCGGCGAGGCGGCGCGGGACGCGGAGGCGCGGCTGTTCGCCGCGGACGCGGACGAAGAACGGGTGCGGCTGGCGGAAGCCTTCTTCGGCTCGCGCCTCCCGGCGCCGGACGACGACGAAGCCGTTCGCCTCGTCGGGGACATCGTGCGGGAGGTCATCGGCAACCGGGAGCTCGCCAAGGTCGAGGACCTCGTCGAACGGTTCGCCTTGAACAAACGGGCGCTGCAGCGCCTCTTCGGCCGCTACGTCGGCGTCGGCCCGAAATGGATCATCCAGCGGTACCGGCTGCAGGAAGCGGCCGAGCGGATCGAACGCGAGCGCGGCGCGCCGGACTGGCCGCGCCTGGCGCAGGACCTCGGTTTCTACGACCAGGCCCACTTCATCAAGAGCTTCAAGGCGCTGATCGGCAAGTCGCCGGAAGAATACGGCCGGGAGCTCGGCCTCCCTTAAAGCGCTTGACGCGCGGGCGGGCGCCCGCCCGCGAAGAAGGGCTGCGGCCGGCTGCTTCGTGCAGCTGCGGACGCAGCCCTTCTTGGCGCTGCGGCGCGCCCGGCCGGAGAGCCCCCGGCCGCATGAACATCACGGCGTCGGCTCGATCGCGGCCGGCTTGCGGAAGAACAGCCGGGCGGCGAGATCCCCCGCCGCGAGCAGCAGCGCGATGCCGCCGTAGACGCCGATGCGGTACGCTTCCTCGTAGGAGAGGCTCGTCCAGCGGTCGAGCGCGTAGGCCAGCGAATGGACGGCCGCGTTCGTGAAGCAGAACGCGTAGCTGCGCGCCATCCACCGCCGGTGGCGTTCGACGCGCTTCTTGCGGATCGCGAGAATCCCGAGCACGGTAAAGGCCGGCCACGCGATGTTGAGCATATTGAACGCGAAGCTGACCGCCTCGCCGCCCGTCGCGTTCGGCGCCATGTAGCCGGAGCTTAAGGAAACCGCGAGCACGGAGATCAGGTAGGCGTATCCGTTGCCCCGATGGAACCGGCGCGCGCGGCGAACGACCCAGGGCGAGAAGTTGACCGCCCCCGTCAGCAGGGCGAGGCAGGCGAAGCCCAGGTGAATCCGCATCACGGGCAGCCAGACGGGCAGATTGACGAGATCGGCGGGATTCGTCTTATGACGCAAAAATCCGGCGGCCTCCGGGTCCTGAAGCACGTTCTTGTAGATCGCGTACGCGATGAACGCGGCCGCGACGGCCAGCAGCAAATAATAAGGAAACTTGGTTTTCGGCGTTCGAGCAGGCGTTCGATTAGACATTCGTTTATTGGGAACCTCGCAAGATGAATTGGGAACGCGCGGCGATCGCGGGCTCCGAAGCCCAGTATACCGCCGCAAGCGGGGCGATTGAAAGCCGGCCGCGCTGCCGGCTCCCAACTCCAAAAAGGCCTTGTCCACTCGGACCGCGGCGGCGGACCCGAACCGGCACAAGGCTGTTTGTCATGCCAAGGCGGCCGACCGGCGAAGTCAGCCTTCTTTCGGGCCGAACCGCTTGACGGAGCGGATGCGCGCCCGTTCGATCTCCGCCTCGCGGCTGCGCTGCGGGCTGTTCGTCACGAGCGAGGACAGCAGCTTCTCCGCGGCCGCGGTCACCTCGTCGACGGCCTGCCGGAAGGCTTCCTCGTTCGCCTTGGAGGGCTGGTTGAAGCCCGACAGCTTCCGCACGAACTGCAGCGAGGCCGCCTTGATTTCGTCTTCCGTCGCGGGCGGGTCGAAGTTGAACAACGTTTTGATATTCCGGCACATGCGCGTCACCATCCGATTCGTTGAATTTTGCCCCCATCATAGCATACGTTCACAATTTTTGGAATTCTTTGATCCGCGCCCGGTCGGGCTCCGTTCGAGGATGAACCGCGTGCTGACGGAGGATACTAACCGCAGCTTAGACAAATTGCAGCCTGGATTGGCATAAACTTTTTATATGTCTCGATTGACATATTGACTAAACGGGTGGATAATAGTTCGCATGCGAAATATTCAGCGGAAGGAGTTTTTCATGGAGGAGCGGATCTTGCGCATCTTCGAAAGCTACCGCGAGGTCAATCAGTCGTTCTTCCAGCTGATGACCAAAGCGGCAAGCAAGCATAAATTAAGCGCGCCTCAGCTCATCGTCCTTCGCGTGCTGCACGAACAGCCCGCCCTCCGCCTGTCGGAGCTGGCCGACAAGCTCTTTCTCGGCAACAGCACGACGAGCGGCATCGTCGACCGGATGGTCAAGGCGGGCCTCGTGGAGCGGGAACGCACCCCGTCCGACCGGCGGGCGATGACGCTGACCTTGACCGGGCAGGGCGAGGCGCTCTGGCGCGAAACGGAAGCCACCCGGCTGCACATGATGCGGTCGCTGCTGGAGCTGTCGGAAGCCGACCAGCGCGAGCTCGACCGGCTCCAGCGCGAAGTACTGCGTCTTTTACGAAAATCCAGGGAGGAAGCTTAGACCATGACTACGATGGTATCCAACTCTTTGCGCAAAGGGCCGATCATGGCCTCCTTGCTCATCGCCGCGTTCGTGGCGCTGCTGAGCCAGACGGTGCTGAACGTCGCGCTTCCGAAAATGATGACGGATCTCGGCGTGACGGAAAGCACGATCCAATGGCTGTCCAACGGCTATTTGCTGGCGAACGGCGTGCTCGTGCCGATCAGCGCCTTTCTCGTCAACCGGTTCACCACCCGGAAGCTTTTTCTCACGGCCTCATCTCTATTCGCGATCGGCACGATCGTCTGCGCGCTCTCCGGCGACTTCAGCATCCTGCTGACCGGCCGTCTCGTGCAGGCCATCGGCGCCGGCATTCTGATGCCGCTCATGACGGTCGTCACGCTCACCATCTTCCCCGTCGAGGAACGGGGCAAAGCGATGGGCCTCATGGGCGTCGCGATGATTTTCGCGCCGGCGATCGGCCCGACGCTCTCCGGCTGGATCGTCGAGAACTACGACTGGCACGTGCTGTTCTACATCGTGCTGCCGCTCGCGGTCGCCGCGGTCATCTTCGGCGCCTTCTCGATGAAGGACGTCATCAAGACTTCGCGGCCGAAGCTCGACGTCCTGAGCGTCGTCTTATCCACGCTCGGCTTCGGCGGCCTGCTGTACGGCTTCAGCGAAGCGGGCACCAAGGGCTGGGACGCGACCGAGGTCATCGTCTGCATCGCCGTCGGCGCCGTCGCGCTCATCCTCTTTATCCTGCGCTCCGTTCTGGTGAAGAATCCATTGCTCGAAATGCGCGTGTTCAAATATTGGATGTTCTCGCTGACGTCCTTGATCAACGCCATCATCACGATGGCGATGTTCTCCGGCATGATCCTGCTGCCGATCTTCCTGCAGAACATCCGGCACTTCACGCCGCTCGAATCCGGGCTGCTGCTGCTGCCGGGCGCGATCCTGATGGGCATCATGTCGCCGATTACGGGCATGGTGTTCGACAAGATCGGCGCGCGCTGGCTTGCCGTCATCGGCCTCGTCATCACGACCATCACCACGTACGAATTCAGCCATCTGGAAGCCGACTCGACGTATAGCCACATGATGATCGTCTATACGGCGCGGATGTTCGGGATGTCCATGCTGATGATGCCGATTCAGACCGCCGGCCTGAACCAGCTGCCGCGCCGCCTGAACGCGCACGGCTCCGCGATGTCCCAGACGCTGCGGAACGTCTCCGGCGCCCTCGGGACGGCGCTGCTCGTCACGGTCATGACCAACCAGGCGACCGCCCACGCCAAGGACCTCGTCATCGCGGGACAGATCGACCCGAAGGACGCGGCCAAAATGGCCGAGGTCACGCAGCAGGCGACCATCTACGGCATCAATCAATCGTTCGTCGTCGCGACCTGGCTGACCGTGGCCGCGCTCCTCCTGGCGTTCTTCATCCGCAAGGTGAAGCCGCAGGAGGATCCGGTTCAGGTCCCGGTGCCGCAGGACATGGCCGCCGTGCCGGAAGCAAGCGTGGCGGCGGCCCAGCCGGCGCGCGCGGAAATCGCGGCCCACGCGGACCGGCCGAGCAAGGACGTCGAGTTCCGCGACGCCATCCGCGGGTTTCTCAATCCGACGCCGCCCGCCGCGGACGACGAGAGTTTCAACGATAAGGAGTACCGGAAGGCGCTGCTGAAGCTGAAGAGCGCGCCCATCGAGGACGCGGAACCGAAGAAAGACCTGTCCCCCGACCAGGCCTACCGGGAAACGCTCAAGAAATTGACCGGGTCGCTTAAGGAAAACGAGTGAGGACGCGCGCGGAACGACCATTCAGAGAGGAGAACAATCGATGAAAATCTATATTGTGTACGATAGCGAAGCGGGACATACGGAGCAGCTTGCCCGTTCCATCGCCAAAGGGGCCGAACGCGTGCCGGGCGCGCAGGTGTTCATCAATCACGTCAATAAGGCGGACGTCAAAGACCTGGCCGACATGGACGCGATCATCTGGGGCTGCCCCGGACACTTCGGCTCCATCAGCTCCGGCTTGAAGGAATGGATCGACAAGCTGGGCTACCTGTGGGCGAACGGGACGCTGGTCGACAAGCTCGGCGCCGTGTTCTGCACGACGGCCACCATTCACGGCGGGATCGAAGCCACGCTGCTGAACCTCATTACGCCGATGCTGCATCAAGGCATGATGATCGTCGGCCTGCCGGCGAACATCCCGGAAAACGCGCTCTACGGCAGCTATTACGGCGTCGGGGTGACGTCGCCCGTCGAGGATACCCACGATCCGCTGAGCCAGTCGCTGTTCGCGAAAGGGCTTGCGCTCGGCGAAGCGCTGGGATCGCGCGTGGCCAAGACGGCCGCTATCTACGGAGCGGGCAGGAGCACGCAGGGGACGGTATAAGCCGGCCATGATAACAAGAGCGCGGACCGATGTACGGGCCGCGCTCTTTGCGCATGGTGCCGCCTGGATCGGCGGCCGGCTTCATTCGGATTTGACCGTCTCGATGGACAGGCTGACCTTGTAATTGCCGAACGCCTGCAGCTCGTCAAGCAAGGCGTTCAGCTCTGCCCCGCCGCTCACGCGGACCCGCAGCCAGTAGCAGCCTTCGCCGCTGACGCGGTGCATCTCGGCGATTTCCTCCCGCTCCCGGGCGAACGCGATCAGCGCCGCGTGCGCCGAATTGGAGCGGAGAAACATCGTGATGAAGGCTTGCACGGCCAGGCCGAGCTTGTCCGGGTTCCACCGGAGCGTGCAGCCCTCGATGACGCCGAGCTCCCGCAGCCTCCGAATGCGGGCGCCGACCGCCTGTCCGGTCAGATGCACGACGGCGCCGATGTCCTTGTTCGACCTGGCGGCGTCTTCCAACAAGCAGGCTACGATCCGCCGGTCCGTGTCGTCGAATCGATGCGTCATCCCGTTCACTTTCCTTTCACCGTGAAAATCGCCGGCCCCGTATGCGTTCAGCGCGCGCGGGACGCGGCGGGCGTTACGTGGTACCATCGTTACGGAACCGATTAATCCTAGCAGGAGAGGTGCATATCCATGAAATTCACGCTGATTCGCCATGCTTCGCTTTGGCTCGAATACGCCGGCTCGACGCTGCTCGTCGATCCCATGCTCGGCGCGGCGGGCGTCAACCCGCCCATCCCGAATTCCGGCGACGACCGCCGCAATCCGCTGGTCGGCCTGCCGGGCGACCCGGCGCGGTGGCTGTCTCCGGACGCCGTGCTCGTCACGCATCTTCACCTCGACCATTGGGACGACGCGGCGGCCGAGGGGCTGCCGAAGGCGGTGCCCGTCTTCTGCCAGCCCGGCGATCAAGCGGCCTTCCGCGGCCGGGGCTTCGGCGACGTCACGGAGGTCGAAGGCGGCGCCTCGTTCCGCGGCATCTCGATCGTCCGCACGGGCGGGCGGCACGGCACCGGCGAGATCGGCCGGCGGATGGGCCCGGTCTCGGGCTTCGTGCTGCGGGCGCCGGGCGAGCCGACCGTCTACGTCGCGGGCGACACGATCTGGTGCGACGAGGTCAAGGGCGCGCTTGACGCGCACCGGCCGGACGTCGTCGTCGTCAATGCCGGCGGCGCGGAGTTTCTGACCGGCGGCCCGATCACGATGGACGCGGACGACGTAATCGCGGTCGTCCGCCATGCGCCGGACGCCGAGGTGATCGCGGTCCATATGGACGCGATCAACCATTGCCGCGTTACCCGCGACCTGCTGCGGGAGCGGCTCGCGGCGGTAGGGCTGACGGAACGCGTGGCGATCCCGCAGGACGGGGACACGCGTTAAGCCGGCCTCCGGCAAACGCCGCGCAACGGATGGGCGATGCGGCGGAGGGGCGATACGGCGAAGGACCCGATACGGCGGTGGCCCTAGATGCGGCAGGCTGCCGACGGGGCAGACGACCGAAGCGGCGGAAGGCCGGCCTGCTCCCTTGGGAGCGGGCCGGCCTTTTTTTCGCGCTCGCCGAGTCCTGCCCGGCTCAGGATTCGATTTCTTTGATTTTGCGGTTCATCTTGGCGATGCCGATGCCGAGCAGCGCGAAGATCGCGGCATAGATCGCCAGCACGGGAATGACGATGCCCCACAGATGGCCCGCCCGGGGAAGCAGGTTCACGCCGTTCACGCACAGCAGCATGGCATTGATCGGCAGCATCACGGCCATCACCCCGCGAATGCGCTTGTAGTGCGCGACGAGCGAGTCCCGGTCCGTGTACAGACGCGGGCTCTCCCCCGGCTGCCACGGGCGGCGGAAATAAAACCAGACGCCGGAGAAGCTCCCGGCGTGCTCCCAGCCGGCGTCGCGGTACAGCTCCAGGTACGACGCCAGCTTCTCCCCCTTCCCGAGCCCCGGCTGATAGTCGAGCCGGTACGTGTAGCGCGCGGAAGCATCCCGCTCGAACGTGCTCCGAACGACGCCCCCCCGCCGCAGATGCAGCCCTTGGGCGGACATGGCGTTCACCCAGTCCTCTTCCTGCTCGTACTGCCAGCTCATCCACAGATGGGTCTTCTTCACCGTCTCCACTGCCATCTTCCTCACGCCTCCCCCGATTGCATGATGCGCCGGCCGGCCGCCAGCAGCTCCTCCAGCCGGTTCATCTCGGCCGCGGCCGCCTCTTTGCCGGCTTCCGTCATGACGTACAGCTTGCGCCTTGCGTCCGTCCCGTCCGGAACGGGGTAATGCTCGATCATCCCTTTGCCGAGCAGCGCGTTCAGCGCGGTATACAGCGTGCCCGCCCCGAGCTTCACCCGGCCGCCGCTCATCGCCTCGACGTCCTGCATGATGCCGTAGCCGTGCGAAGGACGCGGATAAAGGGCGATCAGAATGTAATAGAACGCCTCCGTGAGCGGAAGCGGCACTTTCGGCTTTGCCATAGCGGACGGCCTCCATTACTTCGTTAGTCGATATATCGTATGTTGATATATTAGCACTCGATACATCGACTGTCAATCTATTCCGCGCGATCGCGCCGCCAGCTTTCCCCGCCCGGCCAAAAATGGACGCTCGGCCCGTTCCCCCGCCGCGCGAGATTCATAGACTGCTAGAAAAGGAAGGAGTGTGAACCGTGGCGAAAGTCGGAATCGTCATGCCCGCTTACTATCAAAACGAAGCCTATATCCGGATCGCGATCGCATCCGTCCTGAACCAAACCTACCGGGACTTCCTCCTCGCCATCGTCGTGGACGGCGCCCCGGATCTGGTGCCGCTTTTCCAGGAGCTGACGCAAGGCGACCCGCGGGTGAGCATCGCCGCCTATCCCCAGAATCAAGGCGTCGCCTACGCGCTCAACTACGGCTTCGAAATCGTGATGGACGCCGGCTGCGAATATTTGACCTGGGTGTCGACGGACAACTACTACTATCCGTATTGCCTCGACGTCCTCGTTCGCGAAATGGACCGTTCCCATCCGAATATCGGCATCGTCTACAGCGCCTTTCGGCATATCCGGGAAGACGGCATGGCCGCGCATCCGCCGGAAGTGATCGAGGAGGTCCGCCGGTTCCAGGACCGGTCCAAACACGCGCTGCTGGAAGGCTGCATCATCGGGCCTTGCTTTTTGCAGCGCACGTCGTATTGCCGTCTAATCGACGGCTACCGGTTCACCTATATTCAGGATTACGACTACTGGATCCGGCTGACCGATTACTGCGACATCAAGTACATCCCGATCCAGCTCATGGATTACCGGATCGATTCGCCGTTCAGCCTGTCGACGCACATCGTCGAGCAGCCCGCCAAACACCGCGTCTGCTGGAACGAGGTGCACCGGTCCCACTACGAGACGCGGCAGCGGCGGGGCATCAAGCCCGACATCAGCGTGCTGTTCCTCCTGCGGCCGAACGAGGTCGAACAGGCGACGCACGCCATTCAGAAGGTCATCGACCAGTACGAGACGAATTTCGAGCTGCTGGTCGTGAGCCTGGCGACGCGGCACGAGACCGAGGCCGTGCTGGCCCCTTACGAGGATCCGCGGGTCCGCGTGCTCTACTACTCGTACCATGCCGACTTCAACGCGCTGCGCAAGGCGCTGCCGAAGGCGCGGGGCGAGTGGTGCGTCGTGTTCGACAGCACCCGCATGACCGGCAACCTCGCCTTCCTGCGGGCGATCCGCAAGGCGGGCGCGCTCGACAAAAGCAAAGCCGCCTCGATCGCCCTCGACGGGGAGCGCATCGTCGCGTCGCGGGAGGTCGGCGGCCTGTACGGCGCGGTCACGGTCAAGCCGGCGCTGGCGCAGTACCTGCAGTCGCTCGGCTGAGGCGCTTTCGGCGGACCAAGGGGTACGCGGCGTACGGCGGAGCGACGGACGAGCGGCAGTCGGGCGCATGGCCCGCGCCACCGGTCCGGGCGGCTGGCGAGCGCGTGTGCGGCTGGCGCTCAGAACGCCCGGCCGCGCCTTCGAGGGCGCACGCGACACGCTTTGTACGCGAAACGGCGGATCGGGGTCCCGCATTACCGGGATCCTGATCCGCCGTTTGTTCGCCCGCATGGCCTTGCGCCTAGCCCTGGCACTGCTGAATGGAGCCGGCGATACGGACCGATGATCGGGCGGACATACTTTTCGCTACTCCTCCGATTCAGGGCCCATTTCGAATCATGCCGACACACGTTCCGTTATCGCCGCGAAAAGACGTTGTAAGAGCCGCATCCGGGTCTACTAACGGATCCTATGGCCGCGAAAACTCGCCCGCGCTCGTTTGCCGAGCCGGCTGCGTCGAATACCCCGGCATCCGCGATCTCGGATGCCGGGGTATTCGGGTTTGTACCGCCTCGCGGCGAATCTCGGCATGCGGCGGCGCCGCCATCCGAGCGTCAGGCAGGCCGCAAACCGCGCGCAGCCGGGAAATTCCCGCGATCCGGCGGCGGAAGCGGACAGCGCTGCCCCGCCCGGAGCGAAGCTCGCGGCCGAGCCGGCCGCTCACGAGCGCTCCCTGCGCCGAGCCGCACGCCCGCCGGCTAGAACTCGCGAAGCGACTCCACGCGCGCGGCGATCGGCCGGCGCGTATCCAACGCGTAGTCGACCTCGACCCGGAGCAGCCGGTTGCGGTCGTCCTGCCGAATCCAGAACCGGAACGCCTGCCTCGCGGCGCCCGCGCCCAGCCAGCGGCAGCCGAAAGGCTTCCGGCCGACGAGCTCGGCGCCGGGATGCTTCGCCCGAACGGCGGCGGCGGCATGGCGCTCCCACCGCGCGAACGAAGCAATGCGCGCATCCGCCGTCTCCGCGGCCGCCGCCCGGGGAGCACCCGCGCCGAGGGGCGCGTCCACGGTCGCGTAGACGCCGAATTCCCGGCCGTGCCGGCGCAACCAATACTTGAACAAGTACTGCCGGGACGAGGGCGACTCGCACGTGCAGCCGAGATAATGCATGTCGATCAGCGCCGCCCCCGGGTAGCGTGTCGAGACGGCCTCTCGCGCCAATCCGTTCCAGCGGACGTACGAGTGGTAGCCGTCCTCCGGCTCGTACTTCGCGGGCGCCCCCGCTTGGGCGGCCGTCTGACGGCACGCGAGCAGCAGCAGCGGAACAAGCAGCAGCGCGGCGCATGTTCGCATGTGCCTCCCTCCTTCCCTGTCAAATCCAGGTTAGGATGCTGCCGGCCGGTCCGTCCTATTCGCCGCGGCATCCCGCCGGCCTGTTCGCCGACCACCGTCCGCCCGCCTCCAGATCACTGTCCGCTCATCGCCGACCACGTCAGCCCGCCTTGCCCGCGCGCCCGCCGCTCAGCCGTGCAGCGCGGCTTGGCGCTTGTAGTGGTCCTCCAGCACGAGGCAGGCCATCGCCTCGATGACCGGCACCACCCGCGGGCAAATGCACGGATCGTGCCGGCCCTCGGTGCGGATCGTCCGCTCCTCGCCCGTCGTCGTCACCGTCCGCTGCGGCGTCGAAATCGACGACGTCGGCTTGACGGCCACGCGGAACACGATGTCCGCGCCCGTGCTGATGCCGCCGAGAATGCCCCCGGCGTTGTTGCTCGCGAAGCCGCCCGCGTTCATCCCGTCGTTATGCTCGCTGCCGAGCATGCTCGCCGCCGCGAAGCCCGCGCCGAACTCGATGCCCTTGACGGCGCCGACCGACAGCATCGCCTTGGCGAAGTCCGCGTCGAGCTTGTCGAACACCGGCTCGCCGAGGCCCGCCGCCACGCCGCTGATCCGGCATTCGACGACGCCGCCGGCGCTGTCGCCGCGGGCGACGAGCGTCTTGATGTAATCCTCCATCCAGACGGCCGCTTCGGGATCGCAGGCGCGCACGCTGTTTTGTTCGATCGCCTCGGGCACGAACGTCCGGCACGAAATGCCGCCGATCTCCTTCGTATACGCCACCACCTGCACGCCGCGGCGTTCCAGCAGCTTGCGCGCCACGGCGCCCGCGGCGACGCGCGCCGCCGTTTCCCGGCCGGACGCCCGCCCGCTGCCCCGGTGGTCGCGCAGGCCGTATTTTTGCAGATAGGTGTAATCCGCGTGCCCCGGGCGGAACGTCTCGTCCATCCCGTCATAGGCGCTCGGCCGCATGTCCTTGTTGTCGAGCAAGATGCACAGCGGCGTGCCCGTCGTCCGGCCTTCGAACATCCCCGATACGATGCGGATGACGTCGTACTCCTTGCGCGGGGACGTCACCGCCGACTGCCCCGGCTTGCGCCGGTCCATCTGAACCTGAATATACGCCTCGTCGAGCTCGACCCCCGGCGTGACCCCGTCGACGATGACGCCGACCGATACCCCGTGCGATTCCCCGAACGTCGTGATTTTGAACGCTTCCCCAAATGTGCTGCCTCCCATGATCCGGCACCTCCGTCGTGATGTTCTTTTCCGTTACGGTCGATTATAATGAACGCTATACAATAAATGAAATCGTAATTTCGGTAGTCTGGCATAGATATAATTGATGACAAGGTGGGCGACAACCATGAGCGCGAAGCTGCATTTGGAGTGGTACCGCATCTTTTTGCATACGGCCAAGGCCGGTAACCTGACGAAAGCCGCGCAGGAGCTGCACGTGACGCAGCCGTCCGTCAGCTATGCCGTCAAGCAGCTGGAGGAAGGGCTCGGCGTCAAGCTGTTCGACCGCCTGTCCAAGGGGGTCGTGCTGACGCCCGAAGGCGCCGATCTGCTCCGATTCGTCGAGCAGTCGCTCTCGCTGCTGGAAGCCGGCGAACGCAAAATGGCCGCGCTCAGCCGCCACGCCGCCGGCGAACTGCGGATCGGCTCCAGCGGGCCGATCATCAAGCATCTGCTGCTGCCCCCGCTCGACGACCTGCGCGCCGAATTTCCCGACGTCGAGATTCGGCTCTACCAGGGCAAGACCGCGGAAATCGCGGCGTGGCTGAAAGAAAACCGCATCGACATCGGCATCGTCCATCTGCCGGTGGCCGATCCCGAGCTCGACGTGCGCCCGCTCGCCGCCATCCAGGACTGCTTCGTCGCCGGGCCGCGCTACCGGCATCTGGCGGAGCGGCCGCTCGCCGCCGCGGAGCTGGCGGCGCTGCCCCTGCTGCTGCTGTCCGCCGGGAGCAGCACGCGGGTGTTCGCGGAGCGCTGGTTCGCCGCGCGGGGACTCGAGGTCGACGCCGCTTTCGAGCTGAGCAGCACCGACATGCTCGTCGAGTTCGCCCGGCGCGGCTACGGCGCCGCCTTCGTGACGCGCGAATTCGTGCGGACGCCGCTCGCGCGGGGCGAGCTGTTCGAGCTGCGGACGGCGGACGCCGTTCCGGAGCGCCTCGTCGGCCTGGCGACCCGCCGGGGCATGTCGCTGCCCGGCATCGGGCAGCTGTTCGTCGAGCGGCTGACGGCGCCCGAAGACCGTTGACCGCTTTCCGCCCATCGCCTATAGTGGAGATAATTCCCGATGAATCGGAGTGATGAACATGCTAATGGCTCCATCCCGCCCGGCGACGTTCAAGACGGTGCGGAACGGATAGCAGGCGCTGCCGTCCTTCCGCGTGTTCGATTACGCGAATGGAGGAATTCGTTCATGTCTTTCAGCTATTACGGCGAGCTTTGCACGGAAGTGTACGATTTGACGAAGAAAATCGGCCAGTCGATTAACGGCGACATCGAGTATTACCGCGACCGGCTGCTCGGCTGCCAAGGCCGCATCCTGGAGGCGATGACCGGATCGGGACGCGTCCTGATTCCGCTGCTCGAGGCCGGGCTGCTCGCGGACGGCGTCGACGCCTCGCCCGACATGCTGGCGTCCTGCCGCCGGCGCTGCGCCGACCGGGGGCTCGCGCCCGAGCTGTACCTGTCCAGCCTGCAGGAGCTGGCGCTGCCGGAGCGCTACGAGGCGATCCTCGTCCCGGCCGGATCGTTCCTGCTGATCGAGCGGCGCGAGGAATCGCTGCAGGCCCTGCGGCGGCTGTACGACCATCTGCTGCCGGGCGGGCGCCTGATGCTCGATCTGTTCTTGCCGGACGCCGACTTCGCGCCCGGGGGCTTCGCCGGTTCGTCGGCCTTTCCGCTGCCGGACGGCGATACGATCACGATGGAGGGCAAGCTGGCCGAAGCCGATCTGTTCGAGCAGTACAAGGTCTCCTACATCAAGTACGAGAAATGGCGCCAGGGCAAGCTGGTCGCGACGGAGCTCCAGCGCTTCGCGCTGCGCTGGTACGGGGTCGAGGAGTTCAAGCTCGTGCTGGAAAGCCTCGGCTTCGCGGACGTCACGGTGTGCGCGGACTTCGAGCCGGGCAAAGCGCCGTCGAACGCGGGGCAGCAGTACGTGTACGAAGCCGTGCGCAAGTAGCGCGGCGGGCGGCGGCTCGCGCCGGGCTGTGCTCGGGTGCCCGCCGGCGGCAGCCGCGGCTCGTCCTCTGCTCCGCGGCGCGCTCTCGGGCGGCCGGTACCGCCCGGGCGCCCGCCGACGACGGCCGCAGCCCGCGGGCCTGTCCCCGCTCGCAGCCGCGCGCCCGCGCAAAAAAGCAGTCGCCGAAGCGACTGCTTTTTTGCCGTTCCCTTCCATTGCCGCGAGTAAACCGCATCTCCGCCATTTCCGCCCGCACCGGTTCCGCCGGCCGTTATCAGCCTTTGACGGCCGAGCTGGATATGCCCTGGATGATGTATTTCTGGCCGGCGAGGAAAATGACGATCATCGGAATGATCGCCGCGGACGACGCCGCCATCATGCCGTTGTAGTCCACGTTATTCTCGAGAATGAAATTTTGCAGGCCTAGCGGAATCGTGTACAGCTTCGGGCTCTGCAGGAAGACGAGCGCGTTCTCGTAGTCGTTCCACTGCCAGGAGAAGTCGATGATCGCGAACGTCGCGAGCGCGGGCTTGGCCAGCGGCAGCACGAGGCGGAGGAAGATCGTGAAATGCCCCGCCCCGTCCAGGAACGCGGACTCCGTGATTTCCCTCGGAATGCCCATGAAGAACTGCCGCAGCATGAAAACGCCGAAGATCGAGAACATGCCGGGCAGGATGAGCGCCCAATGCGTGTTGTAGATGTGCATCCAGTTGAACAGGATGAACTTCGGGACGAAAATGACCTGCGGCGGAATCATCATCATCGACAGGTACAGCAGAAACATCGCGCCTCGGCCCCGGAATTCCGTCCGGGCGAAGCCGTACGCCGCGAGCGCCGAGAGGAACGCGGCGCCGGCCGTGGCGATGACCGCGATTTTGATCGAATTCAGGTAATACGGCAGGAAGTTGTAGCTGCCCGTCCAGATCCGCTTGTGGCTGCTCCAGTCGAGCTTGGCCGGCAGCCAGGTCTTGAACACCTCGGTCGGCGTCTGGAACGACGTGCTGATCATCCACAGGAAAGGAACGATCATGAAGACGCCGGCGATCAGCATGACGGCCGTGACGGGCAGCTTGGACTTCAACGTGCCTTCGTTCATGGGAAGCGCTCCTTTCTAGTAGTGAACCCAGCGTTTCTGGCCGATCCACTGAATCAAGGTGATGACGAGGATGCAGGCGAACAGGAACCACGAGATCGTCGAAGCGTAGCCCATCTCGTAATAGCTGAACGCCGTCTTGTAGACGAACAGCGACAGGATCGTCGTGCTCCCGCTCGGTCCGCCCTGCGTGATCGCCTGGATGAGCGAGAACGTCTTCATCGTCATGATGAGGCCGGTCACGAGCAGCAGGAACGTCGTCGGGCTGACGAGCGGCCAGAGGATGCGCCACGTGATCGTGCGGCTGCCCGCGCCGTCGATGCGCGCGGCCTCCAATTGCTCCGTCGACACCTCCTGCAGCGCCGCCAGGTAGATGATCATGTTGTAGCCGAGCATGAACCAGATCTGCACGACGTCGATGGCGTACATCGCCGTGTCGGAATCGGCGAACCAGCCCGGGGGCGAGACGACGCCGAGCCAGCGCAGCGCTTCGTTGATCGGGCCGTGGGACGGCTGGAACAGCAGCATCCAGACGAACGCCACCGCGACGCCGCTCGAGATGTACGGCAGGAAGAACATCCCCCGGAGCAGCCCCTTCAGGTAGACGCCGCGGTTCAGCACGAGCGCCACGAGAAACGCGAGCAGGAGCGACGCCGGCACGGACAGCAGGAAGATCGCCGTATGCCGGATCGCCTCGTAGAATTTGTCGTCCCCGAACAACCGCTTCACATTGTCGAGGCCGGTGAACGACCAGCGCGGGTTCGAGAATTGATAGTCGGTGAACATGAGGCCGAACGAGAACAGCGCCGGCAGGATGAAGAAGAGCAGAATGCCGAGCATGTTCGGCAGGATGAACGCGTATCCGACCCAGCCTTGCCTATGAATCCAGCTACGCCGCCGCACGGGATCGCCGCCTTTCTTGGTTTCGTATCGCCTCTTCCGCCTGCGGCAAAGAGAAGAAGGAAGCGGAGAGTCCCTTCTTCTCTTGGGGCGGTCGGGGCGATGCGGTTATTTTTTGGTGAGCTCCTCGTGCTCCTTCGCCATGTTGGCCAGCGTCGTCGCGAGATCCTGCTTATTCAGGAAATATTTCTCGTACTCCTCCTTGCGGGCGTCGATGACCTGCTGCGGCACGTCGAGCTGGAACGACGGGAACGTGCCGAAGACGACTTTGTTCATGGAGTCGGCGTCGTATTTGTCCTCCACGCCCTTCAGCAGCAGATCCATCGCCTGCTTGTTGTCCACGCTCTTCGAGGACGGGATGCGCCCGCCGCTCGCCATCGGCAGCATGCCGCCGTCGGCGTACCATTCCGCGAACTTGAGCGCCGCGTCCCGGTGCTTCGACTTCGCGTTGACCGACAGCACGTCGCCGAGGCCGCCGGCGTACTTGTAGTCCTTCTGGTCGGCGGTCACCTTCGGAATCGTGGCGAACGCGATCTTGAAGTCGTGCGGGTAATCCTTCAGGTTGTTCGCGTTGCGGAAAATAAACTCGCCCGCGCTCAGCATCGCCGCCTGCCCCTGCAGGAACATCGTGTCGACCGGCATCTTGCTCGTCAGCTGCTCGCCGTATTCCGGCGTCGATTTGTCCACGAACATCATGTCGTGCAGGATCTGGAACTGCTGCTTCCACAGGTCGTTGTCGAAGTTCGAGGAGCCGTCCGGCTTCGTCAGGCCGAGGCCCGCGACCGTGCCGTCGATCGTCGCCGTGAACATCGCGTCGTGCTGCAGCAGGCCGTAGACGCCGTCCTTCGTCAGCTTCTTCGCGTAGTCCCGCAGGTCGGACCACGTCCAGTCGAGCGCCGGAACCGGCAGGCCCGCGGCGTCGAGCATGTCTTTGTTCAGCCAGATAAAGCCCATGTTCTTCTTGGTCGGGATGCCGTAGTACTTGTCGTTGATCTTCCACTGCGCCGCGTCCGGGCCCATCTTGCCGTCGATGTCGTAGCCGGAGCCGGACAGATCGACCGCCGTGCCCGCGTCGACGCGCTTCTGCAGCCGGGTCAGCGTGTAGTTCATGTACAGGTCGGCGTCCTGGCCGGTCATGAGCGCCGTGTCGAGCTTCAGGTTGCCCGGGTCGTCGTTGACGTAGCGGACGTATTCGACCTGCACGTCCGGGTTCGCCTGGTTCCAGGCGTCGACGACCGCCTGCGGCCCGGCCTCCTCGGGAACGGCGCCCCACATCGTCAGCTTGATTTTCTCGCCCGTGCCGCCGCCCGCGTTCGTGCCGCCGCCGTTATTCGTCTGGGCGCCGTCGCCGCCGGCCGCGTTGCCGCCGGATGCCGCGTTGTTGCCGCCGTTGCCGCCGCTGTTATTGCCGCCGTTGTCGCTGCCGCAGCCCGCGAGCAGGCCGCCGAGCATCAGGACGCCGACCGCGCCGAGGAGCCATTTTTTCTTTGCCATTCGAATTCCCCCTTGCAGGAATGTCGTGCTCTACGTCTCTAACTGTATCACCGACCGCGCCCCCGGGGGATGAACTTCGTTTGGGGCTTCATAGAACGGATTTTTGTTTTTTGGAAGCGGTTTACGGCGACTCCTCCGCGAGCCCCTTGCGGTATTCGCTCGGCGTCGCGCCGCTCCAGCGCTTGAAAATCTTGATGAAATAATTGTCGTTCTCGAATCCGACCTGCCGCCCGATCTCGCTCACCGTGCGGTCCGTCTCGGCCAGCAGCATCTTCGCCGCCCGCACCCGCCGGTTCTGGGTATAGTGGGTCAGCGTCGTGCCCGTCTTCTTCTTGAACAGGTCGCTGACGTAGCTCGCGTCCATGCGGATATACTCCGCCAGCCCCTTCAGCGTGATCTCCTCGGCGTAGTGCTCCTCGATGTAGCCGATAATCCGGTTCAGCTCGGGGTGGTCCGTCGGCCCGGCCTTGTCGGCGTCGGGAAACCATTTGTCCGCCTTGCGCAGCTTCGCCATCCGCTCGAGCTCCGCCGCGACCTTGTCCAGCGCCGCCTTGATGCCCTTCGGGTCCAGCGACAGCTTGAGCAGGTAGCCGGACGCCCCGTGCTCGACCGCCTGCCGCGCGTATTCGAATTCGCTCATCGCCGTCAGCATGACGAAGCGGCAGTCGAAGCCCTCCTCCCGCGCCGCCTGCAGCATCCGCACGCCGTCCATGTCCGGCATCACGATGTCCGAGATGACGAGGTCCGGCCGCAGCTCGCGAATCAGCGCCAGTCCTTCCCGCCCGTTCCCGGCCTCGGCCACGATGTCGAACGGCACGTTCGCCTTCTGCATCAGCTTGCGGACGCTCGCCCGCGCGGGCTGCTCGTCCTCGACGATCAGCGTTCGCCAGCGGCCCGCGCCCGCCCCCGTTCCCGTCGTTGTCATCGGTCTTCCCCCTTCGCGTACGGCGTCGACAACAGCAGGGGCATGTGCATGACCACCCGCGTGCCGGCGTCCGTCGAATCGATCGTCAGCCCCGTGCTCTGGTACTTGAACAGCAGCTCCAGGCTCTCCCGGATGTTCTGCAGCCCGATGCTCTTGCGCTTGCGCGCCGTTTTCCGCTCCGCCGCGCTCTCGAGCCCCATGCCGTCGTCGACGACTTCCAGGTACAGATGCGGCTCCCGCGCGGTCGCCTTGATGACGATCCGGCCTTCCTTCACCGACTGCCCGAACCCGTGCAGCAGGGCGTTCTCCACGAGCGGCTGCAGGGAGAATTTCGGTAGGAGCGCGTACCCCAGCTCGCCGGCGACGTCGTACCGCATCTCGATCCCGTGCCCGAACCGCCGGCGCTGGATGTCCATATAGGCGTCGATCAGCACCAGTTCGTCCTTCAGCCGGATGAGGTCGACCTCGGTGTTCAGCGTCGTTTCCAGAATCGTGCCCAGCGCCACGCAAATATCGTAGATGTCGTCCTCGTCCTTATCGAGCGCGATGCTCTTGATCGTGTTCAGCGTATTGAGCAGAAAATGCGGGTTCATCTGCGACAGCAGCACCTGGAACCGCACGTACTGCTTCTGTTGCTCCTCCAGCTTGAGGCGCACGAGCAGGCCGTTGATGTCGTCGATCATCGCGTTGAAGCTGCGGGTGAGCGCGAGAATCTCGCCCCGTCCGTGCTCCGGCAGCTTGACCTTCAGGTTCGCCTTGACGGACGAGTCCATTTTCTTCTGGAACAGCTTCAGCGGCCCGGTGATCGTGGAGGAGAGGAAATAAGTCAGCAGCACGAACAGGAGCAGGATGCCGGCGAAGCCGACGAAGAAGCGCTGCTTCTGCTTGTCGATTTCTTTAAAGAGCAGCGACAGGGGCACCTTCTTCACGAAATACCCGTTCAGCTCCCGGATCCGGCTGTACGTGTACAGCGCCTGCTCCTTCTCGTCGACGATCGACGTAGCCGGAGCGGACTCGTCCCCGCCCAGGGAGGACGCGCGTTCGATCGCTTCGGCCACCGTCCCGGACACCCGCTCCCGCTCATCGGACGCGAGCAGCGTGCCGCCGGAATCGTTCACGAGGAAATACGCGCCTTCCTGCCCGCCGTCCTGCGCCGTCCGGTAAAACCATTCCTCGTAATCGATGCTGAGCCGCCCGTATGCAAACGGTTTCAACGCATCGTCCCGAAGCAGCTCGTACAAGCTCAGCATCCGGGTGCTGGCCGTGCTTTCGCGGATGACGACGTTCTCGTCGCGCGGGTTCCAGATGTACCGGTCGCCGCCCTTCTCCTTCAGCTGCTTCACCCACGCCTCGCCGCTCAGCTCGTTATAATTCAGCGCGCTCTTCGGCATGAACGACGTGTAGGCGTGGCCGTGCAGGTCGATGAGCGTATAGTACACCGTCGCGCCCGTCATGAAAAACGTATTCTCGATGCCCGCGAACTTATTCTCCACGAGCCTCTTGCGCGCGATAGCGTCGTATTGGTCCGGGTCCTCCATCGCGCCGCGAAGCGTCGCGTCCTGCTCCAGCAGCAGCCCCGTCTTCATGACGAGCGACATGAGGTCGACGAAGCCGCTTTTGAAGCCCTCGAGCTGCTCGGCGTTCTTCTTCGCGGCGTTGTCCTGCAGCACGGCCTCGGTGCCCTTGAAGTTGTACACGACGAGCAGCGCGATCGGCAGCAGCAGAAACAGCAGGAACGCGAACAGGATCCGGTTCTTGAACGTCTCCGGCGTCAGCCGGAGGTACAGCCGTTTGAGCATGGGATTCGTCAGCCTCCCGGGGCGCGCCGTACGCGGGCGCATGTCGTTGTTCGTTATCTTAATGCATGGGACGGGCATTCAACAAGCGGGAGATTGCGGCTGCGCGGGCGGTGATTCGGGGCGGGACTTGGGGAAAAGCCTAGCCCGCACGCGGTTCGGGGGCGGCTTGCGGCCGCGGGCGGGGATGCGCGGGCGCCTTGCCGCGGGGCGGCTTGGCTTGGGCGGGCGCCCGCGTACGCGAGGCGCCGAAGGCCCGGGCGGCCTGGGCGGAGCGCCGGGGGCGGGCTGACTTGCGCGCGAGCCGCCGGAGGCGCGGACATGGGCGGAGCCGCCGCGCGCGGGACGGGCGCCGCCGCCGCGAAATCGCGGACGCGGGCGGGACCGCCCGACTTGGGCGCGGAATCGCGGACGCGGGCGGGCGCCCGCGGACATCGCGCCGTCGGGCGCAGGTCAGCCCGCGCCCGTCTCGCCCGCCTCGGCCGAGCCGGGCGCCGCGCCGGACAGACCGGCGATAAAATCCGCCAGCGCCCGGGAAATCCATTTCTTCGGATGCATCGCGAGCCGCAGCTCCAGCCGCAGCTCGGGATGGGCGAACGGCAGCGCGGCGAGCTCGCCCCGGCGAAGCTCCTCCTCCGCCGCCATGCGCGGCAGCAGCGCGATGCCGTCGCCGGCCATGACGCACCGTTTGATCGCCTCCGGATTGCCGAGCTCGAGGCCGACCCGGTACGGAATGCCGTTTGCCCGGAGCACCTTCTCCAGCATGATGCGGTAATTGCACGTGTCTTCGCTCATGAACCATTCCGTGCCGGCGAGCTGCGCCAGCCCGACCGCTTCCGTCTTCGTCAGCGGGTGGAGCGGATGCGCGACGAGCACGAGGGGCTCCTCGCGGATCGCCGTCCATCGCAGCGCGGGGTCGGCCGCTCCGCTGTCCAGGATGAACCCCGCGTCCAGCTCGCCTTCCCGGACCTTGTGCAGAATCGCGTCCTCGCGGTCCGCCTGCAGCCGGATCGCCAGCTCGGGATACGTCCGGCGCAGCCGCTGGATATGGGGCGGCAAATAATACGACGCGACCGAGTCGATCGTCCCGATCGCCAACGTGCCTCCGGCCTGCAGGGTCAGCCTCTCCTTCGCCTGCTGGTGCAGCTCCAGCATTTGCGCGGCGATTTTCAGCAGCTCCTCGCCCGCCTGCGTGAGCCGCAAGCCCCGCCCGAACCGCTCGAACAGCTCCGCGCCGTAGCTTTTCTCGAGCTTCTGGATTTGCGTCGTCACGCTGGACTGCGCGTAGCCGAGCTCCTCCGCCGCCCGCGTGAAGCTCTGCCGCAGCGCGACTTCGCGAAAGGTTTGCAGATAAATCAAATCCATAATGCGTGCCGCCCCTTTATCATCAATAATATTGATGCTCATGATCATTTATTATAGATAACTCCGATTCGAATTCCTATGCTACATTACGGGTATCCCCATGAATTTTTCGGAGGTGCGGGCATGTTGACCGAACAGCAATTGCATGGCATTTTCGTCCCGGTCGTGACGCCGTTCGCGGCGGACGGCGCGTTGGACGAGGCATCGTACGACCGTTATCTCGGCGCGCTGCTCGCGCGGGACATTCAGGGACTCGTCGTCAACGGCACGACGGGCGAGTCGCCGACGGTCGCGTGGGGCGAAGTCGAGTCGCTGTTGCGACGGACGAGAGCGGCCATGACCAGACATGGCAAAACACTGCCCGTTATCGTGGGGACCGGCACGAACGATACCCGTTCCACGCTGGAGCGGACGGCTCGGGCGGGCGAGCTCGGGGCGGACGCGGCGCTTGTCGTCGTGCCGTATTACAGCCGGCCGCCGCAGGCGGGCATCGTCGCGCATTTCCGCCGCGCGGCGGAGGCGGGCCTGCCGATCGTCGTCTACGAAATTCCCTCGCGCACGGGCGTCCGGCTCGGCGAAGAGACGGCCGCGGAGATCCTGGCGCTGGACGGCGTCGTCGGCATGAAGGACAGCTCCGGCGGCATGGAGCTGCTCGAGGCCATGATTCGGCGCGGCGTCCGGAGGCCGATCCTATGCGGCGAGGACGCGCTCTTCCCCGCCATGCTGCGCCATGGCGCCTCGGGCGGCATCCTGGCCTCGGCCAACGTCCGGACCGATGCGTTCGCCCGCGTATACCGGCGGTTCCGGGAAGGCGACGCGTCCGGCGCCGAGCGCGCCTTCGAAGCGCTCGCGCCCCTCGTCCGCCTGCTGTTCGCGGACGCCAATCCCGCGCCGCTGAAGTGGCTGCTGGCCCGGCAGGGACTGTTCGATTCCGGCGCGCTGCGGCTGCCGCTGCTTCCGATCGCGGAAGAACTGCAGCGGGAGTTGGAGGAGGAGCTGGGTCGGCTGGGGCAAGAGCAAGGCGGTTGACCGATTCAGGCTGCCTCGGGTCCCGTTGACGGAACCGGCACGGGTTCGAGACGCCCGGGACGAACCGGCACGGGTTCGATGATTACCGGCCGAACCGGGTTACCCGCGCGCGCCGATCTGGTATGATGGCTTTGTAGGCCATTCGCGCCCGGCCGCCGGAAAGGACCGGCCCTCCTCCTGCCGCCTCCCGCGGCCGCGGCCAAGCAGAAAGAAGGAACTCGCTCTTATGTCCGAACACGCTTTACCGTCGACGGCCGCCGCTGGCGGCACCACCGCGCTTTCCCGCGGGCTGCTGCTGCTCATGGCGCTGTCCGCCGGCATGACCGTCGCCAACCTGTACTACAACCAGCCGCTGCTCGCGGATATCGGACGCAGCTTCGGCGTCGGTCCCGATTCCGTCGGCTTGATCTCCACCTGCACGCAAATCGGCTACGCGCTCGGGATGTTCCTGTTCGTGCCGCTCGGCGACATCAAGGAGCGCAAAGGGCTGATCACGGTTCTGCTCGCCCTCGTCTGCCTGTCGTTAATCGGCGTCGCCACCGCGCAAAATCTCCCGTGGATCTATATCGCCAGCCTCGCGGTCGGCGTCACGACCGTCGTGCCGCAAATTCTCGTCCCGCTGGCGGCGACGCTCGCCGCGCCCGGGGAATCGGGCAAGGCCGTCGGCACCGTCATGAGCGGCCTGCTGCTCGGCATTCTGCTGACGCGAACGGTGTCCGGCCTGATCGGCGGCACATGGGGCTGGCGCGTGATGTACGCGGTCGCGGCCGCGGCCATGCTCGCGCTGCTCGTGCTGCTGCGCGTCAAACTGCCGACGAACCGGCCCTCGGCCGAGCTCCGCTACGGCCGGCTGCTGGCGTCCATGGGCAGCCTCGTGAAACGGTACGCCACGCTGCGCGAGTCGGCGCTGATCGGCGCCGCCAACTTCGCCGCGTTCAGCGTCTTCTGGACGGCGCTGGCCTTCTACATCGAAGGACCGCCGTACGGCTACGGCAGCCGGATCGCCGGCCTGTTCGGCCTCGTCGGCGCGGCCGGGGCGCTCGGCGCGCCGATCGTCGGCCGCATGGCGGACCGTTTCCGCACGGAACGGATCATCGGCGTTCTGCTTGCGCTGAACGTCCTGTCCTTCCTGCTGTTCGGCGCTTGGGGCGGTTGGCTGTGGGCGCTCATCGCGGGCGTCTTGCTGATGGATCTGGGCGTCCAAGGCACCCAGGTGGCCAACATGGCGCGCATCTACGCCCTCGAGCCGGCGGCGCGAAGCCGGATCAACACGGTGCAAATGGTCACGACGTTTCTCGGCGGCGCCATCGGCTCGTCCCTTGGCAGCTTCGCGTGGAATCACGGCGGCTGGCGGGGCGTCTGCCTGGCCGGGGGCGGCTCCGTGCTGTTCGGCTTCGTCGTCTGGGCGCTTCACCGCGTGCGGCGCTAATTCTATACGGGCCACGGGGATGCCCCCGGCAGAACCGCGTCCCGGACAAAAAAGGAGCTGTCTCCGCGAAGTCGACGACTTCCGGGACAGCTCCTTTTTATGGATCAGCGGACACACGCGCCGTTATTTCGCCGATTCGGCGCTTTTCCGACGCTTGGCGGACGCAGGCGCGCTTATACCGCTCCGCCGACCCCTAATCGCCCACGTTTATCGCCAATAGCGGATCCTGTGTCCGCGAAAGTCCGCCACAGCCGCCGATTGTCACATATAGCGGATCTAATGTCCGCTCGGCCACTTACCATAAGGCAAGTGGCCGCGGTGCCGACAGCCAACCGGGCACGCGCCATTATCTCGCCGGGCCCGCCAAGCCACGGCGCCGCTACCTTGCCCGGCCAGCCCAGCCCGGCGCTTCTCCGCCGCGTCCGGCCGCCCCCGCTCCCCCGGCGCCCCATACGCGGCCCGCCGGCAACGCCACGGCCCCGCGCAAGCCGCAGCCGGCGGCGCGCAAGCTCTGCCGCCGCGCGATCAGCCGCGCGGCCAAACCCCGCGGCCCCGACCGCGCTACCGTGCGTTCTCGCGCGCGGATTCCCGCGCGAGCCGGCGGCGCGCCATGCCCGGAGCCGGCAGCGAGCAGATGCGGCCGATATAGCGGTCGAAGCCCTCCGCAAGCACCTCGTGCTGGAACTCCGTCTTGGCGCGCTTGTAGCCGGCGCGCACGAGCCGCTCCCGCAGCGCCGCGTCGCGCGCGAGCCGGACGATGCCGGCCGCGATGTCGGCCACGGACGCCGGATCGACGAGCAGGCCCGTCTCCCCGTCAAGCACCGCCTCCGACGCGCCGCCGGAGCGGCCGGCGATGACCGGCACGCCCGCGGACGCGGCTTCCAGGTAGACGATGCCGAAGCCTTCCGCGTCGCCGCGTTCCAGCTCCCGGCTGACCATGATGAATTGGTGCGACAGATTGTAATAGTCGTTCACCTGTTCGCTGCCGCTGACGCTGCCGACGAAGATCACCGCGTCCGCCACGCCCTTCGCCCGGGCCAGCTGCCCGAGGCGCTCCCGGTCCGGCCCGTCCCCGACAATGACGTAGACGGCGTTCGGAATCTCCCGCAGGATCGCGGGCATCGCTTCGATGACGCGATCATGGCCCTTGCGCGTGACCAGCCGGCCGACCGACAGGATGACGTGCTTCCCTTCCAGCCCGTGCCGGCGGATCAGCTCCGCGTCCGGCTCCTGCTTTTCGTAGATGCGCTCGACGCCGGGATTGACGAGACCGATCCGGCGCGGGTCGACGCCGTACTCCTCCACCAGCTTCTTCGTGAACAGGCTGTTCGTCAGCACGCCGTCGGCCTTGCGCAAGATCAGCTTCACGACGGCGTTCAGCCCGACGAACCGCCGGAACATGAGCATATCCATCCCGTGCGTCGAAATGACGTAGCGCCGGCCGCCGAGGGTCCGAAGCAGCAGGCCGATGAAGCCGATCAGCACGTAGCCGTAGATCGTCACGTCCGGTTCCTCGCTCTTCATCGTCCGGCGGACCTGGCGCAGCAGGCGGCCCCAGCTCGTGACGTCCACGCCTTCGTTGCGCATGAACGCCCCCCGCGAAATCCGAAACGGCAGTCCGTTGTCGAAGGCATCGCTCTCCGGATATTCCGGCGCGACCACGGTCATGTCATGCTTGCTGTGCAGCGCCAGGTTGTAGTAGTAATTCTGCATGCCGCCGATACCCGGCGGGAACACGCCTGTTACGAGAACGATTTTTCTACGCTTCGTCATAGGACCTCACCCTTCTCGTCAAATAGCCGGCCGCCCGCACGACGGCCCAAAACATCGCTTCCGCCATCATGTTCCACAACCGCGCGATGACCGAAATATAAAGCGCCGTCTCGGCGCCCAGCCGGAGCGACAGAAAATAAACCAGAAACCCTTCCCGGACCCCGAGCCCGCCCGGAAGCGGACTGAACAGGCCGAGCAGCCACGCGGTGGCGAACGTGCCGGCGGCGTACGCGATCCCGATGCTGCCGCGTCCGAAGCTGTTCGTCAGCATCCAGAACGCGATGCCCATGATGAAGTGGCTGCCGAGAAAACACATCAAATACCCGAAAAACCGGTTGCGCGACAGGACCGCTCCCGTTCCCGCCTCCCCTTCGGGCAAGGCATCGGAGGCGTTCGTTCCGGCGATGGCCGAGAATTTCGCGGCCGCGCGCCGCAGCAGCCGCCAGCGGGAGGCGACCGCGAACAGCCGGCGGACCAAGGCCAAGCTCTTGTCGTAATAGACGTATGCCAGCGCGAACGCCGCGAGAACGGCAACGATGCACAACACCGGAGCAATATTCAAACTGACCAGCAAAATCAACGCGTAGCAGAGCGCCGCTGACACGAGCAGGACATTTTCGTACACGATGGAAGACAGCTGGGCATCCAGCGGGACGCCGGCCCGGGAAGCGAGCACGACCCGGCCCGCGTAATTCCAAAAGCCGCCGGGCAGGTACTTGGCAAACTGCGAGTCGATGAAAATCCGCAATCCTTGCAGCAGCCCCAGCTTGACGCCGGCTTTCCTGCGGACCGCTTCCGCTCCCGCCGCGTTGACGATCAGCACCCAAATGCCGGCCTGCAGCATGAGGAAGAACGAGAACACCAGCATGGACGCGTAGAATTGCACGTTGGCATGCGCGAGGAACGATTCCATATCGGACAGCTTCAGCGGAACGTTCCGCACGACGAAGAAGACAACGAGCGCGACCAGCGCAACCTTCAGCGCCGGCGACGCCAACCTTCGGATCGCCCCCACCCTGCACCACCTTCCCGGCTTCGCCCGAAGCCATCACTCAATACTAAGGCCCAACTGTTTGCGCAGTGTCATCAAGATTGGCATTTTGCATGAAGTTTTTCGAAGCCGGGGAGACGGAAACCGAACCACGAAAAACAGGCGGCCGCGACCCGGAAAGTTCCGGATCGCGGCCGCCGCTTATTGCCGTTTTGGGAGGGTCGGCGCCGATGGGCCAAGGCAAGAATCAGCCCGGCAGCTTCACGCCGGTCATGTCCTCGCTCAAGGTCCATAACCGCTCCGCCATAGCGGGGTCGACCGCCCAAGGCAGCACGCCCTGCAGCATTTGGCCGACGCCGTTCAAGGTAAACTCGCCGATCGGCTCGGCGATATCGCAATCCAGGCAGTAGACGCCGCCTTTGCCGTCCAATTGCGGGCTGACCGCGCACCATACGCTCGTGGCCGCGCCTTGCTCCGTCGTCTTGTAGTCGCCGCCGATCGCGCGCTCCTGCTCGGACAAGAAGCGCGCCAGCTCCGTCGCGATCCTGCCCGGATGCACGGAGAACGCGCGAATGCCGTCGGCGAATCCCCGCTTGTCGAGCTCGACGGCGAACAGGGCGTTGGCCGATTTCGACTGGCCGTACGCCTTCCACTTGTCGTAGTCCCGCCGCTCGAAGTTCGGATCCTCGAAGTCGACGCCGCCGAAGCGGATGCCCGCGGACGATAGCGACACGACGCGCGCGCCCCCCGCTCGCTTCAGCGCCGGCCACAGGCGCAGCGTCAGCTGGAAGTGCCCGAGATGGTTGGTCGCGAACTGCGATTCATAGCCGCGCTCGTCGCGCGCGAGCGGAGGCGCCATGATGCCGGCGTTGGCGATCAGGATGTGGAGCGGCCGGCCGGAGGACAGGAAGCGCTCCGCGAACGCGTCGATGGATACCGGATCCATCAAGTCCAGCGTGTCCGCTTCCGTATTGGGGATGCCGGCCAGCGCCGTTGCCGCCTGTTCCGGGGAACGCGCGGCCACGATCACGGTCGCGCCGGCCTTCGCCAGCGCCCGCGTCGTTTCCAGGCCGAGGCCGGAGTGGCCGCCCGTTACGATGGCGACTTTGCCGCTTAAATCGAGGCCGCCGACGACCTCCGGCGCGGTCGAGGCCGGTCCGAAGCCCGAATGGATCGGGGCTTGCGGGGTAGGGGTATAGGCGGAGCTATTCGTCATGAAGATAACCTCCTTGTAAGTGAACGTCCTGCCTAAGCGGCGGCGTTCCGCATGAGCTTGGGCCAGGGATCGATGTCGTTCGCGGCGCTATCGCCGGGCTATCCGCCCCGGAGCTGCGGACATGCCTCCCCTTCCGCCCGGCGTCCCGGGAAGCCGAAGGGTCGCGGTACAGGTCCGGCAGCCCCCTTACTATATCACGCGCATGAATCTATGTAAACAAAATAAGTATATTTCGTCTATATCATATATTCCGAAACGAACGGTGCATGAAACGAGAAATGGCGACGAAAAAGACGACCGCTCTCCGGCCGAAGGCCGAAACACGATCGTCTATAGTATGCGCCGGTCAAAACGGCTTGATCCGGCTTATCGCCGAACGGAGTCCGCCGCGCCCGCTCCGGTCCCGCCTTCCTCACGGCCGAGCGTCCCCAGCGGCTGGCCCGCTTCGTACCGCGCCATCGCCCGGTCGACGACGTCGATGAAATCGGCTTCCGGGTGGTCCGCGCAGTACTGCTGCACGGCCATCATCGCCCCCATGACGGACCCGGCGAACAGGACGATTTCGAAATCATTCTCCGGACGGTCCGTCCGCTTCGCCACCAGCCGCGCAAAGGCACGCTGACGGACAAGCTGCTGGAAACCGCATAACCCGCCCACGCGCCAATAAGCCGCGCCGCTCGCCGTCCGTTCGCCGGATGGGGCGGCGCTGCCTTTGGCGTCCGCGCGTTCGGTTGCGGCGTTTCGGTTGCGGCGCTTGAAGACGGCGCTATATACTAGAGGGTATACGCAATTGCGCCGATCCCGACAAAGGAGCTCTATCCCATGACCGACCTACCGCTCGTCGAAGTCGCCTATCGATCGATCCGCAAGCGGCTCCTCGACGGAGAACTGCTGCCAGGCGCCGTCTTCACGGAAAGCGATTTGGCCGCCAGGCTCGGCATGAGCAGGACGCCGGTACGTTCGGCCGTGGCGCTGCTCGAGAAGGAAGGCTTCGTGCAAACGCTCTACAAGCGGGGCATTCTCGTCAAAGGCATCGACGTGAAGGACCTGTACGATATTTTCGACCTGCTGTTCGCCCTGTATTCGCACGCCCTGGACGCCATCGGCGAATTCGGCTACGAGCTGGATCTCGCGAAAGCCCGCGGCCACCTGGACGAACTGATCGCCGCCAGCGAAGACAAACGGTACCGCGATTATTACGAGAACGGCTTCCTGTTCATGTTCACGCTGCTCGAAGCCGTGCGGAACCGGTACATGACCGATATCTTCCGGCTTCACAAGGACAAGCTGCTGTTCTTCGTGGTCACCTACCGCCTGATGGAGGGCGGCAACCGGCCTTATACGGGACGCAGGCTGTACGAGGCCATCTACGAGAAGCTCCGCGAAGGAAAGTACCAGGAAGCGAAAGAAGCGATTTTCAAACAAAAGCGCATGATGCGCGAGGACATGCTCCGGCACGGGTATTCGACCTGAGCCCGGCCGTCCCGTGCCCGGCCGTCCCATGCCCGGCCGTCCCATGCCCGGCCGCCGCTTCCGCCCCGCGCGGAGACGGCGGCTTTTTTAGAGTGCATGCGTTGAATTCCGCGGCTCAGCGCAAAGGATTGCCGTTCGCTTGAAATTAACCTTCCGCGCGAACGACGAGGATCGCGGTCCGTTTGCCGCGAACCGGAATATGACGGCCGTTCCGCCCGTTTGCGAGGCGCCTCCTAGCCTACCCGGTATTTGGCGATGACGGCCTCGTCCACCGTGATGCCGAGACCCGGACGGTCCGGCACGTGCACGTACCCGTCCTTGAACGCGATCGGCTCGGAGACGAGATCCCGCGCGAGCGGCGATGCCGACGTCGTGTGCTCGATCATGAAGCCGTTCGGTATGGCCGCCGCGAAATGCGTGCTCGCCGCCACGAGGATGCCCGTCTTGAAGGCATGCGGCACGACCTTCTTATGGCGCTCGTTCGCCATGTAGGCGATCCGCTTGCCTTCGGTCAAGCCGCCGCAGCGGCCGAGGTCCGGCTGCACGATGTCGTGCCCGCCGTCCTCGATGAGCCGGCGAAACGCCGTCACGCCGCTCTCCTGCTCGCCCCCGGCGATGCGCAGCGTCGTCCGCGACGACAGCTCCTTGTAGCCGGCGAGGTCCTCCGGGTGCAGCGGCTCCTCGAGCCAGTACACGCCGTATTTCTCGTAGACCTCGGCCATCCGCAGCGCGCCCTTCAGATCCCAGGCGAGCCCGCCGTCGATCATGACGTCGATGCCGTCGCCTGCGGTTTCGCGGATCGCGCGGATCTGCTCGGCGTCGAACCCGGCGTCGCGGCCGATCGGGCCCCAGCCGAACTTCATCGCCTTGTAGCCTTCGGAGACGAACTGCTCCGCCAAGTGCACGGCTTCCTCGATCGTGTCCGGCATGAGCGAGCTGGCGTACGCCTTCAGCGTCTTGCGGTACGTTCCGCCGAGCAGCTCCGACACCGGACGCCCCGCCTTCTTGCCGGCGATGTCCCACAGCGCCATGTCGATGCCGCTCATCGCGTGCATCGCCGGACCGCCCCGGCCGAAATAAATCGTGCCGCGGTACATTTTGTCCCACAGGCGGTCGATCTCGAGCGGATTTTCCCCGATCAGGAGCGAACGCAAGCCCGTGGCGATGGAATGCGACGGCGGAGCGTCGATCGCGGCCTTCGCCACGAGCGGGACCGAGTCGACTTCGCCGTACCCGGTAATGCCCTCGTCCGTATGCACGCGGATCATGAGCGTGTCCTGCGTGCCGTCGCAGCGCTCCGCGTCCAAATCCGGCAAGCGCAAATAGATCGATTCGATTTCGGTAATGTTCATGCGGGATATCCCCCATCCTTCGGCGAAAGTGGAAAGCGGTTCGCGTACGCGCGGCGCCTTTCGCGAAAGCTAAAACGCGCGCCCGTGAGCGCTCTCATTTTGGCTTCATTGTAGTTTCCTGGTTTGTATATTGTCAACAATATTAATTTGACTGTCGGCCGTCGACAATGGGATGCTTTTTCCGCCGGCTTCCCTTATAATGCATGTCATAACGAAGCCGGCACGGGCCGGATCCGATAGATAGAGGAGCGATGGCGTTATGCCCGATTTCATCTTTAAGCCCCAAGCCAACGTCTCGCTGCGCGAGAAAGTGACGACCGATCTGCGGGAAGCGATTTTGAACGGCCACTTGGCGCCGGGAGCGCGTATCAAGGAAATGGACATCGCGTCTCAGATGGGCGTCAGCCGGGGACCGATACGCGAGGCCATCCGCCAGCTCGAGCGCGAAGGGCTGCTCGTCTCGCATCCTTACAAGGAAACCGTCGTGGCGGATTTGGACCTCGACGAGGTGCGGCATTTGCTGATTCCGGTCCGGTTCCAGATCGAATGGTTCGTCGTCGGACGCTACCTCGGCAGCATGGACGAGGGCTTCTTCGCGAAGCTCGCGGCGATCGCGGACGAGATGCGCGACGCCGCCGCGAGCGGCGAGAAGAACCGGCTGATCGAGCTCGACATCCGGTTTCACCAGACGATTCTGGAGCTCGCGACGGAACGCACCGTCATGCTGACGTGGCAGAGCATCGTGAACCAGATCCGCCTCCACTTCACGAAGAACCTGCCGTTCTACGATCTCGCCCATATGGAGACGGACCACCGGGCGCTGCTGGACGCGTTCCGGACGAAGGACCCGGGCGCGATCCGGGAAGCGATCGTCAAGCACCTCGAGGGCGACGATAACCTGCTTTGTTTCATGCGCGAATAAGGCAGTCCCTGCGGGGGCTGCCTTGCTTGGTTATGCCTCCGTGCCTCGGGCAGAGGGATGACGGATGGTGAACTGTCGCAAGGCGTTATTCGGACTAGGGCTTGCCGCGGCCTGACGGCAGCCCTAGTTCCGCCTACCCCGGCGGCTTCCGGTCAACTCAGCCGAGCCGACGCCCGATTTCCCAATGGTAGCCGAACGGATCCGCGAGCCGTCCGATGCGCCAGCCGTGACCCTCGCCGATGGGCACGATTTCGGCCGCCCCCGCGGCCAGCGCCCGACCGAAGACGGCATCGGGGTCGGCCACGGTCAAAATCATGCGGACCGAGCCCCTGTCCCCTTGCGCCGGGCTGGCCGCCGGGTCCTCTTGAATCCAGAAGCCCGCTCCCCCGACGGAGAGCTCGGCGATGACGGGTTTCCCCGCCTCTTCCTCCAGCCGGTACAGCTCGTCCGCGCCGAACGCGGCCGTGTAGAACGCCAGCGCCGCCGCGCCGTCCGGAACCGCCAACCATGGGGCGATCGCGGCCGTGCCGGGCCGGTTAACTCCTTGCGAATTCGAGTTCATGCGAACTCCTCCTTGGGCCGATGGGCCGTTTTATCTCCATTGTAGCCAACCTTTCCCGGGCGCGCCACGCCAAACGCAAAAAAGCCGAGCGGCCCGCTCACGGCGAGCCCTTCTCGGCTTTTTTCGGCTTTTTTCGGCTATTCCCGGCTTTTCATGGCAATCGTCCATCCCGTTCGATGCGGCCGAACCGCACCATCTGCGCCCGCCCGTTCACCGCTCCTCGCGAAACAACGTCTCTTGCAGCACGGCCATCGCTTCCGACAGCCGCGCCAGCCGTTCGTCCGACGCGCCGGCGAGCTGCCGGTTGAACCGCGCTTCCATGTGCGCGAACGCCGCGTCCATGAACGCCTGCCCTTCGCGCGACAGCCGGATATGCTGCTTCCGCCCGTCCTCCGGGGCGCCGAGCTTCTCGCACAGCCCTTTGTCGGTCAGCTTCTTGAGCTCGCGGCTCGCGTTCGGCATCGACAGGTGCTTGCAGTCGCTGATGTCGCTGAGCGTCACCGGCTGCGACACCGCGATATATTCCAAGATCCCGTACTGAACGGGCGTCACGTCCCCGAGCGAAAAGTCCTTCGTCATCTCGAACGTCGTCTGATGCACGGCCGTGATGAAAGCCACCGCTTGGCCGAACAGCGCTCTCTTGTCCATGCGGACCACCTCTTCCCGCTACCATAGCAAATTTATTATCAAATAACAATTATCATTTGACAACAATATGGCGACGGTGCTATTGTTTAATTATCAAATGATAACAAAAGAGGTGCCGTTATGAACATGCTCGTCGTCTTCGCCCATCCCACGCACGAAAGCCTGAGCCATGCCTTCCTGCAGCAGGTGATCCGGGGCAGCGGTGAAAACGCGGCCGTCAAGGACGTCCAAGTGCTCGACCTGTACGCATCCGGCTTCGACCCCGTGCTCGTGTTCAACCGCGAGAAGCGCAGGCGGGACATGCATCTCGATCCCGAGCTCGCGGCGCACCGGGAGCAGCTCCTTTGGGCCGACAAAATCGTCTTCGTCTATCCGATCTGGTGGGGCCGCCCGCCGGCGATGCTCCTCGGCTACATCGACCGGATGTTCGCGTCCGGCTTCGCCTACCGGGATAAGGGCGGCCTGCTGCCGGAAGGGCTCCTGCGGAACAAATCCATCGTCTGCGTCTCGACGATGAAGGGACCGCCGCTCTACCCGCTCTTCTGGCTGAACAACGCGCACAAGGTGCTGATGCGCAAGGCGCTGTTCCGGTTCGTCGGCATCCGGAAGGCGAAGTTTTTCGAGTTCGGCCGGATGGAGACGCCGGGCGGCGCGCAGGCCAGGAAGCTGGAGAAGGTGTACCGGTATTTCAAAACGGTCGCGGGCTGAGGCGCGACGCCCCGGCTTAAAGCCGCACCCGCGCCGCTGCAGCCTGGCCCGACTGCCCCGCCGCGCGACGGCATTCGACATGACCCATGCATCGCTGCCTAGTCCGAAAGCCGGCAGGCTCCTGCCGGCTTTCGCCGCGCCCGTGCTCCCGCTTCCGGGCGCGCGCACGGCGAATAGGGCGAACGGACTGATTTTCCGGGCGCGGCTTCGCGGGTTAGCAAATTATAGTAATATAAAGCATGGACGCCAAAACAAGCCTTGCAAGGGGAGGATACCATGCAGAACAATCATTCGACAGAAAGCGGCAGACGCTCCCGGACCTCGCGCGCGCGGGAAAAGAAGGCCGTGTCCAGCGGCGCGCTGCTCGCGACCGGGGCTTTTCTGATCGTGGTTTGCGTCGTTTTATACAGCATTTATTCATCGCATAGAGGCTCGGACAAGACGCTGGAGGCCGGCGGCAAGGCCGCAAACGAACAAACGGCCGCGAACGGCGCGGACGCGCAGCAGAACGCCGGCGGCGACGGCGGTTCGAACGCCGGCGCCGACCCGGACGCGCCGGCGTCTTCCGACGGCGCCGACGCGGCAAGCGGCGCGGGAACCGACGGCGCGACGGACATAGGAGGCGCCACGAACGCGGGAGGCGGCGCCTCCGGCAGCGACGGCGCGACCGCGGACGGCAGCGCAGGCTCGGCCGGCGCAGGCAATAACGGGGCGGATGGCGCCGGCGGCACGGCGACGGGCGCGACGAACGCGCCGCCGGCATCGGACAAGCCCGGCGGCGACGGCGCCGCTTCGGGCGCGGGCGGCGGCCAAGCTCCCGCAACCCCGCCGAAGGACACGGCGGCGGACGGCGGCACGAAGACCGCCTCGTCCGGCGGCTCGGGCACGAAGCTGCCGACCTCGTACGTCGTGAAGAAGGGCGACACGCTGTCGACGATCTCCATGAAATTTTATCATTCCAAGCAATACGTCGCGTTCCTGGCGGAGCGCAACGGCATCGTGTTCGTGAACGATATGCAGCCCGGCGACACGATCAAGATCCCCGCGCTGCCGGCCGGCGCCGGGTCGAATGCCGGGAAGCCGGACGCCGAGGATTATTCGAAGGTCAATCTGCCGGCGACCTATCTGGTCCGTCCCGGCGATACCTTCTACCGGATTTCCATGCAGTTCTACAAAACCGGCAGCTACGCAAGCTTCCTGGCGAAGCAGAACGACCTGGACGAGAACGAAGGCTTGAAGGCGGGCATGTCCCTCACGATTCCGAAAAAGCCCGCTTCGAAGTAAGCCTGAACCGAATCCGCAGCAACGAAAAAGGAGCGCTCCCGCGTCGTCATGACGCGCGGAAGCGCTCCTCTTTTCGGTTTGCGGCCATGCGGCGACTCGCCTCTCGGCAAGCAAGGCTTGCGCGCCGGCCTCGCGCGGGGGGGCGATCGCGCCGCTCGGCCCCCCGCCCCTCTGCTTGCAAGGCAGATGCTCTCCCTGCTGCGCCAAACCTCCTTGACCCGCGTGCGCAGGAGCCCCTCCCGCTCCGCGCCCGCTCTGCCCGAATCCGCGCGGCCGCCCTACGTCGCCTGAGGGAAGCGCAGCGAGATGACCGCGCCGCCCTCCGCGCCGTTGCGCGCCGCGATCCGCCCGCCGCAGCGCTCGACGATCGCGCGCGAGATCGCGAGGCCGAGCCCCGTCTCGCCGTCCTTGCCTTTGACGAACCGGTGGAACAGATGCGGCAGCAGGCTATCCGGGAAGCCCCCGCCGTCGTCGGCGACCGCGAGCGACACGTGCCCGTCCTCCGCGCCGACTTCGATGACGATGACGCGCTTCGCGTAGCGGGCCGCGTTGGAGACGATGTTGAGGAGCGCCTGCAGCAGCTTGTCGCGGTCGGCGCTGACCATCGGACGCCGCTCCTCCGCGCCGCCTTTGTACGCCGTTCGCAGCTCCAGCCCCCTTGCCGCTAGGAGCGGATTGATGCGCTCGATCGTTTCCGTGACGATCTCCACGGCGCTGACGGGCGCCGCATGGAAAATATCCTCTTCGCTGTCGAGCTTGGCGAGCAGCGTCATCTCCGTCACGAGCTTCGTCAGCCGCCCGCTCTCGCCGAGGATGACGTCCAGCCCCTTGCGCGAGCTCTCCCCTTCGAACACCCCGTCGCGGATTCCCTCCGCGTAGCCGGCGATGGACATGAGCGGCGTCTTCAGCTCGTGGGAGGCGTTCTGGAAGAATTGCTTCTGCGCCCGGTTATGCCGCTCCAGCTCGCCGGCGAGCTCGTGGACGGTCCGCGCCACCGCGCCGATCTCGCCGCCGGCCCGCACGAGTCCGACCTCGCCGAATTTGCGCGCCCGCACCTTCTTCAGCTCGTCCCGGAGCTCCATCAACGGCCGGATCAGCTTGCGCGTGATGAGCAGGCTGAGCGCGACCGCGAGCGCGCCGCCCACGCCGAGCGCGATCAGCAGCCGGAAGAACAGGTCCTGCTCGACCGCCTTCACTTTGCTGAGCGGGGTCATCAGCGTCAGCGTGCCCTGCGGAATAACGCTCGTATTGATGATGTAATCGCTGCTCTTGGCGACGGCGGTGATGGTCTTCAGATCCGTCGCGGCTTCGCCCGGCAGCGCCTTGATCACGGCCGAGTCCGGCAACCCGGCTTTCGTGAACGCGTTCGCCGGACCGGTCTTCTGCACGACCTTGCCCGCCGCGTCGGCGACGTACACTTCGACGTCCTTGGGCGCCGCAGCCGTCAGCTTCGCCCGCAGCGGTTCCGCCGACGCGGTCCACCCTTGCACCACGACCGGCTTGCCGGCGGTCTGCACCGTGAACGTGGACGCCATGGAGGTGCCGAGCGACCGCAGCTCCTGCTTCTGCGCGGTAATGAAATGGTCCATGAGCACGTAGTGGATGATCACCGCCGTAATGCCCAGCACGACGACCAGCAGCAGGCCGAACGCCAAATTGATTTGATGCAGCAGCTTCATGCTTCGTCCCCTCCCCCGGCCCGCAGCCGGTAGCCATGTCCCCAGACCGCCTCGATCGGCAGCCCGTCCGCCTTCTTGCGCAGCCGTTTGATCAAGTGATCCACCGCCCGGTCGCTGCCGAAATAATCGTCGCCCCACACGAGCACGAGCAGCTCCTCCCGCGTGAACGCGCGGTTCGGATGCTCCGCGAACGCGCGCAGCAGATCGAATTCCTTGAACGTCAGGTCCAGCTCGTCCTTGCCCAGGAAGACGCGGCGTTCGCCCGGCAGAATGCGCAGCGCGCCGACGTCGACGGCGTTCGCCGTCGCGGCCGGCGCCGCCTCCTCCTGCCCGCGGTGCTTGTACCACCGCTGCAGCTGGCGCTTCACGCGGGCGACGAGCTCGCGCGGGCTGAACGGCTTGACGAGGTAGTCGTCGCCGCCGAGCTCGAGCCCGAGGATTTTGTCCACTTCGTTGTCCTTGGCGGAAATCATGATGATCGGCACGTCCGCTTCGCCGCGGATGCGCCGGCACAGCTCGTACCCGTCCATGCCGGGCAGCATGATGTCGAGCACCCACAGGTCCGGCGGGTCGCTGCGCCACAGCTCCCACGCTTCCTCCGCGGAGCCGAGCCCTACGGTACGGTAGTTTTCTTTATGCAAATACGCCTCGACGAGGCCCCGGATATTCAAGTCGTCGTCCACGACGCCGATCGTATAATCGCTCACGGTTCCATCCTCCCGCTTCCGAATGTCCCCCCCATTATACCAACTCGGCGGCGCCCGGTAGCGCGTGCCATCGTTTTTCCACACTTTCACCAACGGCTTGCCACACTTGGGCGCTAAGATGGGAACCGTACCGCCCATACCCAACCCGATAGGAGTGTTGAATCATGCAAAACAAACGCACCGTCGCCAAAATCGCCGCCGTCGCCTTGATGCTGTCCGCCTTCGCGAGCCCGCTCGCCGCCAACGCCGCCACCGGGCCGCTCGCGAACTACTACGCGACCGCGCTGACCGACGCCGGCGAAGGCTGGTCCCCGTCCGCCGCGGACAAGAATGCCAAGCCGGTCGCCGTGTTCATGAACCAGGCCGATCCGGTGGAGCTGGCGAAGCAGTACGCGCCGGACACGGTTGAAGCGTGGGAGCAGACGCTCGCGCAGTTCAAGGCGCTGGCCAAGGACGCCGTGAAGGTCGTCGCCGGGTCGGCAACGACGGTGACGAAGCCGGGTCCGGACGGCAAGCCGCTGACGATCACGATTTCGAAGGCGGCCGACGGCGAGCTGAAGGTCGTCGGACCGATCTCCCCCGATCAGCTGAAGACGATCAAGCTGAAGGACGGCGCGGCCGTCGCCGTGAAAGCCGCCCCGGCCGTGCCGGCGGAGGGCGCAACCCTCGTGCCGGCCGGCAAGCTGAACGCGGTCAAGGCCGAAGCCGGCCAAGCCGTTACGTTCGAAGGCGGCGCGAAGGTCACGGTCGCGCTCAAGGACGCGGCGACGCTGCCTGCCGGCGCGAAGATCGCATCGCTTCAAGCCGTCGCGATCGACAATCCGCTCGTTAAGGGCCAGCTCGCGCTGAGCAAAGCCGCCGAATCCAAGGACGCGGAAGCGATCAAGGAGGCGCTGGCCAACCTGCTGGGGCTGTACCAAGACGAGATCGCGAAGCTGCAGCAGCAGCAAGAGCAAGCCGACAAGTAAGCGGCGGCGGACGCCTTTCGGCGTCCGGCAAGCTCGCTTTGCACGCGAAAACGGGCGCACCCGGCATGGGTGCGCCCGTTTTTGCCGCGCTTACGCCCGGCGGCCGCGCCACGGCGACGACCCGCCCGGCCGGCGAGCGGCTGCGAGCTTGTCGGCGCTCCCGGCCGCGCCAGCCTGCGCCAATCTGCCGCCTGCCGCCGGACGCTTCTTTCACGTCGTCGGCGCGCCTTTTCCGCGCGCCCGCCGCACGCCCAAAAACTCGAATTCGCCGTCCTCGCCCTCCCGCAGCGTATACGCGTGATCGAGCCACGTGCTGTGAAACCGGTGGCCGCCGACGGGATAGAGCGGTTTCTCGATCCGGCCGAGATGGACGAACGACCATCCCTTGTCCGTCCGCTTGAGCTCAGCGCGGCCCGGGACGTAGACGCCTTCGTACCGGCGGGCGAGCGCCTCGTCCGGCTCGATCGCCGGCGGCCTCCCGGGGACGGCCGGCCGGCCGCCGAACAACAGCTCGGCGACGGCGTCGCCGACCCGGGTCACGTTCGCGAAGTCGTAATTGGCGAGCACGATCACGCAGGCGTCGTCGGCGAAGAAATGCTGAACGTACGCGCCGATGCCGAGGTGCGCGCCGTCGTGCCGCCAGCGCGGCCGGCCGCGGAATTCGTCCAAGAACAAGCCGCCGGCGCAGCCGTTCAGGTTCGGCGCGAACAGCCGCTCGTACGCCGCCGGCCCCAGCAGCCGGCGCTCTTTCAACGCGCGGTGCCACGCGTGCAGATCGCCGCAGGTCGAGACGATGCCGCCGGCGCCGATGCTGTAGCCGGGATGATGGTATTCCGCCGGCACGATCCGATCCCCGTTCATGCCGTAGCCGAAGGCCCGCCGCGGCAGCAGCGCGCTGCCGTCGTCGACCTCGGTATCCGCCATGCCGAGCGGGCCGAACACCGCTTCCGCGAGGTAGCGCTTGTAGGGCTGCCCGCTCGCCGCTTCGATCAGAAACGCGAGCAGGTGATAGCCCGCGTTGCAGTACTCGAACCGCGTGCCGGGCTCGAAGTTCAGCGGCCGCTGCCGGAAATATCCGAGCAGCAGCTCCCGGTCGTACGGCAGCTTGTCCCGTTCGCCGAAGAAATCCTCCTGCAGGTGGTGGAACGTCCGCAAGCCCGACGTATGCGTCATGAGCTGATGCGCCGTGATGCGCGGATCGACGCGCAGCTCGGCGGGCAGGCCGTCGTTCACGGGCCGGTCGATGTCGATCCGGCCTTCGTCGTGCAGCCGCATCGCGGCGAACGCCGCGAGCTGCTTCGACACGGACGCGAGCCCGAAGCGCGTGTCCGTCCGGTTCGGGACGGCGAATTCCAGGCAGGCCATGCCGTAGGCCGCCTCGAAAACGTTTTCCCCGCCTTGCGCGGCCAGCACCGCGCCCGAGAACGGCCAACGGGCCGCGTATTCGTCGACGTAGGCCCGGATGGTTTGGGTAAGCGTCATGGGTCTCATGCTCCTTTCGGATGGGTGTCGCCGCGAACTTGACGTATCGTCGTTTCCTGAATGTGGGATACTACTATAGCCATTGCCCGCACGGGCCGTCAAGCGGAATCGCGAAATCGGTCCGTGCCGCCGCGGCCGCCTCCCGGATTCGTCCCCCCTCCCCCCGGGTAACAAGAGAACGTACCACCGCACGACCGATTACGCGAGGAGGAATGCGCCATGAACGAGAGAAGCCACATCTTGAGCAAGGAGCAGGACACGTCGACGGACAAGGTCGAGAAAGCCGTGCAGGCGCTCAGCGGCGGCGACGGCGAACGGGTTTTGGAAAACTTCGAAGCCTTCCGCTCCTATCTGGCCAAACGGATCCAGATGGCGGAGAATCTAGGCTTCGGCGACGAGCAGATCGCCGTCATTGCGCAGAAAGTAGCCGCCTACCTGGCCGAGCACGAGGAGCCGCGCAACCGCGAGGAGTACCTGCTGCGCGAGCTGTGGAAGGTCGGCGACGCCGATGAGCGGCACAAGCTCGCCCATCTGCTCGTCAAGCTGGCGAAGAAGACGGCCTCCTAATTCGTCGTTCGCGAGCGATGAAGCCGGTGCCGGCGACGCGCTATTCGTTATCGCCCAGCAGGCCGGGACGCCCCCGATGGAGCGCCCGGCCCGCTGGGCTGTACGCGATTGCGGGACGATGCTCGCGGCAGCCGATCGTCCGCGGTACCGCCCGGCACCGAAAGTATAGTAGATATACCGGGTATCAGATATTGAACATATATTCACTACTTTCGATCGTTTCGGCGGAACTTTATACTGAAGGGGGGCTTATCGCAAGCTTACGATCGGACGAAATGGAGCTGGATACGATGCAATATCGGAGATTGGGCGGCAGCGGTCTGAAGGTCAGCGAGATCAGCCTTGGGAGCTGGCTGACCTACGGCGGCTACGTGGAAAAGGAAAACGCGGTCAAGGCGATCGAGACCGCCTACGACTTGGGCATCAATTTCTTTGATACGGCCAACGTGTACGAGCGCGGCGAGGCGGAGAAGGTCGTCGGCGAGACGCTGCGCGCCTACCCGCGCGAGTCGTACATGCTGGCGACGAAGGTCTTCGGCCAAATGGGCGACGGCCCGAACGACCGCGGCCTCTCGCGCAAGCACATCCTGGAGCAGGCGGACGCCAGCCTGAAACGGCTCGGCTTGGAATACGTGGACATTCTCTACTGCCACCGCTTCGATCCGGAGACGCCGGTGCAGGAGACGCTGCGCGCCATCGACGACCTGATCCGCCAGGGCAAGGTGCTCTATGCCGGCATCAGCGAATGGACGGCGGCGAACATCGCGGAAGGCTTGGCCGCCGCGGACCGGTACCTGCTCGACCGCATCGTCGTCAACCAGCCGATTTATAATATGTTCAACCGCTACATCGAGAAGGACATCATTCCGATCAGCGAGCAGAACGGCATCGGACAAGTCGTCTTCTCGCCGCTCGCGCAAGGCCTGCTGACGGGCAAATACGCCTCGGCGACCGACATTCCGGCCGGCAGCCGCGCGGCGAAGATCGACCGGATGCGCGGCAATATCACCGAGGACAAAATCGCCAAGGTGCAGCGCCTCGGCGCGGTCGCGTCCGAGCTCGGCGTCACGATCGGCCAGCTGGCGCTGGCGTGGACGCTGCGCCAGCCGAACGTCTCGAGCGCCCTGGTCGGCGCCAGCCGTCCGGAGCAGGTCGCGGAAAATGCCGGCGCGTCGGGCGTCGCGCTTTCGGCGGACGTCGCGGCGCGAATCGAAGACATCCTGGCCTAATTCCTAGCATGGAACCCGGCAGCATCATCATCGAAGAGATCGAAGGAGGACAAGCATTTGGCAAAAGTCGTCGTAACCGGCGGAAGCGGCATGCTCGGCCGGTGGGTCGTCAAGCATTTCGTGGAACGGCAGTATGAAGTGGTGAACGTGGATTCCGTACGCCCGCAGGAGTGGCTTTGCCCGACGATCCTGGCGAATCTCGAGAACCTGGGCGAGGTGTACGGCGCCCTCGCGGGCGCGGACGCCGTCGTCCATCTGGCGGCGATTCCGGCCGCGCACATCAAGACGAGCGAAGTGACGTTCCAGAACAACGTCATGTCGACCTACAACGTGCTCGAAGCCGCCGCGGGCCTCGGCATCCGCAAGGCGGTCATCGCCTCCAGCGAATCGTCGTACGGCATCGTGTTCGCGGTCAACCGGTTCGGCCCGTCGTACGTGCCGGTCGACGAGGAGCATCCGCAGCTGCCGCAGGACAGCTACGGCCTGTCCAAGGTCGTGAACGAGCAGACGGCGGACATGTTCCACCGCCGCACCGGCATGCAGGTCGTCTCGCTGCGGATCGGCAACGTCATTCCGCCGGAGCGCTACGCGCAGTTCCCGTCGTTCATCCATAACAGCGCGGAGCGCGACCGCATCCTGTGGAGCTACGTCGACACGCGGGACATCGCGGAAGCGTGCCGCCTCGCGATCGAGAAGGACGGGCTCGGCTCCGTCGCGATCAATCTCGCGGCCGACGATACGAGCATGGCGATTCCGAGCCGGCGGCTGCTGGCCGAGCAATTCCCGGAAACAACCGATTTCCGCGAGCCGCTGGACGGCTACGAATCGCTGCTCAGCAACAAGCGGGCGAAGGCGCTGCTGGGCTGGGAGCCGAAGCATGCTTGGCGGACTTACGTCCCCGGCCAGGCCTGAACCGCCGGACGGGCGAATTTCAACATCGATCGGGCGGGCTGCGGCTCGCCTAAACTTTTGGATTACGAGGAGGAACCATACATGCATTATCGCACGCTGGGAAGAACGGGACTGAACGTCTCCGAGATCGGCTACGGCGCCTGGGGCATCGGCAAATCCGGCTGGATCGGCGCGGACGACGGCGAGTCGCTTCAAGCGCTGCACCGCGCGGTGGAGCTGGGCCTCAATTTCATCGATACGGCGCTCGCGTACGGCGAAGGCCATAGCGAACGGCTCGTCGGCCAAGTCGTCCGGGAGCAGAAGCAGCCGATCTACGTCGCCACCAAGATTCCGCCGAAGAACGGCAAATGGCCGGCGCCGGCCGGCATTTCCCCGGACGACGCGTATCCGGGCGAGCACGTGATCGCCTGCACCGAGCAAAGCCTGCGCAACCTCGGGCTGGACACGATCGACGTGCAGCAGTTCCACGTCTGGTCCGACGAGTGGGTCGGGCGCGGCGATTGGCTCGAAGCCGTGCGGCAGCTGAAGGAGCAGGGCAAGATCCGCTATTTCGGCGTCTCGATCAACGACCATCAGGCGAGCAACGCGATCAAGCTGATCGAAACCGGCGTCGTGGATACCGTGCAGGTCATCTACAACGTGTTCGACCAAAGCCCGGAGGACGGGCTGCTGCAGGCATGCCAGGCGCATAACGTCGGCGTCATCGTGCGGGTCGCGCTCGACGAAGGCGGCCTGACGGGCAGAATCACGCCGGACACCACGTTCGCGCCGAACGATTTCCGCGGCAACTACTTCCGCGGCGACCGCAAGCAGCAGGTGTACGACCGCGTGCAAACGATCGCGTCCGACCTCGGCATCGGCGTCGACGACATGGCGGAAACCGCGCTGCGCTACGTGCTCAGCCACCCGGCCGTGTCCACGGTCATTCCGGGCATGCGGACCGTCCGCAACGTCGAGCGCAACATGGCGGTCGGCGACGGCCGCGGCCTGTCCCAAGAGCAGCTGGCCAAGCTGAAGAAGCACCGCTGGGACCGGAATTTCTACCAAGCGTAAATCGCGCCTGACGGCGGCCTCGCGGCCGTGCGCGCGCAGACATAAGAATAGGGCTGCCCTTGAAGTCATAGACATGACTGTGGGGCAGCCCTTTTTGCATGGCCGTACATGTTCCGTACTACGTACCGCTCCTGCGATGAATTGGCCTGCTGTCGGCTCATGTACGGTACTACGTACCGCTCTTACGACAAATTGGTCCGATGGCTCATATACGGTACTACGTACCGCTCTTGCGGCAATATGGCCGTCTGTCCGCTCATGTACGGTACTACGTACCGCTC
>NZ_FORE01000018.1:106687-189583 GCF_900113915.1 Paenibacillus sp. UNC496MF
TGTCCGCTCATGTACGGTACTACGTACCGCTCTTACGGCAATATGGCCGTTTGTCCGCTCATGTACGGTACCACCACCGCTCTTGCACCGTTCACCGCACAAGCAGCCGGCTAATCGCTCCCGCCGACCGCCTCTACACCGCGGGGTGCCGCCATGCCGATGTCCGCGAACACGTGCGCGAGGGCGGTCAGCGACGTTTCCGCCAGCTCGGCCGGCGGCACGCGGCGTCCGTCCGCGTTCCACGCGTACGCGAGGCCGTAGATGCTCCAGGCGAGCATCGTCGACACCGCGCACGCCGTCGCCTCGTCGAAGCCGGCCGGCCGGCGCGCGTCCCATTGCCGCATCAGCTGGAACAGCACTTCCTGCAGCAGCGCTTTGACTTTCTTCTCCAGCAGCGGGCCCGTCGCCTCGTAGTTCTTGAGGCAATGCGTGCTGAGGTCGCGGTGGAACTCGCACACCGTCACGACGATGCTTGCCAGCGACGAACGGCTGAATTCGGCGTGGCACTGCAGCTTCCCTTGAATGCCTTCCCAGAACATCGTCGTCAGCGTCGCGTCCATCAGCTCGTACTTATCCGCGTAATGCGCGTAGAACGTCGCGCGGTTGATCGTCGCCCGTTCCGTGATGTCGCCGACCGTAATGTCCTTGAGATCCTTCGTCTGGATGAGCGACCGGAACGCGTCCAGGATGAGCTGCCGCGTACGCAGCACCCGCGGGTCCGGCTTCTCCTCTTGCGGCTGCATGTGGTTCCCCCTTCTTGGCCCTTCGGGGCCGACTTATTCTACACTATCGCGATGTTGTTGCCTAAGCGACTAAACCGCCGGATTGATGGTTGTTCGGAAGACTGCTTTATTTTATCATAACTTACGCAACAGTTGTTGCTTACTTATTTATAGAGAGGGGATTGCCATCATGGCTATCGTCATCGAAATTTTACTCGCGCTCGCGTTCCTCGGATCGGGCCTCAGCAAGGCCGCCGGCGCCAAAATGCAAGTCGAAAGCTTCAACAAGCTCGGCCTGCCGCAATGGTTCCGCGTCGTGACGGGACTGCTGCAGCTGGTTGCGGTCGCCGGCCTCGTCGTCGGCTTCTGGTACGCGAGCTGGTCACCTTGGGCGGCCATCGGGCTCGCGTTCATCATGGTGTGCGGCGTGATCGCCCACATCCGCGCGAGGGACGCGTTCGGCCAAATGGCGCCCGCCCTCGTGCTGGCGATTCTGGCGATCGTGCTCGCCTGCCTGCAAGGTTCCGATCTGGGCAATTTCCCGAACTGAACCGGCGCCCGCCTCAGGCAAACGCTCATCCATCGGAAAGCCGCTCCGCCCAGGGGCGGCTTTTTGCATGCCCGCGAAGGAAATTGACGCGGATCCGTCTATGCCCGTCCCCGCTATGCTATCCTGAGGAGGAGGATACCGAAAATTCTACGGAGGTGCTTCCCGTGATTTCCAATCGATCCGTACCCGTAAACGCAATCCTGCCCCACGTGTATTACGAAGACGTCGCCGCGGCGCTGACCTGGCTGCGGGATGCGTTCGGCTTCGAAGAGCAGTACCGCTTCAGCCTGCCCGACGGAACGGTGCACGGCGCGCTCGTCCGCCTGGGCGAGGCGCACGTGATGCTGAAGAGCTTGACCCGTGGCGCGACAAGCCCCGCCCGCATCGGCGGCTATACGCAGAACGTCATGTTGTTCGTCGAGGAGATCGACGCGCACTTCGCGCGCGCCGAAGCGGCCGGCGCGCGCATCGCGGAGCCGCCGAACGATACGGAATACGGCGAGCGGCAGTATGTCGCGGAGGATCCCGAGGGGCATCCGTGGATGTTCGCCAAGCATGTGCGGGACGTAGCCCCGGAAGCGTGGGGAGCGGTAATCGCCGGCAACGGCTGACCTTTTCGCGCCAACGCGCCGCTATTCCCGCGCGGCGTTCCCGAGCGATGCGTGCCATCATGCCCGCCGGAAGCGCTGCCACTACGATTTGCGGAGGCTGAACGAACCATGAAATTGTATATCATTCGCCACGCGGAACCGGACTACCCCAACCATACGATTACGCCGCCCGGCCGCTTGGAAGCGAAGGCATTGGCCGAACGGCTGTCCGGCACGCGCATCGACCGCCTGTTCTGCTCCCCGCTCGGCCGCGCGCGGGACACGATGCAGTATACCGCGGACGCGATCGGGCTCCTTCCCGTCGTTCTGCCATGGACGGCCGAGCTGGACGGATGGCAGGTCACCGAGCCGTCCGGGCGGTCGGTCGTCGCCTGGAACGCCGATCATACCTGGGTGCGGGAGCAGCGGCCGTATCCGTCGAGCAGCGATTGGCACGAGCGGCCGCCGTTCGACGATCCCGCCTTCAAGGCGAACTACGAGCGGCTGCAGGCGGACTCCGATGCTTTCATGCGCGGGTTCGGCTATGCGCGCGTAGACGGCCGGTACCGGATCGTCGAACAAAACCGGGAAGCGGTCGCCGTCTTCTGTCACCTCGGCTTCGGCCTGGCCTGGCTGTCCCACCTGCTCGAGCTGCCGCTCTCCATGGTCTGGTCCGGCTTCTGGATTGCCCCGAGCTCGGTGACGACCGTCGTCATGGAAGAGCGCGGGCACGGCTGGGCCGCGCCGCGCTGCTACGGCGTCGGCGACGTCGGGCATCTGTACCGCGCCGGGCTGCCGGTCAGCCGGGCCGGGTTGTTCGCGGACAACGCGGACTGACGCGGCGGCGAGAACGCCAAAAAAACGCGCCCTGCTTGATGCGATGCGTCAAGCGGGGCGCGTTTTGCCTATTCATTATGCGCTATTCATTATGCGCTATTCGTTATGCGCCATTCGCTATGCGCTAGCCGCTCCGCGCAGGATATCCTGGACGGCATGCGTTCGGGCCAATCGTTCTCCGTCTTCGGCGATCTGATCGACGCCCTGGACTTCCGCATCGCGGACGGCGACGCGAATGCCGGGATGGGCGGGAACCTGCAGGCAACCGAAGGGGACAAGCTGACGCTCACGATCAAGTTCAAGAGCCCCGAGACGAATCATTACGAATCCCCGATCGACAGCGGGCAATCCGCCGGCGCAAAGCCGGCCGGCGACCACGTCGACTTGATCGCGGGGGACGTGACGGGACCGGCCGAGAAGGGAACGGCGGCCTACGACAAGGATACGAACGACTCGACCCGCGTCGTCGCCACGTTCACGAGCGAGGATTGGACGACGGACGCGAACGGCTACAACGTCATCACGTACGAGCTGCCGCGCGCGAGCAAGGATCAGTACTTCCGCCTGCGGGGCACGAACCTCGGCGCGAACGTGCCGGGCGAGACGCAGGACGGCAATCCGCTGATCGATCCGAAAACGACGACGGAGGACCCGGCGGCCCGCTTTAACGAGATTAACGATCGCAATTACAAAGACCTGTGGTTCTATTCCAACCCGATCTTCGTCGATAGCGCCGCCTACAGCGACGAGCAGGCCGTCGCGGATACGCTCGGCACGCTGACGCTCGGCGACGTCGGCGCGGTGACGGCCGATCTTACGCTGCCCGCCGAGGGCGAGCACGGCGCGTCGATCGCCTGGGAAGAGACGGCCGACAGCGCGAACGCCGTCGCGATCGAGAACGGCGTCGCCAAGGTGACCCGTCCGGGCGCGGGGCAGTCCGACGCGACCGTGACGCTGAAGGCGTCGGTATCGCGCGGAACGGCGTCGGAGACCAAGACCTTCGCCGTCACGGTCAAGGCGCTGCCGTCCACCCCGAGCAGCCCGCCGCCGGCAACGCCGGACGAGCCCGAGACGCCGGCAACGTCCGTGACCGTCGACGTCGATCCCGCCAAGGGCGCCGAAGGCAGCCTGAAGGACGTCGTCGCCTTCAAGGTACCGGCAGGCGCCGTCGCGTCCGGCGGCAAGGTCGGCGCGCGCGTCATGGCCGCCGCCGAGCAGCCGCCGCTCGGCAACCTGCATGCGCTCGGCCCGATCGTCGAGCTGACGAGCACCGCGGGCGCCGCGTTCGGCAAGCCGGTGGAGCTGACGTTTAACTACGCGAAGGATTCGGCTCTTCAGCCGGCCGTCTACTATTACAACGACACGCTCAAGAAATGGATCTTCCTCGGCGGCAAAGCCGGCGGCGCGACCATCACGGCCGCCGCGAAGCATGCCGCGGCCTTCGGGGTGTTCGGCTACGCGCCCCAAACGTTCGCGGATCTGGGCGCCTCGCGGGCCAAGCCGTACGCCGACCGGCTGATCGGCCTCGGCGCCGTCTCCGGCTACGAGGACGGCACGTTCCGTCCCGAGCGCGCGGTCACCCGCGCCGAGTGGGTGAAGCTGCTCGCGGACGCGCTCAGCCTTCCGGCCGCGGCGGGAACGACCGGCTTCGCCGACGCCGGCTACGTGACCGGCTTCGCCGCAAGCGGCGGCTCCGTCTTCCAGGCTTCGCAGCGCATCACGCGCGCGGAAATCGCCGTCATGGCCGCGCGCGTCCTGAAGGCCGCCGGCGTCGCCCCGGGCGGCGCGGGCAAGACGTTCGCCGACGCGGCGGGCATCCCGGCCTGGGCCGCGGAAGCGATCGGCCAAGCCGCGTCCGCGGGCATCGTCGACGGCTATCCGGACGGCGCCTTCCGGCCGGACGGCACGTTGACGCGCGCGGAGGCCGCGAAGATCGTTTACACGCTGCTGGACGCGCTGAATATTTAACGGCGCTGAACGTTTAGGCAGGCAACGAAAAGACCCTCCGCGCAGGAGGGTCTTTTTGCGTTGGCGCTAGTTTTTTCGCTGCTGCTTGCTATTGCCGTTTACCGGTTGCTGGTTGTCATTGCTATTTACCGGTTGCTGTTTGCCGTTGCTGTTTACCGCTCGCCGTTGCCGTTCGCCGCTGCCGTCGCCCGCCTATGTTGCTTGCATCATCCGGCACTCGGCCGGTTGCCGTCACGGCGACGCGCCGCCGGCTTGCATGCCCGCGCCCCGCCAGCCTACCGGTTGACGGTCCGCATGCCCGCTTCCGGGTACCGCGTGCCGGCCGCGGCGCCCTTCGGCGCCGTCTCCTCGATGCGCGCGAGGTCCGCGTCCGTCAGCCGCACCGCGAGCGCGCCGGCGTTCTCCTCCAGGTACTTCACGCGCTTCGTGCCCGGAATCGGCGTGATATCGCCGCCCTGCGCGAGCAGCCAGGCCAGCGCCAGCTGCGACGGCTCGCAAGCCTTCTCGGCGGCGATCTCCTTGATCCGGTCGACGAGCGCCAGGTTCTTCGCGAAGTTCTCGCCTTGGAAGCGCGGGGACAAGCGGCGGTAGTCGTCCTCCGCCAAATCCTCGAACGACCGGATCTGGCCGGTCAGGAAGCCGCGCCCGAGCGGGCTGTACGGCACGAAGCCGATGCCGAGCTCGCGGCAGAGCGGCAGAATCTCGTCCTCCACGTCGCGGCTCCACAGCGAATATTCCGTCTGCAGCGCCGCGATCGGATGAACGGCATGGGCCCGGCGGATCGTCGCCGGCGCCGCCTCGGACAAGCCGAGATACCGTACCTTGCCTTCGCGGACCAGCTCGGCCATCGCGCCGACCGTCTCTTCGATCGGCGTGTCGGGATCGACCCGGTGCTGGTAATAGAGGTCGATATGATCGACTCCGAGCCGCCGCAGGCTCGCTTCGCAAGCGGACCGGACATAGTCCGGCTTGCCGCTGATGCCGAGGCTCCTGCCGCTCGCGTCGCGCACGTTGCCGAACTTCGTCGCGAGCGTCACCTCGCCGCGGCGTCCCCGGATCGCCCGGCCGACAAGCTCCTCGTTCCGTCCGACGCCGTACATGTCCGCCGTGTCGAGGAACGTGACGCCGAGCTCCAATGCCCGGTGAATCGTGCGGAGCGATTCGTCGTCGTCCCGTCCGCCGTAAAAGTCCGACATCCCCATGCAGCCCAGCCCCAGTGCCGATACCGTCAATCCTTCCTTGCCAAGCGTACGCTTTTCCATGCCGCCGCATCCTCCTTCGGTTTGGGTTTTGCCTTGTCCGGTTGCCGTATAGGAATAGTTTACCTCTCCCACCGCCCTCGCGCAAAGCGCCGCCCGCCCCGCGGACCGTTTTTACAATAACTACACGGCCGAATGAACAAACGCCGTAGCCGCAGCCCCCAGCCCGAACAGGCCGAAGCGCACCCGGAACGGTGCGGCTTCCGCCGATTTCGTTTAGCGCCTTAATCGTTAACGTCGTATCGGCCGGGGCTTGAAGGCGGACGCCCTCGTGCCGCTTGCCGGTCAAGTCGCCGCCACGGGCAGCGTGCCCGCCGGCTCCAGCAGCCCGAGCAGCGCTTTGACGCCCGCCGCCGTATTGGGCTCCTGCTTCCCGTACAGCGCCAGGCCGGATTTTACGTTCTTCAGATGCAACAGCTCGTACGGATTGCCCAGCGACAACAGCGCGTACCGCTTCCCGCGCGCGTTCAATTCGTCGATGAGGGCCTGGTAATCGGCCCAGCCGAACTGGCTGGCGTTATTGCGGAACTGATAGGAAGCCGCGATGACGTAATCCGCGCCGTCGATCGCCGCCCGAAGGCCGGCCGCGCCGCCCGCTCCCCTCACCGCGGTCTCGATTCGCAGAGACAGCTCCGGATTCGCTGCCGCCAGTTGACGCTTCAACTGCCCGGCCAGTTCTTCGTCGGCCGCGGCGATCAGCACCCGGTCCCCCGGACGAACGGCGTCGGGCCGCTTCCCGTCGCGGCCAGCCAAGAGCGTGACCGCGCGCTCCGCGATTTCCCGTTCGGCTTCGCGGTGCGGCGCGGAGCCGACGACGGTTCGCACGGCCGCCAGCTTCGCGGACAGGCTCTCGCCGCCGCGCTCGAACAGCCCGTACCGGTCCTTCAGCGCCAGGATCCGCTTGACCGCCGCATGGATCGTCTTACGCGGAACGGAGCCGTCCTTGACCGCGTCGACCAGCGTTTGCCGGGCGGCGGCCGGGTCCTGCGGCATTAGGATGATGTCCACGCCCGCCGCGACCGCGCGCTTGACCGCGTTCGCCTCGCCGAAATGCTCCGCGATTCCCTGCATCGTGAAGGCGTCGGAGATCACGACGCCCTTGAAGCCGAGCTCCTCCCGCAGCAGCCCGGTCAGCACTTTCTTCGATAGCGTCGCCGGTACGGGAACCTCGGTTCCGTCCTTCGCGGAGACGACCCGCTCGTCGTCGATGGCCGGGAACGCGATGTGCGCGGTCATGATCATCTCTACGCCGCCCTCGATCGCGGCCCGGAACGGCTTAAGCTCGACCGCTTCCAGCCGGTCGCGGCCGTACGGCAGCACCGGCAAGCTCAGGTGGGAATCGACCGCCGTGTCGCCATGCCCCGGAAAATGCTTCACCGCCGCGACGACCCCCGCTTCCCGCAGCCCTTTGATCGACGCGAGACCGAGGCGCGCCACCAGGTCCGGGTCCGACCCGAACGACCGCATGCCGATGATCGGATTATCCGGGTTGCGGTTCACGTCCAGGTCCGGGGCGAAGTTCAGCTGCAGCCCGAGCGCCCTCAGCTCCTCGCCCGTCAGCTTGCCCGCCGCCTCCGCCAGCGCCGCGTCGCCCGTCGCGCCCAGAGCCATCTGCCCGGGGAGATTCGTGCCGCCGGGAATCCGCTTGATCACGCCGCCTTCCTGGTCCGCGCCGAGGAACAGCGGAATGTCCCCCGCCTCCGCCTGCAGCTGATGCGCGAAGGTCGCGACCTGCTCCGCATTGACGATGTTTTTATCGAACAGAATGAATCCGCCCGGCGACTGCTCGCGAACGATCGCCTTCAGACCGTCGTGCACGGTCGTGGTCGGTTGGCCGTTCCGCATCCGGATATCCGGCATCAGCATCTGGCCGGCCTGCTCCCTGACGGTCATGTAGGAAATCAGCTTGTCCCAATCCTTCGCCCGGATCGCCGCCTCCCGCTCGAACCGGATCACCCGGGTCAGGAAGACCGCGTATTCCGCGCGCGTCACCGGCCGGTCGGGGCGGTACGTGCCGTCCGCATAGCCGCCGATGAGGCCATTGGAGCTTAAGGCGCGAATCGGCGCCGCCGCCCAGTGCGACCCGGTATCCGATGGCTCGGCCGTGCCCTCGCCCGGCTGAAGCGCATAGGCCCGGGCAAGGAAGGCCGCGGTCTCCGCGCGGCTGACCGGCGCGTCGGGGCGGAAGGAGCCGTCCGGGAATCCGCCGGCCAGCCCCTTGGCCGAGGCGACGGCGATTTCGCGGTAGAACGGGTGCGTCGGCGGTACGTCCGCGTAGGCCGGATCCTTCTCCGGCACTTCGTCCGAATAGAGCTCCCGCGCCATGAACGCCACCGCCTGCGCGCGGGTCACCGCCCCGTCCGGCTTGAATTGCCCGCCGCCGTAGCCGGCCACCGTCCCCCGGTCCGCCAAGTAGGCGATGCTGTCCGCCGCCCACTGCGCATGCCGCAGATCGGAGAACCGCTCCTCCGCGCCGGCGCTCCCCGCCCACAGGAAGACTGCGCCCAGAATCCCCGCGGCCATGCCGGTCGCCGCTTGCTTGATGCTCGATTGCTTGATGTTCGCTTGCTTGATGCTCGCTTGCTTGCTAGGCACTTGCTTCAACTCCCGATTCTCTAAATTCCCCATCTTAGACGCCCAGGAATTGAAAAAGTTGTTGTTCGGCTGGAAATTAGCCGCGGCGCATGGCAAAAGAGACCGCGGCCATTCGGCCGCGGCCCGCTTCGTTCGGCGGCTTGGGGCCGCCCGGCGTTCCGTTTCTTCCGTATACTCAAATCGCCCGTCGCCTCGCATCGCCCCGTCGTATCCGGCTTCCGCGCCGGGCTCAAGCCATCCGGCCGTAACGAGCCTGGCGCGGCCGCCTTACATCGCCCCCGACTCCCGCACGATGCGGTCCGCCTCTTCGTAGTCCGCTTCCTCCACGATCGCCACGAGCATGATGTCCCGGCCGGTGACCCGGTTGTCCGGCCCGCCCGAGCCGTAGCCGCTCGCGCTGACGCTGGCCGCCGCGAGAATGCCCGCGTCGAGGCTGTCGAAGTCGCCGCCGAGCGTCAAATTGCCGAGCCCCTTGAAATCGCCGGTTATCGTCCCGCCGAGCCGGTCCAGGCTCTGGTAGCCCGGGCCCGCGTAGCCGTCGATCCGCTCGATCGCGTAATCGACCAGCTTCAGCGGCTTCAGCCGCTCCACCGCTTCCTTCGCCTGATCGGGCGTGTTGAAATACGCGAATACCGATCTTTCCGCCATACCGCCTGCTCCCTCCGCTTGTCCGTTTGTTGGCATGTCGTGCCAATATCGCCACTAGTGTGTTCCGCCTCTTGAGGAACTATGCGCGGGCATGGTTTAATGGACAAGCAATCCGGTGAATAGTGACAATGAGAACAAGCCAAATCGAGGAGGAATCACTCATGCCAACGGTACAAATCGAAGGCCGCGAGGCCGTAACGGCCGCGGACGGCCAAAAGCTCGTCCTGGCGCTGGAGGACGGCGGCGTCGACGTGCTGCACCGCTGCGGCGGCAATGCTCGCTGCACGACGTGCGCGGTCGAGGTCGTCGACGGCAGCGCCGGCGAGATCGGCGAAGCGGAAGCGACGGTTCGCGGCAACAAGGGCATCACGGATCCGGCGATCCGCCTGTCCTGCCAAATCCGCGTGCACGGCGACTTGACGGTCAAGCTGATCAAGACCGTCGAATCGACGGGACTGGACGCGGGGCCGCGGCCGCAGGACTAATTCCGTCCGCGGGGAAGAAACGGAGAAAGCCCGGAGCGCCGCTTGCGGCATTCCGGGCTTCTTCGTCATGCCGGCAGGGCCCGTCCGGCCGAAGCCTATCGGCTGAACGCCCGGCCGAGCCTACGGCAGCACGCCCACGATCTGCAGGACCGAGAGGATGACCTCGATCACGATCAGCGCGACCACGATCCACTCCACGAAGAGGCCCCGGATCGAATGGCTGATCGTCGAGAAGCCCTCCATGAGGTGATAGAGCACCTCCGTCTTGCTTTTCATGATCTTGTACCGGTCGTTCAGCTCGAAGAACTCCAGCATCCGGTCGTAGAATTCCCCGGCGCTGCTGCTTGCCCACGTAATGTCGGGCTTATCCAAAATCATGATGTACGCGAGCGTGTTGTACTCGTGGCGGATGATGTTGGCGGTCGTGCGGGCCAGCTCCTTGTTGCCGATCCGCAGCCGGCCCTTCTCCAGCCGGTCGATCATGGTTTCGAGCCGGTCGTGGATCTTGCCGAGCTGCTCCTCGATCTTCTCGAGGGCGACCGACTTGGCGAGCACGGTGGCGATCAGCTCCGGGTGGAACGCCTCGTATTCCGGCACGACGACGTATTCGTCCGTCAGCTCGAAATGGTCGGCTTCGCCGGTATGCAGGCTGTAATCGTCGGCATACCGGTCCCGCTGCTCGATGTCGATCTCGGGCTCGAAGGTGCGCACGTACGCGAGGAACCGCGCGATGTCGCCCGGGTGCGCCCGATTGACGAAGACGACGCTCCCGAAGGAGAACACGAGCACCTGCTGCGCGTCGTCCGTCTTCTTCCGCACGATCTGCTGCAGGGTCTCCCCTTTCAGCACGAGCGGCTGCTCCCAGGTGTATTTCTTCGGGATGCCGCAGTGGATGGCGATTTTGTTCAAGTCGATCTCGTTCGCGACCGCGTAGGCTTTGAACGTAATGGCCGTCATGTATCGGATCACTCTTTCCCGGACAAGCGTTTAATGTAGCCTATGCTTCCATTCTTCCCGATTATGCGCCTCTTTAGCGGCAAACGGCGGCCGCCGTTTGAAGCCGCTTCGCCAAACGTGCTAGACTCAGGGGACAAGAACCGCCGTTCGAGAGAAGCGGCCGCCCGAAGGAGGCGTTACCCCATATGACGCGCGTCGTCGATATTCCCTCGTCCCGCGTATCGAATTTTTTCCGGTTCCAGCGGGACCCGCTCGGCTTCCTGGTCGACGCCCTGCCGCTCGGCGACGTCGTGTCGCTGCGGACCAGCTCGTTCCAGCCGACGTTCATCGTCAATGCGCCGGCATTCGTCCAGGAGCTCCTCGTGCACCAGGAGGACAAGCTGCGCAAGGGCCGGAGCGCCGGCGTGCTGCGGCGCACGATCGGCGACGGCCTCCTGACCGCGGACCGGACCGCGCACCGCCGGCAGAAGCGGTATTTGACGCCGGTGTTCTACAAGGAGCGGATCAACGCCTACGCCGAGACCGTCCTCGCCGAGACTCGGAAGGCCGCGGAGTCGCTGCGCGAAGGCGTGCCGGTGCCGATGCACGACGTCATGATGCAGCTGACGCTCGAAGTCATCGCGAAGACGATGTTCCGCACCGAAGTGGAGGCGGACAAAGCCGCGCTCGCGGACGCCGTCGACGTGACGATCCGGCGCACGGCCGCCACGATCTTCTCGCCGGTCATTCTCCCGTTCGGCTGGCCGACGCCGGGCAACCTGGCCCATCGCCGCGCGATCCGCACGCTCGAAACGATGATCTACGGCGCCATCGCCGCCGCCCGGCGCTCGCCGGACGCGTACGCGGACAGCCTGCTCGGCCTGCTGCTCGATACGAAGGACGAGGACGGCGAACCGATCGCGGACGAGGAGATCCGCGACCAAATGATGACGATGCTGCTCGCCGGCCACGAGACGACGGCCAACGCGCTCGTCTGGGCTTGGTACGCGCTGGAGCGCGCGCCCGAGGCCGCCGCCGCGCTGCGCCGCGAGCTGGACGCGGTGCGCCTCCGCGAGCGCGAGCGCGGCGCGGCTCTGCCGGCGGGCGAGCTGTACCGGGAGCTGCCGAATGCGCGGCACGTCATCCAGGAGACGCTCCGGCTGTATCCGCCGGCGTGGGCGATCCTGCGCGAAGCGGATCGCGGGCTCGAGATGCTGGGCGACCGGTTCCCGACCCGAAGCAGCTTCCTGATCAGCCCGTACGCGATTCACCGCAACGACGCGGTGTTCGGCGACGCCGCGGCGTTCCGGCCGGACCGGTTCGCGGACGGAGGTGCGTCGAGCTGGGCGCGCTTCGCCTACTTCCCGTTCGGGGGCGGCTCGCGCGGCTGCATCGGCTCGCAGTTCGCGCTGATGGAGGCGGTGCTGATTCTCGCCGCGCTGGCGGAACGCTTCGAATTCGCCTCCGCGCCGGGACAGGGCGACGCCGTGCCGGAGCCGCTCGTCTCGCTGCGGATCAAGGGCGGGCGCATGATGATTCCGCGCCGCCGGACCGCGGCCGGGCGCGCGGCGGGGGCCGAAGCTTCCGCGCCGGAACGGCCGGAGGCGGAAGCGGCCGGCGGCTCCGCGCCGGCGCCGTAAAAGCGGGAAAGGCCGGGAGAACGGCGCGCATGCGCGCCGTTCTCCCGGCCTTTCTTTCGTTCCTCGCTCTCGGCCTTTCTTCGCGCTCCCGCGCTTACGCTTCGAGAATGCTCCGCATCCGCGCCTCCAGCTCGGCCCGCGCCCCCGCGCCGGCCAGCTCCTCGAACACCGCCATGCCCGCGCTCAAGTTCGGCTTCCGGGTCACGTTATGGGCGTCGGTCGCGAGCGTGTGCGCGCGGCCGTCCAGGATCAGCTTGCGGCCGTACTCCCGCGCCTCCGCGCCGAAGTTGCCGACCAGGCTGTCCGCGGACACCTGCGTCCAGATGCCCTGCTCGATCAGCGCCGGCAGCAGCTCCGGATTCTCGCGGAAGAAGAAATGCCGCTCCGGGTGCGCGAGCACCGGCGTCACGCCCGCGTCCAGCAGCCGCGCGATAATCGCCGGCGTGTCCGGATCGTAATCCGTCCAGCGCTCCTCCATGAGCAGGAATTTCGCCGGCCCGCCCAAATAAGCGAAGCTGCCCCGGGCGGCGTGCCGCTCGACGAACGCCTTGCTCTCGATCCGCAGCTCGTTCCCCGGATGCAGACGGATCGCGACGCGCTGCCGGTCCAGCTCCGCCTGCAGCTCGTCCAGCTTCCGCCGCATCGTGTCCGCCGTCGTCATGTAGACGCTGTTGAAATGCGGGGTGACGACGATGTCCCGGATGCCGTCCTCGTACGCGATGCGGGCCATCGCGACCGCCTCCGCCAGATCCTTCGCGCCGTCGTCCACGCCGGGCAGTATATGACAATGAATATCGATCATTTCGGTTCCCCCGCTCTTCCGTTTTTCCCATCGTAGCAAAGGCTCCCGCTATCGGCAACGGACGGGCGGCCGCGCAAAACGGACGATTCCGGCGTGCGAAGGAGATCGGCGCGGCATGCCGGGCCGTCTCGCTTGCTGGCGAAGGCGACTCTCGCGGCGAACGATGGATTCGCTCGCCAAACGCGGATTTTCCGCTAAAATACGAGATAAGCGGCATGCCAAATCATGGCGAAATTTGCCGAACGCTCAACCTGCAGTGCGCCGACGACAGCATCGCGCCGGCCGAGGTCGGCGATTATTTGCACGCGCGCCTGAAGAACAGCCGGCTCACGCACATGGCCGCGCGGGGGCACTACCCGCATCTCAGCCATCCCGAGGAAACGACCCGCCTGATCAAAGCCTACCTGGCCAGCGCCTAGAGAACGGGAGGAAGTCACGAGCGCCATGGATCGCCAACTGGACCGCGCCCCTTGCGGATACGTCTCGCTCTCCGACAAGGGCATCATTCAATCGATCAATCAAACCCTGCTGGACATGCTTAGCCTCGAGCGCGGCGACTTGGCCGGCCGCCATATCGAAACCGCGATGTCGGTCACGAACAAGCTGTTCTTTCATACGTATTTCTACCCGTACATCCGGCTGTACGGACAGGTCGACGAGATGTACCTATCGCTTCGCGCGAGCGGCGGCGAGGACATCCCCGTGCTGCTGAACGGCGCGCGCCAGGAGCGCGGCGGGGAGGCGTTCATCGACTGCGTCCTCGTCCCGATGCGCAAGCGGATCGAATACGAGCGGGACATGCTGCGGACGAAAACCCGGCTCGAGGAGCTGTACCGGGCAACGTACGAGGCGAACCGGGAGCTCGAGCGGCTGCAGGCGGAATACGAACGCAAGCAGCGGGAGCTGCTGCAGGTCAACGAGCGGCTGGAGGCGATGGCGTCGACCGATCCGCTGACGGGACTGAAGAACCGGCGGTTCTTCCAAGACCGCCTGCAGGCGGAGCTGGACGCCTGCCGGGACAGCGGCCGAACGTTCTCGCTGCTGCTCCTCGACATCGACCGCTTCAAGCGCGTGAACGATACGCACGGGCATCCCGTCGGGGACTTGATCCTGACGAAGCTGGCCGAGCTGCTGCGGTCGCTCTCGCGGGAAGGCGACGTCATCGCCCGGTTCGGCGGCGAGGAATTCGTCGCGCTGCTGCCGGGCGCCGGCGAAGCGCAGGCCGTCCTGGCCGCGGAGGCGTACCGCGCCGCGGCGGCCGCGGCAACAATGGACGGCTACCGGATCACGGTCAGCGTCGGCGCGGCGACCGGCTTGCCGGAGGACACGGACCGCACCCTCGTCCGGAAAGCCGACGTCGCGCTCTACGCGTCCAAGAGCGCCGGGCGGAACCGCGCCACCCACGCCGCGCGGCTGCCCAGAGAGGACTGACGTCCATGGATGTCGGGCCGAATCGCCATACGCGCAAAAGAAGAGCATCCGAAGCGTCGGCCGCCCCTGGATGCTCTTCCTTGTTTCATGCTTGCGGCGCCTGCTTCTTCCGCACCGGAATCCATATTTCGCTCCGGTACGCCGGCGACGTCGTGTCCTTCCCTTCGTTCCACAGCATCTCCGGTCCCGGCACCAGCTCGTACGCCGCCGACGGCAGCCATTCCGAATAGATGCGCCCCCAGACCTCCTGAAGCGTCTCCGGAAACTTCCCGACGGCCTCGAATACCGCCCAGTCCGAAGCGGCCACCTCCAGCCGCGCCATGCCGTCCGGCGCCGGCTCCGTGGTCGCGGCGCCGATATAGTGATCCAGGCCGCCGCGCTCCTCCATCCGGTCCTCCGAAAAATTCGCCGACGCGCTGATCAACCCCCGCGGCTCGACGTTCGACACGGCCTTCAGCGCCGAGATCGTCGCCATGTCCAAGCTTTGCCACATCGCCGCGATGTCCGGATTGACCCCTTCGAACACGACCGCCACCCGCTTCATGATGCCCACGATGCGGAATGCGTCCTTTTCCACGATCCGATAATTCATTTCGCTGCCTCCCCGCACCGTTAACTGGAAGGAAATCGGCGAGTAAGCCTTCACCGTGCCGGCGCCGCCCCGCGCCTCCGACGGCGTGACGCCGTGCAACTGCTGGAACGCCCGCGCGAACGCGTCCGGCGAGCCGTACCCGTACTTGAGCGCCACGTCGATGACCTTCACGCCGCCGCCCCGCAGCTCGAACGCCGCCAGCGTCAAGCGTCTCCGGCGAATGTATTCCGACAGCGGAAGGCCCGCCAGGAACGAGAACATCCGCAGAAACTGGTACTCCGAGCAGTACGCCCGCCGCGCCGCTTCCTTCACGTCGATCTCGTCCGCCAGGCGCTCCTCGATGTAGCGCAGCGCGCCGTTCATGTTCATCGGCTGCTCCACCCTGCCGCCTCCTTCCTTCCCAGATTAACAGGCTTCGTCCGCGGCCATCCGACATTCCTTGCCCGATCGTGACGGGTCGCGGACGGGAGCGTCCTTTATTTCTTCAAAATCCCCAGAAACGCCGTCCACGGCCCGACGTCCGCGCGGTACCGCTCGGCCATGACCCGGACGATTTGGGCGATATGCGTCAGATCGTGCACGACCCACGCCGACAGCAGCTCCCGCGCCTTCACCGCGCCGAACGACGGATGCCGCCCCGTCCGCTCCAAGTCGCGTTCGGGGTCGAGCAGCGTCCTCAGCTTGGCGAGGTTCTCCGCGCGCGCCGCCTGAAATTCCGCCAGCTTCCGCGCCAGCGACTGCTCGCCCCGGCCCAGATGGGCGAACCGGTCGAAGGGCGGAAACGGCTTGCTTTCTCCCTCCTCCAGCAGAAACGCCAGCCGCGGCAGCCAATTCGTGCGCTCGCCCTCGATGAGATGGTCGACCACCTCCGCGGGGCTCCACGTGCCCTCGCCCTCGTTGCTCCTCAGCCAGCCCTCCGACAGCCCGGACAGCCACGCCTCCAGCGTGCGCGGGGTGCGCTCCAGCACCTCGACCGCTTCCTCCAGCTTGAAATTCATCGTCCCGCTCCTCTCCCTCCTGTTTCCCTGCCGCGCATAAAAGGGGCCGCACAGCCCGCATGCCCTCGCTGTATCAGCCCCCTGCCCGCGTATTCGTTCCGCCTAGCCCGCGCCCGTTCTCCTTGCGCCGCAGCCGCCCGGACCTTCCGTCCCGGCGAAACGCGAACCCCCGCAGCCCCGCCCTAGCGGTGCAGGCGGTACCGGTTCGCCTTGCTCATGCCGCGGATCGCCTCCGCTTCCGCTTCCGTCAGCGGAGGCGCGTCCGCCGCGGCCAGGTTCTGCAGCAGCTGCTCGCGCGAGCTGGCGCCCGGCACGGCGGCCGCCACGACCGGCTGGCCAAGCGTGAAGCGGATCGCCAGCTGCGTCAGACCGCGGCCCTCCGCCTCCAGCGTCCCGAGCCCGGCGCGGAGCGCTTCCAGCTCCGCCGGCTCGTAGTCGGGCACGCCCTTGGACGGCTGCCGGCCGGCCGCCAGCGCGCCGCTCGCGAGCGGTCCGCGCGCGATGACGCCGATGCCCTTCTCCGCCAGCAGCGGGAAGACCGTCTCTTCGCCCCGCCGGTCGACGATGCTGTACGGGTTCATCACGCTGGCGATGCCGGACCGCGCGGCATATTCGCGAATGACGTTCGGACGGATCGACGAGATGCCGTACGCCCGGATGACGCCTTCCGCCTTCAGCTGCTCGAACGCTTCGATCGTCTCGTCGATCGGATCGTCGATCGTGCCCCCGTGCAGCTGGTACAGATCGATGTAGTCCGTGCCGAGCCGGCGCAGGCTGTCCTTCGCCGCCGCCAAAATATACGCCTTCGACGGGTCCCATGCCCAGCCGTCCTGACCCGGCACGCGCCGGTTGCCGACCTTCGTCGCCAGCACGACCCGGTCGCGGCGGCCGCGGATCGCCTTGCCGACGAGCTCCTCGTTGCGCCCGCCGTCGTAGAGATCGGCGGTGTCGAGCAGGTTGACGCCCCGCTCGAGCGCCTCGTGAAGGATGGCGGCCGCCGTCCGCTCCTCCGTGCCGAGCGACATGCAGCCGAGGCCGATCTCGCCGACGAGCAGCCCGGAACGGCCGATTTCGTTCATCTTCATGAATGTTCACGCTCCTTTAAGTCGATGTGGGAGAAAGCGAAAATACCGGGCCAGGCTAGGAGGACAGCTGCCGCGGGAACGCGGCGCCCCCGCCTTTGCCTCTGCCGCGCCAGAGCACCGTCCGGGCGCTGACGAAGCCGAACGCGCAGGCCTGGACCAGGAAGAAGAAGCCCCAAAACGCGGTCGGCAGCACCGTGTCCCTGCCCAGGTTCGCCGCGTCTCCGGCGCCCGCCGGCGCGTACAGGCTGAGCCACAAAATCGCGAAGCTGCTCGACACGGATTCGGCCAGCACGAACACGAACAGACCGATCGCCAAAGCGGTAGTCCAGCTGCCTCTCCGCCAGAGCGCGAAGGCCAGCAGGACGGTGAAGACGAGCAGCCAGCCGATGCCGAACGGATTGCGCACCCAGAGCAGCGCGTTGACGACCGCGAGGACGAGGAAGAGCCACAGGATGACGGCATGCTTGCGCCTCGCGCAAAGCACGGCGAGCAGCAGGGCGAACAAGGACGAGCCGACGTAGCCCGCGAGACTCGTCACCACGGAGGCCAGCTTGCTCGGCAGCGCCGTGTACGTGACGCCTTCGGTATTGGCGTACAGCTGGATCTGGCCGACCTGTCCTTTCATCGCCAGCGACGTCAGGGCATGGGCCGACTCGTGCACGAGCGTGTTGGCGATTTTGAAGAAAAGGCCGACGAACGGCAGATGAATGACGATCAGCGCCACGACAATGTAACCGGCGAATTTCCAGTTCATGCGTCAGCTCCGTTCCGCTTGGTTTTTCTCCCATTATAGCACGCGGGCGCGGGCAAAGCCGCCGGACCGCGGACCGGGAAGCGCCGGTCCCGCCGCTATACCCGCAGCGTCGCCGCCCGCACGATCGCCGCCGCCGCCCGTTCCCGCCGCTCCGGATCGTCGCTGCGCAGCGCCGCCTTCAGCACGTCCAGCGCTTCGCGCAGCGTCGCTTCGTCGACGAGCGGCGAGCCCTCCGCCGCGGACGGAGGCGACAGCAGCCGCTCCAGCTCCTCGCGGGCGACGGAACGCCCGAAGAGCCCGGTCTCCCCGTCCTCGCCGAGGAATGCCGCCAGCTCCGGATGCAGCTGGCCGCGCTCCAGCCGGCGCAGCCACGTCACGCCGCGCCGGTGCCCGCTCCGCTCCTCGGCATTATCGAATTCCTCAAGGTAATAGTAGTCGCCGAGGTCGCCGAGATACAGCCGTTCCCCGTCGCCGGCCACGACGTAATCCCCGTCCTCGAGCGCATGCGCGAAATTCCAGTGCTCCTCCAGCCGGCGCTCCAGCTCGCGCCCGTCCAAGCCGTGCGCCTGCCGCAGCTTCGCCTGCAGCTCCGACCGGCCGACCAGCCCCAGATCGCCTAAGCCGGGCAGGCCGCAGCTGACGTAATGGCTATTCAGAAAATCCGGCAGCCCGCGGCTTCCCTCTTGCCCGGCCGTCACCCGATACAATCGCATATCCCCAAATCCCTCCCGAAGTCCGCTTTACACGTTTACCCTATTACGATAACATTCTTGCTAGAAACCGCAAACGAACCGTCCCCTCACCGTTCTCGCGCGTACTGCCGACCGTCGCACCTGCTTTATGCAACCGCATTCATGCCGTTTGACCCGCTCGACACTATTCGTTTTGGGAGGAATCGGACCATGGAACACCAAACACGTCTGCCAAGATCGACGCCGGAGGCGGCGGGCATCGCGCCGCAAGCGATCCTCGGCTTCCTGGACGCCATTCGGGACCGGAAGCTGGAGCTGCATAGCTTCATGCTGCTTCGCCGCGGACAAGTCGCCGCCGAAGGCTGGTGGGCGCCGTACAAGCCGGAATACCCGCATATGCTGTTCTCGCTGAGCAAAAGCTTCACGTCGACGGCGATCGGCTTCGCGGCCGCGGAGGGGCTGTTGACGGTGAACGACCCGGTCGTCGGCTTCTTTCCGGACGAGGCGCCGGAAACGGTATCGGACAACCTCGCCGCGATGCAGATCCGGCATCTGCTCATGATGGGCACGGGCCATGCCGCGGACGTGACCGGAAGCCTGCGCAAGGACGAGAACTGGGTCCGCGGGTTCCTGGCGGAACCGGTCGATCACGAACCGGGCACGCATTTCGCGTACAACAGCGCGGCGACGTACATGCTGTCCGCCATCCTGCGCAAGGTCACGGGCCAATCGCTGCTCGCGTACCTGAAGCCGCGCCTGTTCGCGCCGCTCGGGCTGACCGAGGGCACGTGGGAGACGTGTCCGCGCGGCATCGCGGTCGGCGGCTGGGGCCTGAACGTCACGACCGAGGACATCGCCAAGTTCGGCCAGCTGTACCTGCAGCGCGGCGTCTGGGAAGGCGAGCAAATCCTGCCGGCGGCGTGGATCGACGAGGCGACGAGCTTCCAGATCGACAACGACGACGGCCGGGCCAACGACTGGACGCAGGGCTACGGCTACCAATTCTGGCGCTGCCGCCACGGCGCGTACCGCGGCGACGGCGCGTTCGGCCAATTCTGCGTCGTCCTGCCGGAGCAGGAGGCGGTGCTCGCGATCACGTCCGGCGTCGCCGACATGCAGGCCGTGCTGGACGCCGTCTGGGCCGAGCTGCTGCCGGCGCTGTCGGCGGACGCCGCTCCCGTGCCGGACGCCGCGGCGCAAGCGGCGCTGGAGGAACGGCTCGCGGCGCTGCGGCTCGACCCGCCGCAGGCCGAAGCGTCCTCGCCGGCCGAAGCGCGGCTGGACGGGAGGGTCTTCCGCCTCGAGCCGAACGAGCTGCGCCTCGATTCGCTCGCGGTGCGCTTCTCGGAGCACGGCGCGGAGCTCGCGATCGGCAACGACGAGCTCGGCGAGCAGACGGCGAAGCTCGGACGCGGCGCGTGGGAAGCGAGCCGCCTGCGCTTCGGAGACGTGAAGCAGGGCGCCGAGCAGCGCGTCGAAGGGAGCTTCGCGTGGCGGAACGACGATACGCTCGACATCCGGCTGATGCTCGTGGAGACGCCGTTCACGTACGCGCTCGCCTGCCGGCTGGACGGCGACGCGCTCGAGCTGACGTTCGCGGCGAACGTCGGCTGGGACCCGGACAAGGTGCTGACGATCCGCGGCCAAGCCGCCGCGCTGGCGTAAGCCTGCGGACGGCCAAATCAAAACAAGGACAACCCGGATGCCGGGTTGTCCTTGTTCGCGTGATGCGGGCCGCACGCCGTCAAGGCGGCTTCAGCGACAAAATCTTCTCGTAGTCGACCGATTCGGAGCTGCCGACCTCTTCGATGCCCTGGAAGGCCGGATCCTTGCCGTCGAGCAAATAATCGAGCGCCCCGATCGGCTTCACGCCGACGGACAGCATCTGGCTGACGTATTGCAGCGTCACGACCCGCTCCGGACGAGCGGGAATGACGGTTTCGCCCAGCGCGTGCTTGAAGACGCGCGTCTCGGCATCCCCCGGACGCGCCGCCGCCTTCGGATGCGGAAGCTTCATTCGCCTGTGCGGACGTTTCTTCTCCGGCTTGCGCCGCGGCGTTCTCCGGCGCGTTGTTCGCGTTGCCGCATGCCGCCAGCAGCAGGACGAGCAGCAGCATCGGAACGATGCCGGTCAATCGGTTTCTCTTGAACGCGGTAACCCTCCCGCCAGGTAGGACGATCAAATGCAGCGCGATCCGTGCCGCCGGCGCCGCAGACAACTGCCGAACGAGCGGAATTTCTGGAATCGTCTGTTATTGATAAGGTTTATCATTATCAATTAGGAGGTGTCAAACTCTTTCTTCGGACGCGCCGCTTCAAGTCCCGAACGCGGCAAAGGCGCCCGAGCTTGGCCCGGACGCCTCCGCAATCAACGTATAAGTGCAACCGCTCAATATTTCTTGCCGTAATCCACGAGATTGCGCAGCTTCCCCGGCTCGCCGGACAAGTAGATGCCCAGGTTGGCGGCGAACAGCCGGACGAGCCGCTCCACGTTGCGCGCGGTCAAGCCGCCGGCGTTATGCGGCGTGAGAATGACGTTCGGCAGCGCCCAGAGCGGATGGTCCGCGGGCAGCGGCTCCTGCTCGAACACGTCGAGTCCCGCGCCCGCGATGACGCCCTGCTCGAGCGCCGCGACGAGGTCCTCCGTCCGCACCGTCCCGCCGCGCCCGACGTTGATGAAGTACGCGCCGCGCTTCATCGCGGCGAACCGTTCCGCCTGGAACAGATGCGCCGTCTCGTTCGTCAGCGGCAAAATGTTCACGACGTAGTCGGCTTCCCGCAGCGCTTCGTCCAGACGATCGGCCGCGTACGCCGCGTCCGCCTCCGGCACGGCGCCGCCCGAGCGGCGGACGGCCAGCACGCGCATGTCGAACGCGCGCGCGATCCGGGCCACCTCGCGGCCGATCTCGCCGGCGCCGACGATCGCGACGGTGCCGCCGTTCATCTCGGCCAGCGTCTCCGGGCTCTCCCAGGCGCCGGTCCGCTGGTTGCGGACGGCGGCCGCGATGCCGCGCGACAGGCCGAGCATCATGGCGACGGCCGTCTCCGACACCGAGCGGGCGTGCACGCCGCTCGCGTCGGTGAGCCGCACGCCGCGCGCCTCCAGCCGGTCGAGCGGCAGGCTGTCGATGCCCGAGGACCAGCTCTGGATCCAGCGCAGCTTGGTCCCCTCTTGCAGGGCGACCTCCTTCACCTTCGCGTCCCAACCGAAAATGATTTCCGCCTCGCGGTACGCCTCGTCGTCCTGTCCGCCCGGGCGTCCGAACGTGATCGATACGCCCGGCGCGGCGGCGCGCACGGCCGCTTCCTGCTCCGGGGCGAGCGGGTACAGGCAAAGCATCGTTGTCATGGGGCATTCCTCCTTGGCCAATCGAAGATGGTTAAAGCGCGAGCAGCTTGCGAATCTTGCGTTTCGTCTCTTCGTCCAGCGGAACATGGATGCCGACTTGCAGATCGGGCGCGTCGAGCGGCCGGAAAGCCACGTATTCGAACGCGAGCGGTCCGGCGACGGGATGATGCATGATTTTGCGGGCGTTCGAGTAGTCCAGCACGTCGTGCCGTTCCCAGAGGTCCCGGAACTCGGCGCTGGCTCCGGACACGGCCGCGACGTGCCCGTTCCACCACGGGTCGCCGGGATGGCGGGCCATCTCCGCGCGGAACTGGGCGACCGTCCGCCTCGCGTGCTCCTCCCATTCGTCGCCCTTCAAGCGCCGAAAGTCGGCGGACAGGAACGTGTACCAAAGCAGGTTGCGCTCCCGCCCGGTCGTCCGGTCGAGATCGCCGTGCAGCACCCGCATGGCGGCGTTCCAGGCCACGATGTTCATTCGGGCGTCCATCGCGCAGGCGGGACTCGTCTCCAGCTCGTCCAACAGCAGCCGCACGGCGGAACCGACCTCGCTTTGCGGCGCCGGCTTCTTCGGCGGCGGCTGCTTGTGCGCGAGCAGAAACATATGCCGCCTTTCCGCGGCATCCATCCGCAGCGCGACCGCCAGACTCTCGAGCACCTCCGCGGACGCCTGAATCGGCCGCCCCTGCTCGAGGAAGGTGTACCATTCCAGGCTGACCCCCGCCAGCTGGGCGACTTCGCCCCGGCGAAGGCCCGGCGTCCGCCGTTTTGTCCATCGTCTCGCCGCTCCTCTCGCGCGCAAGGGGGGGGGGAGTGATTATACCCGTATAACCAGCCGCCTTCTTGCCGCTTTTATTCCGCTATACACTAGCTTATGGGAAGCGGCCCAAGAAATCAATTTACGCGAGAAGGAGCAACCTGCGTATGAATATGAACGGAAACACGATTCTCATCACCGGCGGCGCGACCGGCATCGGCCTTGCGCTGGCCGAGCGGCTGATCGCGGCGGGCAATACCGTCATCGTCTGCGGACGGCGGGCGGACAAGCTGGCCGAGGCGCAAGCGGCCCTGCCGGGTTTGCATGCCTATGAAGCCGACGTCTCGAAAGAAGAGAGCCGCGTCGCGCTGTACGAACGCGTCACGGCGGCGCATCCGGACGTCAACGTCCTGCTGAACAACGCCGGCGTGATGCGCTATTTGAGGCTGGACGGCCCGGAGGCATGGCGGGAAGCGGAAGGCGAGCTCGCCGCGAACCTCGCCGCGCCGATTCACCTGGCGATGCTGTTCGCCCCGCATCTGGCGGGCAAGCCGAACGCGGCGGTGATGAACGTCACGTCCGGGCTCGCCCACGTCCCGCTCGCGGCGGCACCCGTCTACAGCGCGACGAAGGCGGCGCTGCATGCGTTCACGCTGACGCTGCGCAAGCAGCTGGAGCCGCAAGGCATCGAGGTGCTCGAGATCTGCCCGCCGCACACGGACACCGATCTCGACATCCCGGGATCCAACGGCGACGGGATCCCGCTCGCGCTGTTCGCGGACGAAGCGATGAAGGGCCTCGCGCGCGGAGCGCGACGAGATCTTCAAGCAGCTGAACGGCGGCTAAGCCGGCGCCGAAGGCGACGCGAGGCGGCTGGCCGATCGGGGCGCGTGAAGTTGACAGTCTTCACGCGCCGCCGCGCCGCATGCGGGGAGCGGAGCGAGGGTGCCGATAGAATCGGCCGCCCGCATGCATCCGTACGCGCCTTGTGCGGGCAGGTCGCCCATCATGAAGAAGAGCCATGCTCCTCGGGGGAGCATGGCTCTTCTTGCGTTCATGCGTTCATGCGTTCATGCGTTCATGCGTTCTTGCGTTCTTGCTACTCTTGCGTTGCCGCACGCCTACAGCCGTTGCGGGCACATCTCTTCCGGTTCTGCCGCCTGCGCGGCTTACAGCCGCTTGAACGCCGGAAACGGCTTCTGCGCTTCTTTCAGCGAAGCGAGATTCGTCATCTCGGCCGCGGCCATCATCCGTTCCCAGAGCGGCCAGACGACGGGCGAGCGATGCGCCTGGTCCTTCGCTTCCTCCGACTTCCACTCGAAAATCTCCATGACGGTGCCGTCCTCCGCCTCCATCCGAAGCAGCGGATGCTCCGTGATGAGCCCTTCCGCGCGGAGCGCCGGCTCGTGTTCCAGCACGATGCCGCGCAGCTCGCTTTCCTTGCCGGGATGCGGGCGATACAGGGCGACGGCGATCAACGTATCGGACATGGTTCGCGGCTCCTTTCCCTCTCGGGGGTTGCTAGTCCTTGCCGCTCATCAGTATACCCTTGAAAGCGGGATCCGTTCCAACACCGACCGCTAGCCCCCCTCGCCGGCTACTCCGCCTTCTCCGCCATGACCCTCGTCCTGCAGCCGCTCCCGCGTCACGGGGTCGTCGAAATTCCAGCGGCTGTACATGACGGTGACGCGCCCGTTCCGCACGGCCGGAATTATCAATATAAAGTCGAGGCTCAATCCTGTCCAGGCAAAAAATCGGCCCGCCGCCGCGCCGGAAAAGAATGATTCCGCCGCTGGCCGGCGAATATCTTTCGTAAGCCCGACCCGATTCCGACAAGGAGGAATACCCATGACCGACTCGATCAAGGACATGTTCGACACGCAAGGGTACGTCATCGTCAAGCGGTTGTTTTCGGAGGAAGAGATCGACCGGCTGAAAACGGAAGCCAAGGACATCCTGTCGCGGAATGCCGTCGACGGGAGCGGCGTCTACCTCGGCCTGACCGCCGCCAGCCCGCTGTTCAAGGAAGCCGCCGCCGCGCCCCGCCTGTCCCGGGCGCTGAAGGCGATACTCGGCGACGACGTCGTGTTCCTGAGCGACAAGATCGTGTTCAAGAACGCGAGCACCGATTTCGGTTCGCCGTGGCATCAGGATTACTCGTATTGGCACGGCAGCCACAAGCTGTCCGTCTGGATCGCCCTCGACGACGCGACGCCGGAGAACGGCTGCCTGCGGCTCGTTCCCGGCTCGCACAACGAGACCGTTACCCACGACGGCGAAGCGCCCGACGACAAGGGCTTCGTCTACCGGCTCGACGAGGCGAGCATCGACGCGTCGCGGATCGTCGACTTTCCCGCGGCCAAAGGGGACGCGCTCGTGTTCCACGACCTGCTGCTGCACGCGTCGTACCCGAACGTCTCCGGCGCCGACCGCTGGGCGCTCATCTCCACGTACAAGGACGGCCGGCAGCCGGACCCGGACTATTCGTGGGCGCACGCGGCGTTCGCGTTGACGTAAGCGGCGTAGCGCGCCTTAGCCTCAGTCGTACGAATCAGGCCGTTCGACGCGAAAAAAACGAAGTGCCTCCCAGGCCGCAACCTCGGAGGCACTTCGTTTGTCTTGGCGATGATCGCGGCGGTCGGGCACCGCGTATCCATCCGTTTATTGGAACAGCAAGTCGTTAACGACGCGGTACAAGAGCAGCGCGCAGTCCTTCCTCGTCGCCGCCGCGTTCGTCTTGAACTGGAACGGATCGTTCGCGCGCCCGATCAACCCCGCCTGCATCGCCTCGTCGTAATACGGCTTCGCCCAAGCCGGCACGCCCGCCGATCCGGGACTTTGCGAGCCCGATGCCGAAGCTGCGTAACCGGCGTAGCGCAAAGCTTTCACCAGCATGGCGATGGCCTCTTGATGGCTGATCGTCTGGCTCGGCCTATAGCTGCCGTCTTCGTAGCCGGCGATGATCCCGGCTCCGACGGCCGCCTTCACGGACGCGGCGTACCACGCATTGGCCGGCACGTCCTTGAAAGCGGGCGTTCCGCTGACTGCCGGCGCCGCGATGCCGAGCGCCTTGACCAGCATGGCCGCGAATTCGGCCCTGGTAACGCTATTGCCCGGCTTGAACGTGCCGTCCGGAAACCCGTTGACGACCGTTCGGTTCGCGAGCGCTTGAATGCCCTCCGCATAGGCGGGAACAGCCGGCATGTCCTTGAAGTTCGCGTTGTTTCTGACGACGGCGTAGACCGAGTTGCCCTTCCGGTATAACGAAGCCGTCAATTTGCCGTCGCGATAGGAGAATTTCACCGGAACGGGCACGAAGACGCCCGAAGCGGAATCATACATCAGCCCCGCCAGTTCGTTCAGCGGCACATTCGCGGTATCGATCAATATCGTATGGTTGACGTATCGGGAGAAGCTCTCGATCTTCCAGACGACCCCGCCGCTCGTAACCGCAAGCTCGAAATTCATCGGCTTTCCGAGAAGCTGGCTTCCCTTCGCCAGGCGCTGCTTCAGACTGCCCGTGAGGGCATCGTCGGCTTGTTCGAGCGTCATCTCGACAGTCCGGCCTTCGGAGCCGCCGCCGATCGCGTCCAGGAGCGATTGCGCGCTAACCGTCATGGAGCCCTCCGGTACGGACACTTCGATCATCCCTCCGCCCGCTTCCTTCGCGATGCTTCGGATATCCGAGACCAGCACGCGAAATACGATTTTCGCTTCATCGCTGGCGCTGGAAAGCGTGACCGTTCCGGTCTTACGGAAGTTCTCGCCGCTTAACGCAGCCTGAACGTAATCGCTCGGGACTTCGACCTTCGCGTAGGATTTGCCGCCGCCGTCCTTCTCGACCGTCGCTTTCAAATCCCCGCCGGGCTCGGAGGCATCGTCGCCATTGGAAGGCGGCACCGTTTGACCGGGAGCTCCCGGCCCAATCGGTCCGATTGGGCCGCCTCCGCCTCCGCCTATGCCGCCGTCAACGGACGGAATCGTCACAAGCGTGCCGTCGCTTTCCATCCGCCCCGGCATAGTGCGGGTAATCAACAATTGCTCGCCGGAATTGCCGACGTTTTCGATTGTAAGGGTGACCGTCGTCTTCCCGGCGCCCACCGTGGCGGAGCCGATCAAGCCGCGGTTCGAATACACCTTGACGACGTCGCCGGGCTCCACCCGGCCGACCGTGACCGCATCGTCGGTATAGCGGTTCTTGACCACGACGATGTCCCCCGAAGCCACGTCGGGCGTGATGAATTCCGCAAACACGTAATACTGGTACACGGATGCCAGGGATTGCTCCCGTTCCTGAACCAATGCCAGCCCGAACGCGCCTTCCGGTATTTCGGTTTTGGGGATATCGTACGCGTACGATGTCTTCCCGCCCTCAACGCGCGCAAGCGGCTCTCCGATGATGCCGTCTTCGCCCAAGAAGAACAAGTTGTACGCCACATCCGCGTATTCGTTCCCCGCGGTCCAGCTTGCCCGGCCTTGGATAAAACCGGCGTCTGCATTCTGGTCGGAGAATGCATAGCGATCCGCAAAGTAGGCCGGTACGTCCCAAATCAGCGTTTTTGCCGAGCCCAAGCTTCCTTCGGTCGAGGTCGCCGTGACGTTCACGTATTGCGCGCCCGACGGAACGGCCGTTTGCGGAACGTCGAACATCCAGCGTCCGTCCTCCAGCCGTTTATCCCACGTCGCATTGACAGGCCCCAATTTTTTGCCGGCCGCATCCAGAAACTCGAACGCGTAGTTGTTGACCCGATTCTGATCCTCCGCCGGCTCGAAGACGAGATAGCCCGAGAGCTGATCCGGCATTAAGCCCGTATCCACCAAAACCACGTTCTTGGGCGTCGTTCTGCCTTCGAATACGCCGCGTATGGCGTCCATGTCCGCGAATTTGTAAAGTTGATTCGCAGTCGAGACATAAATGGCCTGGTCGGCCGAGACGTACGCGTCCGTAACGGCAAAGGGAAGATCCGCCGCTTTCGAATAGGAGTCCCGGTCGTAAATCGCGGTTTCTCCGAATACAAGCTTGCCGTAGGCCCGAAGGACCTGCGACGGATACGTGCCCAATATAGAGGTCACGGCGTTTTTATTCATCCTTTTCAAGCCGTAGTACAGGCTGTCGCCATCGATTCGCACGTTCCCCGTCGTCCAGAAGTCCGAAGCGGTCTCCTTCGAAATCTGGGCCAGCGTATCGGCATTGAACTTATAGATGACGCCGTTCGAACCGGCAAAGAGCGTATTAGTCGACGCATCGTAATCCGCCGCGCCAAAGCCTTGGCCGTCGGCGTTCACTACGCGCCGGTCGGTCGACCCGTCGACGGCGTGCAGGTTATAGAACGTATCCTGGCCCCAGTAGAAGATATTTTTGCCGGACGGCATGACCCGATCCGGATTGGACGGAATCAAGATCCGCTGAAGACTCGAATCGATATCGTTCGCGTCCAGGACCCCGATATAGGTTTCGCCACGCAGCGCAATGTACAGCTTGCCGGCCCGCAAGGCAACGTGAACCGGCCTGGAGCCGACGAACCGCTTGGAGACGAGCGACAGGTCGTCTTTGCGAAGCACGGCCAGCTCGTTCGTATCGGACGAGACCAAGTAGATATAAGGAGACCCTTCTTCGGTCGTCCAGCTGTCGATCTTGTAGCTGCTGACGACCGAATCCCCCATGCCCGGCGCAAAGCCGAGCGTAGGCAGCGGCGCGGTCACATCCAAATCGTACGCTTCGATGGTCTTGTTGTTATACTCGTCTTTTTGAAGAAAAACGCGGCCGTTCCTGCCGATGAGCGCGTTCTTGACTTCGTACGGGAACGGCGCGATTTGGACATACCGGTCTTTGTCGAACAAGCCTTGGTCGGTCGCGACGTAGCTTCCGCTCAGATCCAGCAGGGCTCCGTCCAGGTAGGAGTAGTCCCCTAAACGAGGATACGCGCCGCGAATCTCGGCCAGATTATGCTCGTTCATTCGGGAGCCGCCAAAGAACGCGTCCGTGCCGTCCACCATGATTTTGCCGTATGGAAAACCGAACCCGTAATTGCCGTCATAGGTGCTGTCGCTGCCGATCTGACCGGTCAAGTAGTCGTATGCGAAAAAGTCGGAGCCCGTGGACCCGGTTTCGCCGATAAACAGTAAATGATTGCTTTCATCCGCCTTCAGCACGGGATCGCTAATATAGCGCGCATTGATTTTGACGCTTGCTCCCGAAGCGAGCTCCAACCGGAACAAATTCGCCGAACCGATTCCCTCCGAAGCGTAGAAAATCGCGTCGGACGTGACCGTCAGCGCAATCGGCTGCCCCGTCGTCGGAAGGAGTTCTCCGAGCGATCGCGACGGGATGTCCACGGCCTGAATGAATGTCGCGCCCGACAGCGCGACGTACAGCCGATCGCCGTTTTGTTCGATGTCCTTCGGCGCGGATCCCACCTGCAGCTCCTTTTCGATGCTGAGGTCCTCCGCGTTGATGAACAACAGCGTGTTCGACTCGCTCGAAATCGCGTAAATCAGATCGGTGTTCGCGTCGTAAATCCAATCCGTGACGTCGGATACAAGCGTCGCCGACGGCTGAAGCGCCGAAGGCGCGGCGTCGGCGTAAGCGGACGTCCCCCGCCAAATTCCGGGACCCGCGATCGCCATCGCAAGCGGCAATAATAACGTGCTTATTACCCATTTCTTTAACAAAGCCGGCATGTCGTTCCCCCAAATGCATCAAAATTTAACTATAATTGCTAAAATTCGCTGCATTTCATGCATATTCCTGTCTGACATTCCGCCTTTACGAAAGATTAATCAAAAAAAGCGCAGGCCGAAAGCGCGCCTCGCTTTTTTGACGACGACTCCTTATAAACGGCGTTCGCTGACGCCCGTCTCCGGATCGAACGCGAGCATTTTCGTGCCGATCTTGTCGATGAAAAACCGGTCATGGCTGACCGTCACGACCGCGCCGGGAAAATGGATCAACGCCTGCTCCATGACCTGGATGCTCGTCAGATCGAGGTGGTTGGTCGGCTCGTCCAGGATGACGACCGCGGCGCCGGAGAGCAGGCATTTCGCGAGCGCGACCCGGGTCTTCTGCCCGCCGGAGAGACTGCCGATGGGCTTGCTCAAATCCGCCTCCGAGAATTGCAGCATGGACAGGAATTTGTTCACCTTCTTGCGCGGCGCGTCCAGCCCGAGGCCGTACGTGTTGACCGCGTGGCTCACGGTGTCCTTCGGGTCGAGTTCCGCCCACATCCGGTTGAAGGACGCGAATTCGACGCCCCGCTCCCAGACCACCTCGCCGGTCTCCGGCTTCTCCTCGCCCGTCAGCGCCTTGATCAGCGTGGACTTCCCGCTTCCGTTCGGCCCCGCGACGACGAGCCGGTCCTCCTTCTGAATGTCGAAGCTCACGCCCTTGAAAATCTCCCGGCCCTCGTAGCGCTGCCCGATGGCCTTGACCTCGCACAGCTTGTCCGGGAAGCGCAGCCGCTCGTAAATGTCGGTGATGAGCACGTTGACCGGATGCGGCTCGACGCGCTTCTTGCTGTCGGCCAGCTTGCGGTACAGCCGGTCCTTCGCGGATTTGCGGCTCGCGCGGTCCTCGATGCCCTCCGCTTCCATGAGCAGCAGCTCTTCCTCCCATTCGAACTGGCGGACGAGCTCCTTCCGCCGCAGCTTCTTCTTGCGGATGTAGTCGGTGTAGTTCCCCTCGTACAGATGAAAATGGTAATTCTCGATCTCGACGATTTGCGTCGCGGCCTTGTCGATGAAATCGCGGTCGTGGGAGATCAGGATCATCGCCCCGCCGAACCGGTGCAGCCACTGCTCGAGCCACGCGATGCCTTCGATGTCGAGGTAGTTCGTCGGCTCGTCGAGCAGCACGACGTCGGGCCGCTGGACGAGCATCTTGGCCAGCGCCGCGCGGTTGCGCCAGCCGCCGGACAGCTCGTCGACGGGCTGATGCCGCGACCGTTCGTCGAAGCCGAGCTTCGTCAGCACCGTGTCGATCTCCACCGGCACGTTCCAGCCGTCGATATGCTCCATGTGCTCGAACAGCTCCGCCTGCCGCGCGAGCAGCGTCTCCATCTCGCCGTCGTCCGCCACCGTGCCGAGCCGCTCCGCGAGCTCCTGCAGCTCCCGTTCGATCCGCGCGGCTTCCTCGAAGCACAGCTCGAGCTCCTGCTGGGCGGACAAACGCCCGTGCAGCTCCGAGAATTGCGAGAAGTAGCCGATCCGCGCCCCGGGATCGACCTCCACTTTGCCGGACGTCGGCTCCTCCTGCCCCAGGATCAGCTTGAATACCGTCGATTTGCCCGCGCCGTTGCGGCCGATGAGGGCGATGCGCTCCCCTTGGCTCAAGCGAAAATAGATCTCGCGAAAAATCAGCGCGTCCCCGTATTTCTTCGTCACGTTCTCCAATCGTATGACGCTCATGTCGTTCCCCTTTCCCGCTTCCGCCGGTCTCGCTCGATTATACCACCGCCGGGGCGATTCCGCGTATTCCATGCCGCCGCCGCATACGCTTAGGGAAGAACGTTGCTTACGGAGGCGATCGCATGGATCGTGCCAGGCCGAATATCCTCGTGCTGCTCGTCGACGAGGAGCGTTACCCGCCCGTCTACGAGACGCCGGCCGCCCGGGAATGGCGCTCGCGGCATCTGGCGGCCCGGCGGATGCTGCGCGGCCACGCGCTTGAATTCCACCGGCACTACATCGGCAGCTCCGCGTGCTCGCCGAGCCGCGCCACCCTGCTGACCGGCCACTATCCGTCCCTGCACGGCGTCACGCAGACGACCGGGATCGCGAAGGAGCCGTTCGACTCCGACATGTTCTGGCTGGACGCCAACACGGTGCCGACGATGGGCGATTATTTCCGCGCGGCCGGCTACCGGACGTATTATAAAGGCAAGTGGCATGTCTCCTTCGAGGATATCGTCGTCCCCGGCACGCACCGGAGCGTGCCGAGCTACGATCCCGTCACGGGCGTGCCGGTCCCCGCGAAAGACGACCTGTACGCCCGCGCCGACCGCCTCGGCCGCTACGGCTTCGCCGGCTGGATCGGCCCCGAGCCGCACGGGCGGGATCCGCGCAACTCCGGCTCCTCCGCGGCGGCCGGCCTTCCCGGCCGGGACGCGGTCTACGCCGCCGAGACCGTCCGGCTGCTCGAAGCGCTCGGCCGGGCGCGGCGCGGCGGCGCGCATGCCGAGCCGTGGCTCGTCGTCGCGTCCTTCGTCAATCCGCACGACATCGTGCTGTACGGCGCCGTCACCGCGCGGATGCGCCACCGGTTCCGGTTCGAGACCGGACCGTCGGTCCCGGACATTCCCCCTGCTCCGTCGGCGGACGAGACGCTCCGGACGAAGCCGCGCTGCCAGGCGAGCTACCGGGACATCTACCCGCTCGCGCTCCAGCCGATCGGCGACGAGCCGTTCTACCGCCGGCTGTATTATCGGCTGCAGGAGAACGTCGACCGGCAGATGGCCGCCGTGCTGGACGCGCTGAAGCGCTCGCCGTTCTACGAGGATACGATCGTCGTCTTCACGTCGGACCACGGCGAGCTGCTCGGATCCCACGGCGGCCTGCATCAGAAGTGGCACTGCGCCTACGAGGAGGCGCTCCGCGTGCCGCTGCTCATCCACAGTCCGCGCCTGTTCCCGCGGCCGGCGCACAGCCATGCGCCCACCAGCCACGTCGACCTGCTGCCGACGCTGCTCGGGCTTGCGGGCGCCGACCCCGAAGCCGTCCGGCAGCGGCTGCGGGGACGGTTCAGCGAGGCGCGGCCGCTCGCCGGGCGGAATCTCGCCCCGTACGTCGGCGGCGGGCGCCCGCCCGCGATCCCGGACGCCCCGGTCTATTTCCTCACGATGGACGATCCGACGAAGGGGCAGCATCAGGTCAGTCCGTTCGGCCGCCCGTACCCCGCGGTCGTGCAGCCGAACGGCGTCGAGACGGTCATCGCGGCCGTCGGCGCGGACGGACGGAAGCAGCTGTGGAAGCTGAGCCGCTATTTCGACAGCTCGCCCGCCGAGCCGGGCGGCGGGCGGGCGCCCGTGCCGGACGAATACGAGCTGTACAACGTCGCGGAGGATCCGATGGAGCTGCGCAATCTCGCGCATCCCGCCTTCGCGGACGCGCGCTCGCGCGCCGCCCGGGCGGAGCTGCTGCGGCTGCTCGCGGACGAGCGGGCGCGGAAGCGACTGACGCCGGGGGCAAGCGACGCGTGAACGGCGGCCCCGGGTATCCCATCATGTACGCCGGCCCCCTGGCACCCATTATGAAAAGCTTGTAAATCCGCGATTGACACGCGATTGCGAATGGTAGTATATTCCTACTAAATCACTGTGATTTATCCACATTATTCGATGCAGGGGGAATAATCATGACCGTTACCTACTCGACCCGCACCAAAACGCTGCTCGCTTCCGCGCTCGCCGCGACGCTGCTCGCCGGCGGCCCGGCCGCGGCGTTCGCCGCCGCGCCGGCGGACGCGCCCGCCGCCGTCCCGATCGCCGCTCCGATCGCCGCCCCGGCGACGGCCGCGGCCAAAGAGATCGCCGCCTCGGAATACGCGGCGTTCCTGAAGGACAAGTTCGGCATTACGCTCTCCGCCGGCATGAACCGCGGCGAATTTTTCCTCGACCTGGCCCGCGCGGCGCAGCTGGCGCCTGCCGAAGACGCGGTCGCGTTCAAGGATCTGCCCGCGACGAGCCCGTATTACGACGCCGCCCGCGCGCTGTATCAGACCGGCGTGCTGGCCACGGACACCGTGAACGCCCCGAACGCGCTCATCGCCGTCAACGCCGTGCAAGCCGCGGTCCGCGCCGCCGGGCTCAAGGAATTGGCCTATACATATCCGAAGGCCAAGGCGGAGGCGGCCGTCGCCAAGCTGCCGATCCGCGCCGCCTCGCTGGACGCGAAAACCGTGCAGGAGCTCGCCGCCGCCATCGATACCGGCCTGCTGCCGGCCGCTTACTACGGCCAGCTGAAGCCGGGCGCGGCCGTCTCGGCGGACCTCGCGAACGTGCTGATCGGCAAGGTGCTCGTCTTCAAAGGGCAGTTCAAGCACTACATCGGCTACGTCAGCGACTCGGACATTTACGCGCAGCTGTCGGACGCGTACGCGGAATCCAAGATTATCCAAGACGAGGAGCTGCAGAAGATCGTCGACGCCGCGCTCGAGAAAGGGCTGGTCACGGGCTACAACCTGAAGGACAGCCGCTTCGAGCCGAACTTCGTCGAATCGCTGACGCTCGTCTACGGGCATTCCGACTTGAATCACGCCCTGCAGCTGATCGGCCTGCTGCGCGGCGAAGGCATCGACGCGAAGGTGCAATTCGAGCCGAAGACGTCCGCGTTCGTCTACCTGAAGGAATGGGGCGAGCCCGGCGTTTCGGAGCAGTACGAGGTGAAGCAGATCGCGAACGGCAACTACATCGAGTACGCCAAGGAGTACGACATCGCCTTCGAATTCGCCACCGCCGCCGACAAGGATCGCTTCAACGGCATCATCGGCGCGTACGCCAAGAAGAACGAGGAGAACCAGGCGGGCCTCATCGCCGGCTCTTGGTGGCAGCCGCTCTACTATTCGTTGACGCCGCTCGCGGATTACAACGAAATCACGAACAACAAGATCCAGCTCGGCCGCTATTACGCGCAATCCTTCTCGCTCAAGGAGCAGTCCAAGGCCGTCGTCGACGGGTTCAAGCAGGTCGATCCGAACGTGAAGGTCGAGACGTACAACTTTTGGACCGACGTCCCGTTCTATAACTACCTGAACGGCGAATCGAAGTAAGGGTCAGCCGCGTTCGCGGCAGGACCTCCGTTTCGCGGCAAAAGCCGCCCGTCTCCCGATGGGCGGCTTTTTTTTGCCCGCCGCCCCCGCCATGGGCTGTAACCCCGAACTGGGCGCTTGCATAGAATATTCCATGCTTGATAACGGAGGTCTGCCAACCATGAGTTCGCAAAAAACGGCACCGCAGGAGCTGTCGCCGCTCTATCAATGCGATTCCAAGGTGCATCAAACGCTGAAGGCGGTCCACGACCATCTGCATCGGCTCTGCTGCGACCATACGCATCGGCTGGTCAAGATGGAAACGATGGAAGGCGACGTCTTCGAAGGCCACATCGTCCACTGCCACAAGGGCGTCGTCTACATCTGCCTGAACGACGAGGGGTCCCATCGCGCCTTCTTCCCGGGCGCCCCGTTCCCGTACCCGTACTACAACCGGTTCGTGCTGCCGCTCGTGCTGTTCAACCTGCTGACGATTTCCCTGCTTTAAGCGCGCGTCGCGCCATCCGTCCGACAAGGAGTGATTCGTATGGCATTCATGCCTCCATTCGGCCCGCCGCCAGGCCCTCCGGGCCCTCCGGGGGGTCCAGGCGGCCCAGGCGGTCCAGGCGGTCCGCAAGCCGGCTCGCAGCCTCCGACCGCGCCGCCGCCGCAGGCGGTTCCCCCGAAGCCGATGTCCGCAGGTCTCTTGGCCGTCGATCCCGGCGCCATCGCCCGCTGCCGGTTCCGCTACACGTACATTTGGCCGCGCAGCGGCCCGGGCTTCTGGTTCTACCCGGTGTTCGTGGGCCGCACGTCCGTCTCCGGCTACCGCTGGAACGGCTTCTTCTGGATGTTCTCCGGCTTCGATCTGTCGCGCGTCGACTCGTTCACGTGCGTCTGACCCGTCCCGTCCTGCCCGACTCCGGCAGCTTCCGCGCCCCCGAGGCCGAAGCCTGCCGGTTTTTTTGCCGTTAAGGAACGGTTGGCATCGGACGAACCGGCTCGACCATACACTTGCAAGAGAAACGGACGCAAAGGCGGGGTTAACGTGGGAAGCAAGCAGGAATTCGTAGTCGTGGTCGTGCCGCTGTCGGAAATCAAGAAGATCGTCGCCATCGACATCGTCGGCGGGACCGCGCTCTATTACCTCATCAAGTTTCCGCTGCATTCGGTCCTCTGGGCCATGGCCGGCAGCATGGCCGGACCGATGCTGATCCGGCTCTCGCTGCGCAAGCGGCCGGGGGGCGAGGCGGCGAAGCTTAAGCCGCGGCGGATCGGCGGATAAAGGCGCGGACAGGATGAACAACGGGGGAATTCGGGATAATTACAGCTCTCCGGAAGGGCCCCGCGCCAACTACATAGTTTACATCTCATGTGATATCTATATACTGGTTTATAGCGGTTTCATCCCCATGAGAAGCCAGATTCGCACTTATCGAGGAGGATCTATTCATGCAGCACACGATCAAGCTGGGCATCGTCGGTTACGGGAACTTAGGAAAGGGCGTCCGCAAAGCCATCGGCCAAAATCCGGACATGGAGCTGGTCGCGGTCTTCACGCGCCGGACGCCGTCCGAGCTCGAGGGCGGCAACGCGGGCGTGAAGTTCGAACACATCTCCGCGGCCGAGCGGTACAAGGGCATCATCGACGTCATGATTCTGTGCGGCGGCTCCGCGACGGACCTGCCGGAACAAACGCCGCAGCTCGCGAGCCTGTTCAACACGGTCGACAGCTTCGACACCCATGCCAAAATCCCCGAGTTCTTCGAGGCGGTCGACGCCGTCGCGCGCAAAGCGGACACGCTGAGCGTCATCTCCACCGGCTGGGATCCCGGCCTGTTCTCGCTCAACCGGCTGCTCGCCGAGGCGATTCTGCCGCAGGGCACGGACTATACGTTCTGGGGCAAAGGCGTAAGCCAGGGCCACTCCGACGCCATCCGCCGCGTGCCCGGCGTGAAGGGCGGCGTGCAGTACACCGTGCCCGTGCAAGCCGTCATCGACCGCATCCGCGCGGGCGAGACGCCGGCGCTGTCCACGCGCGAGAAGCATCTGCGCGAATGCTACGTCGTGGCGGAGGAAGGCGCGGACCAAGACGCGATCCGCGAAACGATCGCGAACATGCCCAACTACTTCGCGGATTACGACACGACCGTGACGTTCATCACGGAAGAACAGCTGCAAAGCGAGCATCAGGGCATGCCGCACGGCGGCTTCGTCATCCGCAGCGGCATCACCGGAGAAGGCACGAAGCAGATCGTCGAATTCGGCCTGAAGCTCGAGAGCAACCCGGAATTCACCGCCAGCGTGCTGGTGGCCTGCGCCAGAGCGGCCGTCCGCCTGCGCGGCGAAGGCGCCGTCGGCGCCAAGACGGTATTCGATCTCCCGCTCGGCTACCTGTCCCCGAAATCGCCGGAGCAGCTCCGCCGCGAGCTGCTGTAGGACGAGCCTGCCGCCGCGCCGGCGTCGGCGGCGGCATGGACGCCGGCCTTGACGGCGGCATTCGCCGTTGAAGCCGGCGGCGTCGCGAGCTTCGCCCCGCCGGCCAAACGCGAAAAAACCTTGCCGCCCCCCCCCCTGAGGGGATGGCAAGGTTTTTTGCGTTACGCGCCGGTTCGCGAGCGGAGCCGCTTCAGACGACGCCTTGGGCCAGCATGGCGTCGGCCACGCGCAGGAAGCCGGCGATGTTGGCGCCCGCGAGGAGATTGCCGGGATGGCCGTGCACTTCGGCCGCGCGCACGCTGGCCCTGTAAATGTTCCGCATGATCTCGTGCAGCTTCCCGTCGACCTCTTCGAAGCTCCAGGAGGTGCGCATGCCGTTCTGCGCCATCTCCAGCGCGGAGACGGCGACGCCGCCCGCGTTGGCCGCCTTGGCCGGCCCGAACAGCACGCCGTGCCGGTGGAAGACGTCGATGGCGTCCAGCGTCGACGGCATGTTGGCGCCTTCGCTGACGGCGACGACGCCGTTTGCGACGAGCCGCTCCGCCGCTTCCTCGTCGATCTCGTTCTGGGTCGCGCACGGCAGCGCGATGTCGCACTTGAGCGTCCAGATGCCGGAGCAGTCCTCGACGTACTCGGCGTTCGGGTGTTCCTCGATGTAATCGCGGATCCGTCTGCGCTCGACTTCCTTCAGGCGCTTCACCGTGTTCACGTCGATGCCGTGCGGATCGTAGACGTAGCCGTTCGAATCGCTGCACGCGATGACCTTCGCGCCGAACTGCACGGCTTTCTCCATGGCATAGATCGAGACGTTGCCGGAGCCGGAGACGACGACTTTCTTCCCTTCGAAGCTCAGCCCCTTGGATTGCAGCATTTCGTTGGCGAAGTAGACGCAGCCGTAGCCGGTCGCTTCCTTCCGCGCCAGGCTGCCGCCGTAGCCGATGCCCTTGCCCGTCAGGACGCCCGCCTCGTAGGCGCCGCGCAGCCGCTTGTACTGCCCGAACAGGTAGCCGATCTCCCGCGCGCCGACGCCGATGTCCCCGGCCGGCACGTCGGTGTCCTGGCCGACGTACTTGTACAGCTCCGTCATGAAGCTTTGGGCGAAGCGCATGATCTCGCCGTCGGACCTGCCCTTCGGGTCGAAGTCGGAGCCGCCCTTGCCGCCGCCGATGGCCTGACCGGTCAGCGCGTTCTTGAAAATCTGCTCGAAGCCGAGAAACTTGACGATGCTGGCGTTGACGGACGGATGGAAGCGCAGGCCGCCCTTGTACGGGCCGATGGCGCTGTTGAACTGCACGCGGAAGCCGCGGTTGACCTGCACCTTGCCCCGGTCGTCGACCCAGGGCACGCGGAACGTCACCATGCGCTCCGGCTCGACGATCCGCTCCAGGATGCCCTGCTCGGCGAGCTGCGGACGCTTCTCGACGACCGGAATCAGGGAATCCAGAATTTCTTTCACGGCTTGATGAAACTCGCTCTCGTTCGGGTTGCGGCGGACGACCGTCTCGTAAATCGACTGCACGTAGCGTGCCGCTTGCGAGTCTTGGCGAACTGCGGTTGACATAAATGGCCTCCTTGATGGATCTGATTTGCACTAATCGTCATATTGTTTGCACTTATTATCAAGGAATGATAGAGAATCGGGATCGAAAATGCCAATTCAAATTTTTTGTCCGCGCGATTAAAAATCCCAATCGGAAACTGGAAAGGAGATCCTTGACAGTCCCGCCGCCCTGGCGCCATTGCCGTCGCGGAAAAATAATGCGCGCCGAAACCTGTCATTTCGACAGCTGCCGCCCAAGGCTTCCCGCGCACGAAAAAAGCGGCAGAAAAAAGGGAGCACGGCCGATGCCGCGCTCCGCTTCCTTCTGCCGCTTCTCCCCGCCCGGACGTCAGCCGGTATACCGGATCGCCGTCCCGTAGGCGTGCACGACCGCGAGCGTCGCGGCGGGCGTGACCAGGATGCCGATCACCGCGTCGCACTCCGGGATCGCGCCCCCGGCGCGGCCGAGCTGCTGCAGGACGTTCAGCGGCGCGCCGTTGCCCACCTTGCCGGAATAGACCGTGCACAGCACCTCGTACGGCCGGGGCAGCGTATGCACCGTATAGACCGGCACGACCCGGGCCTGCTCCGGCTGGGTAAAGGAAGCGTCCTTCTTGTTACCGAACATGGGCCATCCTCCCGCGTGTCAAAGTACCTCCATTATAGCAGGCATGGCAAGCCCTTCCGCGCGTTTACGAACTCTTCAAGCAGGAGGTTCAGCCTAGGCCGGCGAATGTTATCCCAAAATCGGACATTTTTCGCGCTCTTGCTCTCGCTTCTCATTTTATCAAGGAACGGATGATCGCCCTGGAATCATTGCCTATCAGACCGCTCAAGCGCAAACGGACCCCGGCCAGCCATTGGATCGTGGCCCTGACGCTGCTCCTCCTTCCCATGGCGGTCGGCCTGTTTTTCTATTTGCCCCGCTATTACAGCTTCACGGCGCCGGGGGACATCGTGTCCGTCCGGGACATCGGCGTGAAGGGCAGCGTGCACTTCGTCTACGTCCGGGAGGGCATCGCCCGCAACCGCTACGAGAAATACGCGCTCGTGCGATCCTTTCCCGATGCGGAGTTCACGCGCGTCGACGCATCCGCCGAGGACGCGTACGGCGACCTGCTCGACGTCGAGCAGGACATGAAGAACGACACGATCAAGCACGCGGTGGACTCGGCGGCGGAGCTGTCCGCCAAGCCGAGCACGCCGGACCAGCGCGAAAGCCGGCTGCAGTCGCTGATCGGGCAGACCGCGCAGTATTACGGCGATTCCATCGGCCTGATGCTCGGCATCGGGCTGTACGAGGAGTCGCACGGCCTGGACTTCTCCCGCGACGGCCAATATACGATCGCCGGCACGGGCACGCTCGAGGCGGACCGGACGGTCGGCTCGGTCGGCGCCATTCGCGACAAGCTGCGGACGGCGGAAGCCGAAGGCGCCGATTTCTTCTTCGTGCCCAAGGACGAGGCCAATTTCCCGTATATCGGGCCCAGCAACGAGGAAGAAGCCCGGCGAACGGCCGAAGAGCTGCACCTGCGCCTGCACGTCGTGCCGGTGTCCACGCTGCAGGAGGCCCTCGCCTGCCTGAAGACCATCCCCTAACCCATACCGGAGCGTGACGCAACCATGATTGCTTTAAAATCGGACCTATTCTCCTTCGTGCTCAAAATTCTGCTGTCCGCGCTCGTGGCGTTGTCCGCCGCCGACTTATGCTTTTCGGCGATCTACATGATCGACTATGACCTGTTCAACGATCATTTGTATCCTGCTTCAGACTTCGTCGAGTCGATCTCGGGTATCCTGCTCGCCGTCATCTTGATCGTCTTCTTGATTTGGATCTACCGCGTGCACGCGGATTTAAACCGGCTGTTCCTGCAGTATGCGCGGAAACCGATCGTAGCGCTGCTTTGTGTAATCATTCCGATATTCAACTTCTACGGCCTTCCTTCGACGTTCCTGCATATTGGAAGCCGATATCAGCGTACGCCCGCGCTTCGGAAGGCCGGCGGGCGGATCAGCGGCCTCGCCGTCCCGCTCATCCTGCTGGAGCTTGTCACCGTCCCCCTGAACCGGGCTATGTCAGGCACCGAGGACGTTCCCGGCGCGTTGATGTTCGCCTACAGTCTGGTCTCGTTCGCGACGCACGTCATCTATCTCGCGCTCACCCTGCTGGTTTCGCGCGGACTGCATCATGTGCATGCCCGGGCCGGGGAAGAGCCCGGCGCCATGACGTTCGACAATGGTACGCTCGAGCGGCCGGAGCTGCCCTTCCCCGCGAGAAGCTAATCCGTCCCGCGCGACGCCGAAGAGCCGGCAAGCCCCTCGATTACGAGCGGCCTGCCGGCTCTTGTTCGGATATCGGGGGTCCCGCACGCCGCTATTCGCGGTAATAGGACAGCACCCAGCACACGCCGTTCCGGTCGGCGACGACGCCGAGCAGGCCGTTGAACGGCGCCTCGTACGGCTTCGTCAGCACGCGGCCGCCGTCCTCGAACCGGCCATATACGCGGCGGAAGTCGTCTTCGCCCGCGAGCTTCAGGAAGACCCGCACGTAATCGCCCCGCTGCGCCGGCCTGGCCGCCTTCGTGTCGGCGAACTTGAGCGTGCAGCCGTCCACGCGCAGGTCCGCGTTGAAGACATCGGCCCCCGCTCGGCGCAGAATCGTAATCTCCCCGCCGAGCACGTCCCGGTAAAATTCGATTGCCTCTTTGCAATGGTCCACCGCGATAAACGGATGCGCCTCCATGATCATGCTTCCATCCCCCTTGCCCGCAGGCGTTCATAATTGGCGCGCGCGATTTCGGCGGCGTGCGCCTCGTCTTCCTTCGTCCTCAGGTAGACCGATACCCAGCCGGAATCCGGATAGATGTGATGCGGCTCGGCCTTGCCGGCGGCGATCCAGGCGTCCCGCTCCGCCCGCGGCAGCGGCGCGTCGAAGAGCCGGTCGCCGTGCAGATGCCCGATTTCCTTCCCCGCGACCCGAAATTCGATCCCGCCGAACCGATGCGGCCGCGACGTGACCCCTTCCCATGCCAGCAGCACGTCGGCTAACGTCCCGTTCGAATCCATGCCCCTTCGCCTCCTTGTTATCGGCTTACGTTGCGAAGCACTTTCTTCAACAATCCGACCATGCGCGCGTACTCGTCGTCCGCGATGCCTTCCCGGGCAATGTCCCGGACGCGGTTCAGCCCTTCCTGCACCTTCGGCACGACCGCCCGGCCGGCGTCCGTCAGCTCGAGCAGGTGGTAGCGGTTGTCCGCGGGATCCGGCTCCCGGCGCACGTAGCCTTCGGCCTCGAGCTTCGCGATCGCCTTCGCGGTCGTCGTCTTGTCGATGAGCAGCTCCTCGCTCAGCGCCTTCTGCGTCGTCTTCTTCCCGCCGGCGATGGCCATCAGGAAGATGTACTGGCCGCTGCCGATCCGGTATGGCGCCAGCTCCGCGGCGATCAGCATCTGCATGTGGCGGTAGATCGCCGAGATGTACTTGCCGTGCGACTCCAGCGGGCCGGCGTCCGCTCGCCAATCCGTGTCCATTCGGTTCGCCTGCCTTTCAAGTAGAATGGTATTGCAACTAATTAGGGAGTAGAGGGATAGGATGTTATTGCAACTATCTGCAGTATATGCGAAATAGAATGGCATTGCAACTATTAGTTTGGCGGGGAACGCATAAAAAGCAGAGCGGCGATCCGCCCTGCGTTGCCCCGGCGTGCCGGCTTCGGCCGCGTTCGGCGCCTTTACCGGCGCGGCCTTGCCTCGCGCCGCGGGCGCCGTTTCGCCCGGCGAGCCCGCCGCCGCTCCGGCCGCGGCCGCTACACCGCCTTCGGCCACGCCGGGTGCGGCACGGTACCGTTATGATACGGCACGCGCTCGTGGAACGCGCGCCACCACGCGTAATCCAAGTCCCCGGACAAGACCACCGGCTCCTCCGGCAGCGCGGGCTCCGTCAGCCCGAGCTCGGCCCAGAGCCCCTCCGCCCATTCGCCCAGCAGCCCGTCGAGGGCCAGCTCCGCGGCGGGGTCCAGCCGTCGTTCGTCGTCATGCATGCTCCTTGACCTCCCTCTCCGCGCCGGCCGGCGCCGTCTCGGTCAGCCGCAGCCCTTCGGCGAGCAGCTTCCTTGCCTGCGAAATTTTGTAGCGCACCGTGCCCGCCGGCAGCCCCGTCGCGGCGCCGATCTGCACGCTGCTCAGCCCGCCGAGCACCTTCATCAGCAGCAGGCCGCGCAGCTCCTCCGGGAGCCGGGCGATCTGCGCTTCCAGCTCGCGCATCCGTTCCCGGCCCGCCAGCACGCCGGACAGGTCGCCGGGCCCCGCGCCCGGCCCGGCCTCCAGCCGCTCCTCCGCCCGCTTCCGGTTCGCGCTGCGCCGGTATTGATCCTTCAGCCGGTTCGCGGCGACGGCGAACAGCCAGTACAGCCGTTCGTCCGCCGGCACCGCCGCGACGGCCTCGATCCGGTTCCACGTCTTCAGGAACACGTCCTGCAGCAGGTCGGCCGCCAGCTCCCGATCGTTCGTCCGGGCAAGCAGGAACGCGAAGATCGGCTTGGCGTGCGCGGCGTACAGCTCGCGGAAGAGCGCCCGGTCCACGGGCTACGCTCCTTGCGCGCCGGCGTGGTCGTCCGTGGCGACGATATCGCCGAGCTTCGTCTCGGCCAGCAGCTGCACCAGCGGAATCAGCCGCTTGGGCGCCCGGATCGTGCCGAGGACGACCAGCTCGCCGACCTTCGCTTTCATCAGCGCGACGTCCACGTCGGCTTCGAATTCGCAATCGCCGAGGACGACCAGCGAGATCGGCTTGTCGAGCAGCTCCAGGAACGCGCGGGAATACGACTCGCTGCCGAGTATGACGCGCGGCACGTCGCCTTTGTAGTAAAACACCTGGCCCATCATCCGCGTCAGGGCGCCGGACAGCGCCGATTCCGACGACTTGGGCGCCATCAGCTGGCCCATGACGATCAGCTCGCGATACCCGACCGCGTCGACGTGGGACGTGATGAGCGCCTGCCCCGCCACGACGAGGATATCGTCGGGCGATCCGCCCGCGTTCGCCAGCGATTCCCCGCTGAGCGAGATTTGCCCGGTGAATACCTTCAGCTTGCCGCTGCCCGTCTCGTCCGGGAGCTGCAGCGTGGAGCCCACGTTCTTCTGCGGAATCCGCATCACGGCATCGGCCAGCGAACTCGGCACGATGATGAGCCCCACGTTATGGATCAGCGAGATGCCCGCCAATCCCTCCGCCGTCTTTCCGGTCAAATCGAGCACCCCCAAGTTTTCGATCGTCAACCCTTGAACAGCTTCGCTCATTCCCAAACGCCTCCATTCGGTTAATGGCTTACAATCAGGATAACGATGGTATTCGCGAACCGTTGGCGATTTTCCGCCGTCCGCGCAAAAAAAGTTTCGCCGTGCCCGAAGCCGCGGCCCGCGGCCGTTTTTCGCCCGCGCTTCCCTTCCGTTGACATGAACCCCGCTCTGCGCTCGTACAATGATAGCAGGAAGCTCGTACGACTGACCGTTACGGAGGGATCGCTGATGAAAATAACGTCCGGCGGCTTCGAGGTCGCCTACCACGGCAGGGTGTTCGCGTACGGCATGAACCCCATCGAGGTCGTGCTGTCGGAGGAGAACGATCCGCTGACCTTCGTCTTCTGCATCGAGCAGGACCCGGAACGCGACGACTTCATGACGGACATCCGGCTGGTCCGGTATAACGAAGTGCGCATCGCGTGCGTCAATTTTCCGCGAGGCAAGCCGACCGGCGCCCCGGACATGATCCATCTCGGCGTGCTGAACAACCGCAAGCTCTCGCTGCGCTACGAGGCGACGATCGGCTACGACGCGACGTCGTGGGCGCTGGCGTTCACGTTCTATTCGGGCGAGGGGGTCGACGGCCCATGAACAAGATCGAGCTTCAGGATCCCAAAGTCGCGAGCAAGATCATCGCGGCCAACGCGGAGAACGACAAGCGCAAAGCGGAGCTCGGCTTCCTCGGCCGGTTCTTCGGCTCGGGAGAGAACGTCCGCCTGTACATCGTGGGCACGATCGCGCTCGGCGTGCTGCTCATCGCCCTTGTCTACACGCTTACGCCCGACCGGTACCGCTCGCCCGACCTGGGCCTGAAGGACATGTGGACGCTCATCGTCATCCCCGTGGAATCGACGATCATCGGCTATCTGATCGGGTCGCGGTCGAAAGAAACCGGGAACGGCTAGGCGGGCCGAACGCGTTCGTTTCATCCCCATAGACCTTAGCTTCGTGCCTGTACGCCCCGGGACCGCCGTTGGTAGACTGGACGTATCAAGACCATGAATCCTAGGAGGCATGAGGCGAATGACGACGCAATCGTACATCGAGCAGCGAACGGAACGGACGAGATGGTTTCTGCACGACCGCTTCGGCATGTTCATTCATTGGGGCCTGTACGCGATCCCGGCGCGCGGGGAATGGGTGCGCAACGCGGAGCGGATCAGCAACGAGGATTACCAGGCGTATTTCGACGGCTTCAACCCCGACCGCTACGATCCCAAGGCATGGGCCCGTACGGCGAAGGCGGCCGGCATGAAGTACGCGGTGCTGACGGCCAAGCACCACGACGGCTTCTGCCTGTTCGACAGCGCGCTGACGGACTACAAGTCGACCCGCACGAAGGCCGGGCGCGACCTCGTCCGCGAGTTCCTGGACGCCTTCCGCGCGGAGGGGCTGAAGGTCGGGCTCTACTACTCGCTGCTGGACTGGCACCACCCGGATTATCCGGCCTACGGCGACCGCATCCACCCGATGCGCGACAACGAAGCGTACAAGCGCGAGCCGGGCGGCTTCGACCGGTACCTCGATTACATGCACGGCCAAGTCCGCGAGCTGCTGACGAACTACGGCAAGCTCGACATCATGTGGTTCGATTTCTCCTACGGCGAGCTGCGGGGCGAGGCGTGGCGCGCGAGCGAGCTGATGGAGACGATCCGCGCCGTGCAGCCGCATCTCATCGTGGACAACCGGCTGGACGCGAGCGGCGAGGAAGGCGGCTCGATCTATTCGGACAACCCGACGCCGTACGCGGGCGACTTCGCCTCGCCGGAGCAGATCATTCCGCCGCGCGGCGTGACGGACCAAGCCGGCCGCTCCATTCCGTGGGAGGCGTGCATCACGCTGAACAACAATTGGGGCTACAGCGCGGCCGATCATGTCTATAAGTCCGCCAAGACGGTCATCCGCAAGCTCGTGGAATGCGTGAGCAAGAACGGCAACCTGCTGCTGAACGTCGGGCCCGACGCGAAGGGCGAAATCCCGCAGCCGTCGCTGGACGTGCTCGAAGAGGTCGGCCGCTGGATGCGCCGGAACGGGGACAGCATCTACGGCTGCGGCCCGGCCGACCTGCCGAAGCCGGAATGGGGCCGCTATACGCAAAACGGCGACAAGCTGTACGCGCATTTGTTCGAGGAGAGCATCGGCCCCGTCAACCTCGCCGGCCTGGCGGGACGGATCAAGCAGGCGCGGCTGCTCGCCGACGGCTCGGAGGTGTTCGTGGCGCGCCCGTGGAACGCCGCCCTGTACGAGCAGGACGCATTCTTCAACTTCGCCCGGCCGGAGCATTTCACGTACCCGCTCCCCGACGAACGGAACACCGTCGTCGAGCTGACGCTGGCCGAGGAAGAAGGGCCGGCCGCGGAGTAGGACGGCATCCGGGCGTACCCCAAACATCCAATGAAGAAAACCACCCCATGCATGGAGTGGTTTTCTTGGCGCGGGAGGGCATGATAAGCTTTTCCATGGGATTGGCCTCGCCGCCCCCCTGACGTTCTTGCCGAGCTACTTCCCGGCTTTAGGCTCGTCTTTAGGCTCATCTTCAGGTTCGTTCTTAGGCTCGGCCTTCCGTTTGTCCTTCTCCGGCTTCAGCGGGTTCGTCACGGACACCAGCGCGAGGCCGACCGCCAGAATCGCCGCCCAAGCGGCGAAGGCAGGCCAGCCTTCGGGCAGCAGACCGAGGAAGCGGTAGGTTAACGGCTTGCCGAAGACGGCTTCGATCAGCGGCGGCCTGACGACCGTCCCGAGCCCGGGCAGGCTGAGGATAATCCCCGTGACCTGCAGTCCGTCATGCGGGATCTTCTTCATGCTCGACGCTCCTTGTGGCGTGGTGAAAGGCGCGCACGGTCTCTCCGAAAGAAACCCGCGGCGTTATGACGGCATAAGGGGATCGTCGGCTATCCGACCGGACCTTCGTTCCGCCGCTACAGCTCCCGGTACCGCTGCCGCCGCATCCACTGGGTGGCGATCCACTTCTCGCCCGCCGCCACGGGACTGCCCCCGTGCAGCGTCAGCTCGTTCAGCCGCGGATCCCCATAAAAATATTCAAAGTACACGGCGTTGCCCTTCTTCGGGGTCACCGCGAGGCGCAGCGAAGGAAACACCGTCTCCCCGCCTTCCTCCACATCGTTTAGGTACATAACCAAGGTGCTGATCCGATTGTTCGCGACCTGCTCCGCCATAAAATAATCCAGGTGCGGCCGGTATTCCTCGCCGGGCCGGTAATGCAGGATCTGCAGCGGCTCGGCATGCGCGGCGGGCACGCCCATCAGGCCGGCGAGCCGGAGCTCGATCGCGCGCACCCATTCGTTTTCGTTCTCCTCGAGGAACGCGCCGCTGCCCGTGCGGACGTCGCTGAGGGCGCGGGACCGGCCGGTCCTCGCCCGCCGCATGCGGTCCCGGGCCAAGCCGATCAGGGCATCGCACTCCGCGTGGCTTAAGACGTGCTCCAAGATCAAGATCAGCGGTTCGCTAATCTTGCCGAGGATCGGAATGGCGCGGCCCGCGGTTCGGAGGGTATTGCCGGTTACCTGTAAAATCGACTGCTCCCTTACGGTCATCGTGGCCATCTCCCGTCGCGAGAATCGTGATCACGTATGCGCATTCGCAGCTGTCAGATAAGGGATATGTTCTGCGCGGGAAGCCGAAATCCTTCCGGCGGAGGTTGGCCGAAGCCGTCCGCGTCTTCGTCAAGCCGGTCGCTCGGATGCCCGCCGCCCATTTCGCCGCCCATTATGTAAAATAAACTTGACACCGAGATTGGTTTATTATACATTTTGTTCAAGGAACTTGACTTCGATCAGCAGGGAGGTGCAAAGCAAGATGACGTATCAAGAGAAGAAGAGCATCGTGTCGATCATCAGCGCGATCCTTATTTTCGGGGTTTACTGCGCGTACAAGGCGGCGAGGTATCCGGCCGAAGGGTTTCGGCCGGCGGAGGCGTACCGGTATTGGGGCATGTTCGTGCTCGTCCTGATGGTCGTGTCCATCGTCGCGCACATCGTGATCGGCATCGCGTTCAATATCGTCTTCCGGGCCACGACCGGGGAGAAGGAACCGGCGTTCGCGGACGAACTGGATAAGCTGATCGAGCTGAAGGCGCACCGGAACGGCTTCGTCGTGTTCATCCTCGGCTTCCTGCTCGCCATGGGCTCGCTGGCCGCCGAACGTCCGATTCAGACGATGTTCGTCATTCTGATCGCGGCGGGGTTCGTCTCCGACGTGACCGGCTCCGCGACCAAGCTGTATCACTACCGGAAAGGAGTGTAAGATGGGCAAACATCTTGTCGGCAACCACATCCGCAGATTACGGTTCGATCACGGCGAAATGACGCAGCAGCAATTGGCTGACAAGGTCGGCGTCACGCGGCAAACGATCGTGGCGCTGGAAAAGGGCAATTACTCCCCTTCGCTCGAGCTTGCTTTTCGCATCGCCCTCGCCTTCGGCTTGCCGCTGGAAGAGGTGTTCTATTACGGGGAACACGGTACACGCGATTAATCAAATGGAGGGAACGAATCATGCCATCGCCCGTCCGCGCGGCCCGCATCGTCGGGATCTGTTTTATCCTCGCCGCCGTCGCTTCGGTTATCGGCCTTGTTCTGTACGACCCGATCCTGAACGGATCGGATTACTTGACGAACGGCGCCGCCCACGCCAACCAAGTCATCCTGGGCGCGCTGCTGGAATTGATTCTCGTCGCTTCGGCGGTCGGCACCGCGGTATTCATGTTTCCGTACCTGCGCCGGTATAACGAAAGCCTCGCGCTCGGCCACGTATGCTTCCGGTTCATGGAGGCCGCGCTCATTACGGTCGGCGTCGTCAGCGTCCTGTCGCTGCTCACGCTGAGCAAAGCCTACGTCGCCGGAGGCGCCGCGGACGCCGCTTCCTACCAAGCGTCCGGCACGCTGCTGAAAGCCGTCCACGACTGGACCTTCCTGCTCGGCCCCAACTTCATGCTCGGCCTCAACACCATGCTGTACAGTTATATTTTCTGGCGGTCCCGGCTCGTTCCCCGCTTCATTCCCGCGTTGGGCCTGACGGGCGCGGCGCTCGTGTTCCTCGCCGCCCTGCTCGAGATGTTCGGCGTCATCCCGCAGCTCTCCGTGTGGGGCGGTCTGCTGTGCCTGCCCGTGGCGGCGAACGAGATGGCCTTGGCCGTCTGGCTGATCGCCAAAGGCTTCAACCCGCACGCGCTGGCGGCGTTAAGCGCGCGTCGGGCGTAACGGGCTGAAGCGATTGATAAAAAAGACCGGGACGCCGCCGCTGCGGGCATCCCGGTCTCTTCTTTTGCGCGGACGCGCGGATGGCGCGCGGCGTCTGGCCGATTCGCCGAGCGAGTCAAGCCCGATGCTTGTTCAGGAACGCCAGCATCCGCCGGTACACGGCGATTTCGTTGACGCGCTTCGAGAAGCCGTGCCCTTCGTCGTCCAGCACCATGTACTCGACCTCCGTCCCCTGCGCCTGCAGGGCCGCGACGATCTGGTCCGACTCGGCCTTCACGACCCGCGGGTCGTTCGCGCCTTGGATGACCAGCATCGGCTTGACCATCTGCCGCAAATACGTAATCGGCGAATCCTTCGTCAGCCGCTCCCGATCCCGCTCCGGATGACCGAGCCAGCGTTCCATGAGCGGCTTCCAGTCCTCCGGCACGGAATCCATGAAGGTGAACAGGTTGCTCGGCCCGAAGATATCGACCGCCGCCCGGAAATAATCCGCATGCCGCCCGGCCAGCAGCAGCGTCATGTACCCGCCGAAGCTGCCGCCCACGACGAACAGCTTGTCCCGGCTCGAGATGCCCTGCTCGAACAGCCACTCCATCCCCGCCACGCAGTCGAGCCGCGGCCCTTCGCCCCAATCGCCTTCGACGAGCTTGACGAACGCGGAACCGTAGCCCGTGCTGCCCCGGAAATTCGGCGCGAAGATGTTGTAGCCGTAGGCCAGCATGAATTGGAACATCGCCCGGAAGAACTTCCCTTCCGATGCCTGCGGCCCGCCGTGCGGCCAGAAGATGGTATACCCGTTCGCGACGTCGGCCTTCGCCTTGAAGAGCAGCGCTTCGATCTCGAGTCCGTCGAAGGACGGATACCGCACGACGTCGGGATAGACCAGATTCTCCTCGGCGAGGCCGGTGACCCGGTTCTGCGTCAGCCGCGTCCACTCCCCGTCCGCGTAGCGGTAGAGGTTGAACGGCTGCACGGCGCCTCGTCCCAGGATGTACACCGCGCCGGAGTCGGCGACGACGGCCTTCTCCACGACGTCCACCGGGAGCGGAATCGGCACGGCTTCCCCGCCTGCCAAGGGTTTCGCGTACATGCGATGCTCCGTGCCCCGCTCCGTCCAGACGTACAGCATCCCGGACGCCTGGTGCCACTTAATGCCGGATACCGCTTCGCCGTCGAATTCGCACACCGTCTCATACGCGCGGGTGGCCAGATTATAGGCCAACACGTAGGCAAAGTCGCGGTTCACGTCGGTGACGTACACCAGCGTGTCGTTATCCGTGAAGAGGAAATCATGACTGACCTGCACCCGCTCCGGGCTCGGGGATACGACCGTCTCTTCGCCGCCGGCCAAGACGATGCCGAGCTGATGCGTGTTGGCGAACGTTTTGGCCACGACGAACTTGTCCTCGTCCGGACTGACCGCCTCCAGAAACGTCGGCTGTTCGCGGCCTTCGTACACCAGCTTGTCTTCTCCGGCGGCCAGATGGCGCACGCGCGCATTCAGGAAGTTGGGGTTGTCCTTCGAGGTGACGTAATAGAGACGTTCGCCGTCCTTCGAAAGCTTCACGGCATAAAACTTCTCCTGCGGCGTGCCCTCGATCAGCTCGAGCGGATTCCCGCCTTCCGCCGGCAGCGCGTAGATATGGTAGTTTTCGTCCCCGTCCCGGTCGAAGCCGGCAAGCAGGAAGCGCCCCCGCGGGTCGATCTCGATCGCGTTCGCGTTCTGGTTGTTGTACGTCAGCGGATAAGGGTACGCATCCGGCAGATCCATCGCCCACAGATTGGGCTGGCCGTTCAGATTGCTGCTGAAAATCAGCCGTTTCTCGTCCTTCGCCACCGCAAAGTCGCGAATGACATACGTTTGGAAAAACTGCTCCACGTCCGGTTTCGGAAATTGAATCATGCTTGCCGCCGCCTCCCACGAAATAAGTTCGTTTCCAACGATAATCGGTCGTCGCGCGCATCAAAGTTTAAATAATTCAACGCGAAGGCGCTGGAATCCTGTTTCGCCTCCCAGAAATTTACTGCCCCTGCAGCGGTTCGCGCCATTAACCATTTAGCCGCTTGATCCTTTACGCCGCGTCGGTCTCTCGGAGCCGAGTTCCGGTTCCGCCCAAGCAAGCGTCCCGGACGCCGTTCGGCGCAGCGCCGCTATTCGCGCGGAAGCTTCTAATTGCAAGCGTTTGCTGCGATAATCGGTCCGCGCACGCAACAAGGCCGGGAGGCTCGCCATTACGGCGGGCCTCCCGGCCTCTTCGCCGTCGCCGCGGGAACGCGCGAGCAAGGCTTTAGAATACCGATTGGCTCTCGTTATTCATCCAAGCCGCCGGGCATGCAACGCAAAGAAGCACAACGCCGCAGGGGCGATGCACTTCTAGCCGAAAGGAGGGCCTTGCTTATTTGCCGTCTCCCAAAGCATGCTCAATTCGCTTATCCGGCACAAGCCACATGACGGCCACGAGGATAATCAAGAAGCCGGATATCCACGTACTGATGTACGCCGTCCCCACCGAGGCCAAGTAGAACAGCGGGGATAATTTCACCTTCCAGCCATTGCCGATCGCCGCGGCGAACGAAGCGTCATGCTGCTTCAAGATCGCCAGATGAAGAAACCGGTACGAGACGGCCGAGAACAGCAGAATCATCCCGTAGAGCGCCGTAGGCGTAGCGGCAAACCGGCTTTCCCCCATCCACGCGGTCGTGAACGGCACCAGGGACAGCCAGAAGAGCAGCAGCAGATTCAGCCACATTAATTGCCCGTTCATTCTGCGAACCATGTGCAGCAGATGATGATGATTGTTCCAGTAGATGCCGACGTAGACGAAACTGAAAATATAGCTGACGATTTTCGGTCCTAACGCGATGAGCGCCTGCCAATTATGGCCTTCCGGCACTTTGAATTCCAGCACCATAATCGTGATAATGATGGCCAACACGCCGTCGCTGAAGGCCTCCATCCGGTTTGCTTTCAGAATGTAACCCCCTTCTCGCTTCTCGAAACCTATTCCATAGTAACATGATTGACCGCCGATGGGGCGGGATAAAATGTCGGGGACCGCGGAGTATATTAGCTTTGAACGAAAAATCCAAAAAGGGCGCTCCAATAGCAAAATTTTTTCCATTCATTTTATATTTAGGAATTGACTTCCTTATCTTGTTGATGCAAATTCATAGGTAGAAACCTTTTTAAGAGCAGACGTCTAGCGTAACTTTCATCCGCTGTCTATTAATTTCACCATACAAGGGGGGATTTAGCATGCCATATCGGCTTGTTGACGAATTTATTTGGATGGATTGGAACGACATCGACAAGCAACAGGATGAACAATTAACTGCCGCCGATAAGTATAACCGGATTGTTGGCTGGGCTGGAAAAGCAAGAGGGAAGAATCCGGGCGTATTTGATGAGCTTACAGGATGGTTAATGGATGATTCGGAATGGACGGAAGAAAAGCTGGCTGAAAACGAGCAAATCTTAGTGCAGGGCGTCTTAGCGCGATTCCAAGAACAAAATGCCCGACTTCGCCTGTATTTAAAGGAGCTTGAACCATCCGGCGTGGTCAATGCGCCTGTGTTTAAGGCGTTGGACGATTTTGACAGGGAATTATCCGGCGTACGTTTGGATGCGCGGCTTTCCCAAGAGGTTACAAGAATGTTCACCGATTTTACCACAATGCGCGAACGCAATGTGCGGGAACAAGTAGCAGGCGGCAAGACAGGGCAAACTGGCACGGATAGCGTTGATGTATACGGGTATATCAATCATCTGAAAAACTGTGATGCCCAAGTACAATGGTGCTTGTTCATGCCCGATATGGTAAAACGTCAACAAGCTGGTTTCAAGGTTGATAATTTCGAATACAAGCAAATGCCGGCAATGCGCTTTATTGGCGTGGATGATCGCCTATTTCACAGCGATACTGACGAAGAATATCACGAGAAGAAGAAAGCAAGCCTCAAGAATGTAATAAGCACACTCCATGCTTTGACTCCGTATAAATCCGGCTTTGACCATGATGTTTTGCTTGGACATCATTACGGACGAGGGGTCGATGTTGAGCCTTGGCATGGTTTTTGGGGGCGGTTTATGAAGGCTGACACCCCGGTGCCGGAAGGTTTTATGCATGTTGACTTTACGTCTGAATATGCGGATAAACCCGGTCCACCGTATCTTTCCAAATTCGCATTTGCCACTTTCTCCGGCGATATCGATGCTATGCACGATGATGAAGGCACTGATGGCGGCAGAATGTACGATGTCACCCGCAATATCATACTGGGTCAAGGCGTTGGTATTCCATACCCGGACAAATACTGGATTGCAGAAGTGTTCCTCGATGGATTCGATAAACCCAGCACCGCTTATATGTTTAGTGTTGTGTTGTAATACATACCACCTGTTTTTCGCCGTCACTTATGGCAAGAATCCGCGCAATCATCTTCAAGCCCGCATTGTTGACTCATGTTGACTTCGGGGCATAAAAATACACCGCCAGAGCCTTTGGGCACAATGGCGGTGTATTCGTCATTAAAAAGTACTGCTATTCGTCTTTTGGATCCACTTCACCCGTCGCAACCGGATTCCCCTCATACGTAATCCAATCGCTCCAGCTCCCCGCGTACAACCGCACGTTCGTAAAGCCCGCTTCCCGCAGCGCCAGCACGTTCGGGCACGCCGTCACGCCCGAGCCGCAGTACACGATCGTCTCGCGGTCCTTGTCCAGCCCTTCGAACCGCGCCGCCTGCGCTTCGGCGTCCTTCCACTTGCCGTCGGCGCCGCGGCCCTCGGCCCAGAAGCGGTTGCGCGCGCCCGGGATATGGCCGGCCTTGCGGTCGAGCGGCTCGACCTCGCCGCGGTAGCGCGGCGCTTCGCGCGAGTCGATGAGCGTCACGTCGGCATGGCCCAGCTTCTCCCGCACCTCGTCCATTTCCACGAGCAGGTTATGCTGCACCGTCGCGAAGAACGGCGAAGGGATAAGCGTCCGCTGCTCGGCGTTGACCGGGAATCCGGCATTCTTCCACGCCGTGAATCCCTCGTCGAGCACATAGACCTCCTCGTGTCCGAGGTACTTGAGCAGCCACCAGAGCCGCGATGCCATCGCGCCGCCCTGATCGTCGTACGCGACGACGCGCTTGTCGTTGCCGATGCCGGCCCGGCTGAACGTGCCCGTCAGCTGCGCGATGTCCGGCAGCGGATGACGTCCGCCGTGCGCCTCGATCGGCGCCGACAGGTCCTTCTCGAGGTCCAGGTACACGGCCCCCGGGATATGCGATTCTTCGTAGGCCTCGCGGCCGGAGGCCGGCTTGCCGAGCTGGAACCGGCAGTCAACGATCACGATGTCGGCTTCATACATGCGGGCCAGCAGCCATTTTAACGATACGATGGAATTCAACTCATTCAATCCGCCTTTCCTATCTTGTCCTTAGCAGCATTATACCGCATTCGGGGGGACGCGCGCATCGCGGCCGCCTTTTCGACCATCTGAAAACCTTTACAATTCCTATATCTTCCATAGAAAATCCGTTAACAAAACTGCCCTACGATCATAACGGGCCTTGAAAGGGCCAACAATCGATAGAGGAGATGAATTTATGTTCAAACGCATGTTAGGTACGGCCGCCGTCATCGTCGCCCTGGGCGCATCGCTCGTCACGGAAGCCGGCGTCGCCCCGACGCCCGCGCACGCGGCAAGCAACATGGTGCCGGACTACGAGGTGAAGCTGCTGCTGAATCCGAGCGCCGTGCTCGATTCGGACTTCAAGCTGACGAGCACCGTCCTCAGCACGTTCGCGATGCCGACCACGGTCACGAAGATGAACGTCGCGTTCCTCGACACGGACAGCAAGGAGATCTACAACAACGGCTGGAGCCCGCGCATCCGCAAGACGGAAGGCGAGGACGATTTCGAGCTCAGCTACAAGAAGCGCTACACGATCGCGAACAACGACATCAACGCCGCGTTGACGCAAGCGAACAACGACGGCTTCGACAGCGGCGACGACAACTACGAGGCGCAGGTCGAGTGGGGCTACCAGAAGAAGACGCTCAGCATCACCCGCACGAAGAGCGGCAGCAAATCCGGCTACAGCGGCATGGACCTGCCGTCGATCGGCGACGCCCGCAGCCTGATGGTCAACAACGCGCCGGACAAGTTCAACGACTGGCTGAACAACGACTGGGGCACGGACAACCTGGAAGATTCCCGTTACTTCGGCCCCGTCCTCGCCAAGCGTTCCGAAGGCACCTGGAGCGGCCTCAAGCTGTACATCGAAGTCTGGCCGATCAAGAACGCCGCCGGCACGGGCACGGAGTATGTCGTCGAGGCCTCCTTCAAGACGGACAGCGCGTCGACGGCGTCCACGATGCATGACCAGCTGATCAGCTTCCTGCAAAGCAAGGGCTGGTTCCTCGCCCAGGACTCGCTGAAAACGCAGCTGATCATGGACCGCTACTAATCCGCCGCTCCGCCATCCATCCGCGCTGCCGCATTAGCCAACGATTCGCCGCCTAGCGGCGGATCGGCATGCGCGACAGCCGAAGACGCCCGCTCCCCGCGGGCGTCTTTTTTCCGATTTGTCCTGTTCTGGATCTGAATATTCCCGTTTCTATCCGCATTTCATCTCGGGTTCATCCTGACTTTCCCTCCGACTTTGTCCCCGCCTTAGTCCCGACTTCATTCCGATTCCGCTCCCGAGTTGCCCGTCCCGCTTTCCTCGTCCCGCCGGATTTGGTAGTATGAAGGAACTATATTCGCATTTGCGCCGGAGCCGTTCTCGCCCGCCCGCGAGGCCGCCCCGCTACCGCCGAGGAGACGAACGTCATGGCCTACCCGCAACCGAATGCCCGTCCGCCCCGCTTCCGCGTCGCGCCGCTCACGGAGGAGCTGGCCGAGCAGCTCTCGACCTGGCGCTACGAGCCGCCCTTCGACTTCTATAATTGGACCTCCTGGCAGGTCATGCTGGAGCTCGGCATGGAGTTCGGCGATCCCGACGTCCGCAACCGGCAGTACGCCGCCGTCCTGGACGAAAACGGCGAGTTCGTCGGCTTCGCGCAGTTCTTTCCGCTTCTCGGGCTAACGCGCATCGGCCTCGGCCTTCGCCCGGACCTGTGCGACCGCGGGCTCGGCGTCCCGTTCGTGAAAGCCATCGTGGCGGAAGCGATCCGCCGCGCGCCGCACGACGAGATCGACCTCGAGGTGCACGCCTGGAACGTCCGCGCGATCCGCACCTACCAGCGGGCGGGATTCGTCATCGCCGACACGTACGGGAAACAGACGCATACCGGGGTCGTCGAGGTATACTGCATGTGCTACTTGCCCGAGGAAGGGCTCTAAGGACGCCCGTCAAACGAGTGCGGGTTCCGAATTTACAAAACGAAAACGTGCTAAAATCCCGCTCCGCCGCATAACCGTAATAATGTCACAGCCAGTGACAACAAGGAGGCGGATCCAGTGAAAGTTTTGAACATCATCAGCTTGATTGTGCTCATTCTCGGCGGTCTGAACTGGCTCATCGTGGGGCTCTTTGAGTATGATGTCGTTTCGGAGATTTTTGATGGATCAGATTCCGTCGGGGCGAAAATCGTGTACATTATTGTCGGTCTGGCAGCACTTTACAGCCTGTCGTTCTTCTCGAAGGTGTCCGCGGAAGAATAAGAAAATTGCCCGCTGTCATTCGTCGGCATGCATAGCCGAGCCCGCGGCTGCGCCCTTGCGCCAGCCGCGGGCTTTTCTTATAAACCGGACCGGCGCCGGTCCGGGCTGTCACGCATCTACGCTTCTACGCCTTCGCGTCCAGCACCGAACTCATGCCGCAACCCCGCGCGCCTCCTCGTCCGGCACGACGCCTCCTCCGCCCGAAAAACGCCGATCACCGGTTCTCGGCAATCGACGCTCGGTAAATCTCGTTATAGCGCTCCGCGGACTGAAAGTCCAGCTCCGTCAAGCCTCCGGCATGCCACGTCGTCAGGCGCAGCGTCACCTTCTTGTAATCGATCGCGATGAACGGATGATGGTTGAGCTCCTCCGCGATCTCGGCGATCCTTCCGACGAACGCGATCGCGGCAGGAAAGCCGGCGAACCGATAGCCGGCCGCGATCCATTTCCCGTCCTCCCGCGTCCAGCCCTCCAGCCCCGCGAGCGCCCGGTCCGCCGCCTCCGCCGGCAGCTTCTCCAGCTTAGCCACGCCGCTTCACCCTCCCCGTCTTCAGGCTTAGATCAACCGGATGATCCGGCTCTCCTTCTCGTCCACGGACACTTCGATGATATGATGCTTCGGCCGGTACGTGACCACGCCTTGGCCCACGCGCAGCACCGGATCCTCGCCGAGCGCGTAGAACACGTCGTCCGCGAGCGCTTCCATCAGATCGAGCCGCTCCGTCTCGCCGAGCTCCTCCCATTCCGACGTCTCCATCTCGAAGAACAAGTAGCCGTCCCCGATCGAATGCATCGCGTCCTTCAATTCCACCAAAATATCCTCGTATTCTCTCGCATGCTTCACGCCCATTTTGCGCCGCCTGCCTCTCTGCTTCTAATTTCCAGCCGCTTCTCCCTATTTTACACGAATTGGGACGAAAACTCCTAAAACATCCGCTCAGCTCTAATCTACGGACCGATTTTGTCGATATAAATAGCGTGTCTCTTTTTCTTTTTACCCCGCCTCCGGGCTTGAACGGCAGCAGCCGGTTGACGATAGTCGGGACTTTATTACTAGACGAGGTGTGTCATGGAAAAATCTACGTTAATCGGTATTGTGCTCGGACTCGTAGCCGTTCTGCTCGGGATGGTCCTCAAGGGCGCCCCGATCGAAAACCTGGTAAATCCAGCCGCTTTTATCATCATTATCGTCGGGACGGCCGCCTCGTTATTCATCGGTTTCCCGCTGAGCGAGCTTAAAAAATTCCCGAAATTGATCAAAATGATCTTCGTCGTGCAAAAACTGCTCCCCCGCGAGGAAGTCATCGCCCTGTTCATGGAATGGGCGACGATCACGCGCCGCGAAGGCCTGCTCGCCCTCGAGTCGAAGGTCGACGAGATCGAAGACCCGTTCCTCCGCAACGGCATGCGGATGATCATCGACGGCAACGACCAGGATCTCGTCCGCGACGTCCTGCTCGAGGACATCGCCGCGACGGAGGAGCGCCACCGCGCGGGCGCGCTGATCTTCTCCCAAGCCGGCATGTACGCGCCGACGCTCGGGGTGCTCGGGGCCGTTATCGGCCTGATCGCGGCGCTGGCCGACATGAGCGACATGGGCCGTCTCGCCCACGCGATCGCCGCGGCGTTCGTCGCTACTCTTTTAGGTATATTCACCGGTTACGTATTATGGCACCCGATCGCCAATAAGCTGAAGCGCCTGTCCAAGAACGAAGTCGAACTGCGCCTCATGATGGTCGAAGGCCTGCTGTCGATCCAATCCGGCGTCTCCACGATCGCGATCAACCAGAAGCTGTCCGTCTTCCTCACGCCGACGGAGCGCTTCAAGCTGAGCCAGAAGGGGGCCGAAGCGATTGAGCAAAAAGCATAAGAAAGAGCATCACGAGGAACACGCCGACGAAACCTGGCTGATCCCCTATGCCGACCTGCTGACGCTGCTGCTCGCGCTGTTCATCGTGCTCTACGCCATGAGCTCCACCGATTCGAAGAAGTTCCAGGACATGAGCAAGGCGTTCAACATCGCGTTCAACAGCGGCATCGGCGTGCTGGACCAATCCTCGATCATCTCGCAGGCGAACCAGATGGAGAACACGCAGGACATCAAGCGCCGCGAGGATACGAAGGACATGTCGGAGCAGCAGCGCCAAGCCCTGCAGAAGCAGGAACAGCAGGACCTCGAGAATCTGAAGAAGCAGGTCGACCAATACATTCAGTCGAACGGCCTCACGACCCCGCTGGACACGAAGCTCAACCAATCGCAGCTGACGATCACGATCAGCGACAGCTCCCTGTTCGCGCCGGGCAGCGCCAAGGTGAAGCCCGAGTCGCGCAAGCTCGCCATCGAGATCTCGAACATGCTGACCAAGTATTCCGACTACGAGGTCGTCGTCTCCGGCCACACCGACAACGTGCCGATTCACAACGACGAGTTCGAATCGAACTGGGAGCTCAGCTCCATGCGGGCGATCCGGTTCATGAACATCGTGCTCGACAACAAGCGGCTCAATCCGAAGAACTTCAGCAACATCGGCTATGGCGAATACCGGCCGATCGCGAGCAACGACACGGCCGCGGGCCGCTCGAAGAACCGGCGCGTCGAGGTTTCGATCATCCGGAAATACGCGGATGCGTCCAAGACCGTCAGCGTGCCGGCGTCCGGCGCGGCGAAATAGCTACGATATACGACAAGGCCAAACGAAAAAACCGCCGGGAGCGCGAAGCTCCCGGCGGTTTTTTGGCGTATGCGGCGGCTCGCTGCCGACGGCGTTGCCGAACTTGCTGATGTTACCTAAACTTTCCCGCGTTCCTGACGTTACTCGCGCCCCTGACGCTCGTGCCGTCACGCTGCGGGGCGTACCCGTACGTCGGGGTTGCGGTGTGGCGGACTCCCGCTCGCCGCAGCGCTACGGGCGCGCCCGTTACAACAGCTCGGACTTGTGCGCGGGCAGGGACAGCTCGATCGACCGCCGGACGAGCACGTCCATGGCGTCGATGCTGACCTTGCGCGCCTCCTCGCTGAGCTTGACGATCGACAGCTCCGTGCAGGCGATGATGACGCAGCTGCAGCCGTCGCGTTCGATCATATCGCGGATAATGCCCTCAAGCTCGGCGGGATCGCTGAGGATGCCGCGCTTGATGTCGCGGTAAATGATGTTCATGACCTGCTGCTGCACGTCCATGTCCGGCTCATGCGGAACCATTCCGTACCGGCGCGCGCAGTCGCCGTAGATGCCGCTGCGCAGCGTGCCGTTCGTCGCCAGAATGCCGACCTTGCCGCCGCGGCCGAACGTATCGACGATTTCCCGCATCGTCTCTTCCACCATGTCGATGATCGGAATCGTCGTCATGGCCTGCATCTCTTGAATGTAATAGTGCGCGGTGTTGCACGGCATGGCGATGTTCGCCACCTCCGCGTATTCCAGCAGCCGAATATCCTTCTCGATCTCCCGCAGGAACAGCTCGCCCGTGTTCTCGAGGATCACGTGGGTCCGGTCCGGCAGCGAAGCGTGGTTCAGCACCACCATGTCGATATGGTCCTGGTCCCGGTCGGCCGCCGTGCTTTCGATAATCAGGTCGATAAAGACGGACGTCGCCTTCGGGCCCATGCCGCCCAGAACCCCTAACCGTTTACGTTCCATGATTCAACAACCTTTATCGTATGACATAATCTTTCGAAGACATAATCGTTCGTTGTTCGTTGGTTCCCGCCTCGTTCGCCGAGCGGCTCCCCGGCCGCTTACCCGCGCTCCGCTCGGCGCCGAACGGATTTACTCCGCCGCGTCCGTTCCCGGCTTCCCGAGCAGCTGCAGCGCGATCTCCGCGCCCGGATCCATGCCTTGGCAGCCCGCGAGCAGGATCAGGTCGCCGCGCTTCGCCTCGCCCAGCGCCGCGCCGATCGCGTCTGGCAGCTCGTCGAACAGCTTGACCTCGATGCCTGCCTCGTTCATGACTTCCAGGAACACGTCGGTCTCTTCGTCCGATACGACGTTGTGGCGGTTGACATGCGACCGGCTCCGCGTCGCGATCAGCTCGCGGCGTTCCAGCCGGTTCATCCACTTCACGATCGATTCCGCGTTCTCGCGGTTGATGATCGGGCCGCGCGCGCCGCGGATCGCGTAGACGAGATGGAAGTCCTCGTAGTCCATGTAGCGGAGCGTCTCCAGCGTCACGTCGATGTTGCCGGGATTGGCGAAGTGGTCGTCGATGATCGTGAACGCGTCCTCGTGAATGAACTGGAACCGGCGCTCCACGCCGCCGAAGGTGCGCAGCGTCTCCTGAATCGTCGCCACGGACACGCCGCACAGCAGCGCGATCGCGATCGCCGCCATGGAATTATAGACGGAGTGCAGGCCCGGAATGCGCAGATCGACGCGGAACTCGCCCGGCTCGTGACGGACGCCGTTCGCCTCGAACGCCTTCAGAATCTCGACCGTGAACTTCGCCCGTCCGGTGGACAGGTCGAGGTCCTTGCAGTGCAGCGTGCCTTCGCCGCTTCTCATGCCGAACGTGATGACCTTCGCGCGCGTCTCGGTTGCGAGGGAAGCCGCGTATTCGTCATCCAGGTTCAGCACGGCGAAGCTGCGTTCGCCGGCACCCCGGATCAGCTTGGACTTCGCCGCGAAGTAATTCTCGAACGTGCCGTGCGAATCGATATGCTCGCGGCTCAGGTTATTGAAGCAGACGATGTCGTAATCGACCGATTCGACGCGGTTCGCCTCCTGCGCCGCGGAAGATACCTCCATGCTCACGTGGGAGACGCCGGCGTCGACCATCCGCTTCAGGTACGCCTGCAAGTCGAGCGATTCCGGCGTCGTCAGCTCGGCCGGGATCCGCTCTTCGTCGATCTTGACGACGACCGTGCCGATCATCCCCGTCTTGAAGCCGTGCCGCTCGAGAATGGCGTTCGTCATGTACGTGGTGCTCGTCTTGCCGTTCGTCGCCGTGATGCCGATCATCGTCATCCGGTCGGCGGGACGGCCGTAATACGCGCTCGCGAGCCGCGCCATGGCGATCCGGCTGTTCGGCACGACGTACTGCGGCACGTCGATCTCCGGCTGGATCCGCTCGACGATCGCGGCCACCGCGCCGCGCTTCACGGCATCGCCCAAGTATTTATGCCCGTCGGTGCTGTAGCCCGTGATGCAGACGAACAGCTGGCCCGGCTCGACTTTCTGCGAATGATAGGAAATGCCGGTTATCTCGCTGTCCCCGGCATGAAACGTATCGGTTATGGTGATGGCTTGCAGCAAATCTTGTAATTTCGTCATGGCCCACGGTCCTTTCTTCCACAGCGGAAAGGCAGCCGGCCGCGCTTGTATCGCCAGCCCGTGCCGCCCTTTCGCCTATCTTTTCGCGAATCTGCCCATCGTCTTGCCCGCGAGCATGCCGAAGAAGGCGAAGGCCGGCTTCGGATGCTTCCGATTATGAATGGCGGGCGCTAGCAGGAGGCGACGGCTTGTCTGGTGTCATCGACCACGACGGTATGTATCCCATATCGGCCCAAGCAGCGAAACGCATTTCGGCCCCGATAGACGCCTTGCAGCCCGAACTTATATTTTTGTTGAAAACTTTCTTGAAAACCTCTATGCAAAGCGGGGACAATCCTTTATAATTTTACTTCATGTTTTATAGGATGGCAAGACGAAGCGGCTCCGCCGTCCCGCCCGCGCCGCATGGTTGCGCGTTTTCATAGAATCGGTCCCAGAGAAGACAAAAAACCAACACCGCCCGGCGAACCCGCCCGAACGGATGTTGGTTTTGTCGTTATTTCCCGGGAAAAGGCGCTTCCTCGGACGACTCGGCCGGACGGTAATCCAGCAGCCCGAACAGCTTGTCCAGCTCGTCCTGCGTCAGATCCCGCCATTTGCCGTTTGCCAGCTGCCCCAGAAGGATGTTCATGATCCGCACGCGCCGAAGCTTGCGCACGTTATACCCGAACGTCTGGCACATCCGGCGGATTTGCCGGTTCTTCCCCTCGGTCAGCGTGATCCGGAAGACGCGGTCCGATTCCTTCTCGACCTTGCACGGCAGCGTCATCGAGCCGAGGATGCGAACGCCTTCGCTCATCGCCTTCAGAAACCGCGGCGTGACGGGACGGTCGACCGTGACGACGTATTCCTTCTCGTGCTTGCCCTCGGCCCGCAAAATCCTGTTGACGATATCCCCGTCGTTCGTCAGCAGGATGAGCCCTTCCGAGTCCTTGTCCAGCCTTCCGATGGGAAAGATCCGCTCCGCGTGCCCCACGAAATCGACGATGTTGCCTTCCACTTGCGCCTCCGTCGTGCTCGTAATGCCGACGGGCTTGTTCAGCGCGATATACACATGGCGCTTCTGCGATCCGATCGTCTTCCCGTCGACGCGGACGTCGTCGCCCGGCTCCGCCTGGCTGCCGAGCTCGGCCACCGCCCCGTTGATGGTGACCCGACCGCTTTCGACGAGCTTGTCGGCCTCCCGGCGGGAGCAGTACCCCGTTTCGCTAATAAACTTGTTGATCCTCAACTGACTTGTTCACCCCGCACTTGATCCCTGAACCAATACCGGCTACTTGCTACTTTCCGTTATTGCGTCGTTCTCGTAGATTTTGACGGCCGGCCCGCTTCCGACGATCGGCGCGGCGGCGGCCGTTTGGCGCATGAACGCCGCCACCGCTTCCGCGCGGACCGGCCGGTATCGGCGCAGTCCCCCGCGCATGAGCGGCTTCAGCAGCGGACCGAGCAGCATGGCGGCCTTCTCGCCGAGCCGGAATTCGTCCCGCCGCCCGAGCAGCAGCGAAGGCCGGACGATATGCAGCTCCGGCAGACCGACGGCGCGAAGCGCCTCTTCCGCCTCGCCTTTGACCCGATTATAAAAGATGCCCGACGACGCGTTCGCCCCCATGGCGGATATCACGATGAACTTCCCGGCGCCGCGCGACTTGGCCCACTCCCCGAGCGCCAGCGGATACGCCTGCTCGACTTGGCGGAACGCGTTCTGCGACCCGGCCTTGCGGATCGTCGTGCCGAGCGCGCAGAAGACGACGTCCGCCTCGACGTCCGCGAGCGCCTGCTCCAGATGGTCGAAGTCCGCGGTAAGGACGGTCAATTTGTCCCGAAGCCCGCCGGCCTGCGGCATCGGAGGAAGCGGCCGCCGCGTCAGCACCGTCAGCGCGCCGCAGCGCCGATCCTCCAGCAGCTGCCGGAGGAGCCGGAAGCCGACAAGCCCGGTCGCCCCCGCGAGCAGCGCCCGGTAGCCTTCCGTTCGCGGCATGTCGTTCACCTCTCCTGTATGTATTGTACATGAAAGCGCGAACTCCTTCTTGTCAAGAATTGGAATTCAGCTCGTCCTTATACAGGGGCAGCGAAATCAAGACCGTCGTCCCGACGCTCACTTTGCTCTTAATTTCAAAATGGCCCTGATGGCTCTGAATAATACGTTGGCTGACCATGATTCCGAGGCCCGTCCCCGCGTCCTTGTCCGTATAGAACGGATCGCCCAGCTTCGCGATCTTCTCCTCCGGAATGCCGATGCCCTGGTCCGTGATGGAGATGCGGACGAACGTATCCTCGTGCCGGACGTTGACCGCGATTTCCCCGCCCTGCGGCATCGCTTCGATCGCGTTCTTCAGGACGTTGATGAACACCTGCTTCAGCTGGTTCTCCTCGCAAGAGATGCGGCAGTCGTCCTGTCCGAAGTCCGTGACGAAAATAATGTTGCACAGATGCGCCTGGCTGTCCAGCAGCGAGATGACGTCGCCCAGCGTGAAGCGGACGTCCTTCACCTCGAACCGGGTGGCTTGCGGCTTGGCCAAGATGAGAAACTCGCCGACGATCAGATTGATCCGGTCGAGCTCGGACAGCATGAGATCGACGTGGCGCTCGTTCAGCTTGCGCGTCTCCTGCTGCAGCTGCAGGAACCCGCGCAGAGTGGTCAGCGGATTGCGGATTTCGTGCGCGACCCCGGCGGCCAGCTGCCCGACGGTCGTCAGCTTCTCGGAGCGCCGCAGCAGCTCGTCCATTTCGTTGCGGCTCGTCATGTCGCGGGTGATGCTCGCGATCGCGCGCAGATTGCCGTGGCGATCGTGAATCGGCGACGTCGTCACGCTCACCGCGATCCGCTCGCCCCGCTTCGTGACGCGCGTCGTCTCCCGGGCGGGCAGCGGCTTGCCGGACTTCAGCTGTTCGACCGTCCGCTGCTCCTCGTCCTTGAGCGCCTCCGGCACGAGCGGCAGCGCCTGCCCGACCGCCTCTTCCGTCGTATACCCGAACATCTCCTCGAACGCCCGGTTCACCTGCATGATCCGGCCGTCCAGATCGACGACGTGGATGGCGTCGGTCGTATGATTAATGAAGGATTCCAAGTATTCCTTCATGGACCGGTTCTCTTCGAAGGCCGCCCTTAGCTTCGTCATATAGATGCCGAGATTTTTCGACATCGCGTTCACGCGCTGCGCCAGCTGGCCCAGCTCGTCCTTGCGCCTCACTTCGATCGAGCTGTCGAACCGCCCGACCGACACTTCGTTCACCTTCCATAAAATCGCGCGAACCGGCCGCAGCAGCATGTTCGACAGCCCGTAGCTGCAGACGACGACGATGCATAACAAGACGGCGGAGATGTAAAGCTGATTGGAGCGCTGTTCGTCCATCAGCCGCATGAGCGGTTTTTTGTCCAGCACGAGCCCGATGACGTACGGCTTCGGCTGTTGGATGAGGATGAAGCTTTTGATGATCGCCCGGTGATGGATCGCGGTATAGCGGAAGACGTGCTTGCCCTTCAGCGCCGCCTTCACGTCGGTCGCGTCCTGTTCCAGGCTGCGGTATTCGTACGTGCCGAACGGAACGGGCCGCTCCGCGAGCTCCTTGCTGCGAATAATGGACGGGATGCGGATCTCGGCGTCGGGCTTGAATAGGCTCGGGTTAAAGCCCGTAATCTCCAGAATCGTGGGGTTGCCGGCCTTCATATCTTCGAGAAACGAGGTCGTATGGGCCATTTTCTGATAATCGTTCAGCCGCTCGCTATCCAAGTAGCAGCGGATCACGTAATCGTGCCCGTCGTCGGTATAGAACGTTTCCTGTCCGAGCATCGCGGCGCTTCCGGAGAAGTTCGGGGAGTCCTGCGCGGCCCAGAACTGGTAGTGCTTATCGCTCCGGTCTTCGCGAACCAGCGTCCGCTGCCGCCAAGACAGACTGATGGTGCCTTCCTCCCGGCTGTCGGTGGACCGCACGATGACGTACTCGTCGCCGCGCTTCTGCATGACCGATAACCGGGATATCCCGACGCGGGAGGCGACCAGCTCGAGCTGCGCTCTCGTGACCTCTTCCATGGCAGCCGGCAGCTGCTGCGACGCGGAATACGACGCCATGCTCAGCTTGTCGATCAAGACGGATTGCACAAACTCGTTTTCGCTCGCGTTTTGCGTGACGTCCGCGGCGACCTGGCGGCTGATCGCCACCATGTTGCGTTCGACGTCCGATCGCAGATTGACCCTCGTGGAATATTCGTTCAAAATGAGATTGAGCACGAGCAGGACGAATACGATTAGCGATATCATCAGAGAGAGTTTAATCTTGACCGACAAGATGCGACACACCCTTTTCAAGCTTGTGGATATCCTACTTGGATCATATCATAATTGTAAAAAAATGAAAGCAACTCCATGCGCCATTTTCAACGGCACCGCCCAACTGGCCGGCTCCGTTATTCGGCGGGAGTCGCGCAAAGAATCCAATTCATCCACAGTAGTTATCCACATATCCCGTGGTTATTAACAGATTGGCTAGGGGATATGTTGGCAATTCTGTGCGTAATCCGAGTTTATCCACATTATTATACACATGCTGTTAACAACGAATATTTGTTCGTAGCATAATTCGAGCTTTATCGACAGTCGAACAAGGTCGGCTGAGCATATTACACTACTACAGTTCGAGCGGAGGACGTCACGTGAACGAAACCGACTACTTTAGGGAAGACGACTATACATGGATGCGGGCTGCCATCGAGGAGGCCGAGCGGGCGGAAGCCATCGGCGAGGTACCGATCGGCGCGGTGATCGTCAAGAACGGAGAAATTATCGGCAGAGGCTATAATTTGCGGGAGACGAATCTGGATCCGACCGCGCACGCGGAAATGATCGCGATTCGCGAGGCGAGCCGGCACCTGGGCGCCTGGCGGCTGCTGGACTGCACGCTGTACGTCACGCTGGAGCCGTGCCCGATGTGCGCGGGAGCGCTTGTCCAAAGCCGGATCCGAAAAGTGGTGTACGGCACAATCGACCCGAAAGCAGGTTGTGCCGGTACATTAATGAACTTGCTGCAGGAGCCCCGCTTCAATCACGAGACCGAGCTCGTCGGCGGGCTGCTGCGGCAGGAATGCGCGGATTTGCTTACCCGGTTCTTCCGTCGTTTGCGAGGGCGTTCTTAGTTGAGCCGCGAAGCAGTTCATCCTTCTGCATCTGCTGCAGGATTACAATGAGTTGGTCGGCTTCCTCACTAATGGCAAGTACCTCAGGGTCCGTTAAGCTACCGCGTGCTTCGGCCATTTCGAATAGCTTCGTGCGAAGCACCTGCAATTCGTGGAGTATTTTCGTTTTGTCGTTCATGACGCCCTGGGAACGCTCCTATCGCATCAGCTTCGGTTACACTTAGTAACATCTTTATTATATACGCTTATGGTTGTTATTTTTGTAAAATCTTGTCGATAAATATTGGATAATCCTTGTTAATCTCTCGACAGTGTTCAACAGATCTTCGCCATTCGCGACTCGTTTCATCCGTCTTTAGAACTAATTTCGCATCAAAGCCAGACCTAATCGGGCGCGCCCGGAGCGATCGTCCCGCATGACTAAAATCGCGCTTTCCGCAAGTTGCGCCGGCCGTGCCCTTCATGCTATTATTATCCTTGCCGCGCGCCCGTAGCTCAGCAGGATAGAGCGACAGTTTCCTAAACTGCAGGTCGTACGTTCGAATCGTATCGGGCGCGCCACTTAACAGCCCTCAAGCCCTTGATAATCAAGGGTTTTTTATTTTTCCAACTTTATCCAACAAGCAAATAATGCACTATTGGGCACGGATTGGGCACATTTTTTTGTGGCTCCCATTTGTAGGGCTTTTGTGGATCGGTTTACAGCGGGGACTCTTGCTACATTTGATCATTAATACGGTAACTCTAAAGCCGAATATTTATTCATGTTTTTATGCATATATATAGAAGAAACGAAATAGAAGAGCCGTCTGTGACGGCTCGTTTCCGGCCGCGTAATGCAACAGCATTAGAGACAGAAACATTTCATCACCCAATGCCATTATAACCCGCTCAGTTGCCGTGACGGACGGTAACTAATAGAAGCCGGTTGTCCTTACCTGACGTTCGCCCCTTTCTGACAACAGCCCATGCACCATACCCTTATGAACATATACTGCGGTGTACCTCAATTAAAGGAGCTGACCACAATGTTTGGTGTTGGCGGAGTAGGCGGAGTAGGTTGTGGACCTGTCGGTGGTTTCGGCGGCGGCAACGTACTCGGCATAATTCTTGTATTGTTCATTCTGTTAGTAATCGTCTTGCGGGGAGTACTTTGTTAAGTAATCCATTTGAAATCCCAGCTGCGCCAACCTCCTGGTTCAATAGCATCGCTTACCGTTAAGGTCTGCTAACCGGACAGTAGGCCTCCCTTGCGAGAATAGCCCCAGCGATAATAACTCGCGGGGGCTTTTTTTTTGTTGTGTAGGTGATTAGCTTCATCTAGGCGTTTTCAAACTTATTTAGAGTTCAATGCAACTTCAAGGCTTGCTCCATTGTTTTTGACATTTCGTACGTTCTTCGATACAGGGTAGCGAAGGGAATGGAATCAGAAAAGATAATTGGATTGCTCAACCAAGAAGATCCTCATGAGCTCTTCAAGCGTTACATTAAACGGATATCCTCCACACATGATGATCCTCTCCTCTAGAAGACGAAAAGCTCCCCCAAATATTTTGTAACAGAGCAAAGAGAGAAATTAGGATCAAAAGGATTGAATAAGGAACATACGTTCGCATATAATAATGATAACAAGCCGGTTAGGAATGGTTATCATGAATGGATTTGACCCAATCATTGCTCTGAATGTTCGAATTGCTCTGCTTTCCGCGTTGGAAAGTGCCGAAGAATTCGTTGAAGAAACCAAGGGCCTCACCCAAGCAATCGGCAAGATCGTCGGCAAATGCATACTTGTTGAATTGGAGAAATCCAAGCATGTCATGAAAGAACATAAAATGTGGGTTGATGATAATCCTGTGAGGGGACACCGGTATCGCTACTTGCTTCAAGGGAGACGTGGCGAGCATGAGGCGACGGAGGCAGATCTTGATTTGCATCTGGGGATTGTACAACGAACACTGGAGTTCAAAATTAGTAAATGCAAGTAATCCAAATCATTAAGAAATAATTCCAGGTGCTGTAGAAAACCCACGCCGCTTGAGCTGCGGGGGTTTTGTTTTTACCCTTATATTGGCCTTTCGGAAAAATTCAGCGCATGTCCAATCAATTAATTCGGCAGCATCATAAAATAAAACGTTTCCATTTTTATCCAATTTCAAGGAGGAAGACAGATTGCCTACTATTGCTTATGTGGCGAAAGACAATGAAACGATTGCCATTGTTAACGTCGATTCTAACGTTGTGCTTTCAACCATCCCGATTGGTTTTAATACCAATTGGATAGCATTGACACCCGATCTTCAAAAAGCTTATTTAGCGAACCAATTTAATAGCACGGTCTCCGTGTTAGATTTGGCCAGCGAAACAATTGTTGCAGTTATTCCTCTTGGAGTAAGCAACGGTAAATCTAACCAACCAAAGCAAATATTTATTCTGCCCAATGGACTAGCCTATTCGGCGAACATCAGCGGTACGGTATCCGTCATTGATACGGCCACTGATACACTCGTCAATACCGTACCTATTGGGCCGAATATATCCGTGATGAAATTATCTCCTAATGGAAACTTTTTTTTCATAGGAAATGATTCAGCAGTTTCAATGTTCAGTACAATCACGAACGGCGTAATCAATTTCTTCCCTATCGATGGCATTGCTGGTGATTTAGCCGTAAGTCCAGACGGCAATTCGGTCTATGTTGCAATACCCGGCAACATGATCATCAACCCAAATAATAAAGTTGCTGTCGTCGATGTCGGGTTGAGCTCCCAAATTGCAATGATAACTGTAGGTACCACACCGGTTAAGGTCGACATTAATTCTATTGGAAGTCGCGTGTATGTTGTTAATTTAAGTAGTGGGGACTTATCTGTTATTGACATCCCTTCCAATACGGTAATTGCCACAATTCCAATAGGAGAAAATCCGAATAATCAGGTCATTACACCTGATTTTGGTAGTCAAGACTATGTAGCTAATTTATCTCCTGGAAGAATTGTAGCAGTAAATACAACTACTTTTACACCCACCAATCTACCATTGGGCGCTGTACCAACAAGTATGGCGATTACACCTGACGGCTCGAAACTCATTACAACGACTGCCAGTGATTTCATGGCTATCTTTAATACGCAAACGAATACGCTGATTACGGCAATCGATCTTGGTGCCGCTTCGACTTTTATCACTTTCGTTCCGCAAAGTTCCCCATCTCAGATGCCTGCATATTCGACAGGTGTTGTGACCAATACCCGGGATTTTGGCACAGCTGCTTCCAATATTGTTTTAAACGTCAGTAATATTGACCCGGCCGACACAACAGTGCTTGTTAAGATTATTGCTTCGGTCGACTCGGACGTTTTTTATGTCGCCTACGTTGATGGCTTTGTTGTACCAACTGGTGGTTATGAGGTGAGAACTTTCATGATTGCCGGCAACGTTGCTTATGAAGTCCAAGTCTCCACTTCCTCTGAAAGCCTTGGCCCGAATGCTTTAGTTTCTGTATATGGTATTGATGAATTCGGTAATTTGGTTAACAGTCAACGATTTGCTCCAGAAGAATTGACCAGCATCCCGGGGGTAGACCTCGGCGCGTAAATTGAACAAAAAGACTGCTGAAATTCAGCAGTCTTTTTTTGAGATGTTTATTTGTACAAGTACACCTTTTGAAGCTCAGTTTGGCCATCTGGTCCGCGATGATTCCCATCAGCTTCCGATGGTGCTTTCCGGATGCTTGGCGAAATAGTCCGCTAGCTTCAGCAGCATGGCTGGGCCGTCATCCTCATGCGGCATACACCTCAATGAGCGAATAAAACGTCAGCGCGACCTCTTGCGGCGCGATGGCCACGTTCCCGCTCGTCCAGGTGCTTCCGTCCTGCGAAAGCTCGATCGTGACATTATCAATCCCGCTGACGGAATAGGCGGCGGCGATCAGGCGGGAGATAACGACATCCTCGCCCATGTTCAGTCCCGTATACAATTGGCCGCTGGCGTCTTCGCCGCCGATATATCGCACGATGGCGCTCGCGATCGGCATTCCCCGTCGCCGGGAAGGCGCTGTTTTTGGTGATGGTGACCCCAACGTGCTGCAGCTTCTCGGTCGCCCGGCTGAAGCGCATGACATGCGCTTGACCGGAAATATCCATGACCGATACGCTCGTGCTTCCGAACGGTTCAATGCCGGCCGCCTTGGTGCTCAGAATGGTTTGACCAACTACGGCATCTTCGCCGCCGAGAACGAACGCCTCGAAGGACGACGGCGGCCGCCCGCCGGCATCCACGATCTTCGCGTAATTCTCGATGACGATCGCGGCCCGGACGCCTTCCGTGCGAAGAAGCGCGCTTCGGATGCCGTCCAAGGTAGCCGCGCAGCCGCTGGCCACGGAGAGGTCCCAGCGCTCCCGGTACTCCACATCCGTTTCCTTCTCCCGGCCGCCATTCAAGCGACACAATGCCCGGCTCCGCATTGATCATGACCGATGCTTAAGCAGCAATTTCTGGATTACTATGCCATCAAAAAAGTCACGCTGGTTAAAGGCGATTTCTTGAATCCGGCCGAAGATGGGATGGACCAGATCATTACCGATCTACTCAATACAGTTATATCGAACCAGGGTAGTCCCGGAACGGAGTAGAGCCGCCATGACTGCAACGACGACACGGATCGTCTGCCGTTCCGCATGCCTTCCTAATAACCGCATGGCTTGAACTTACCCGCTTACCTGAATCGTCCATGACTTGCAAGGCGGCTGGCGAGCGCTCCGCTTGCAGCGCCAAAGAACCGCCCTTAGAGGGCGGTTCTTTGTTTCGGCTGCTTACGCCCCCGACCAACCTCGCGCGCTTCTCTTCGAGTTTGGCACGCCGACGGCATCCGATCTTCCCACCGTATGATTCCCTCGAGAACGAAGCATAACTAAGGGATAGAGCTTTCCAATCATTCGTTTTTGACAAACGACTTCAGACCGCGTATATTTAAGACAGTCCTAATCGTCGATTAATCTTATCGACAATATATCAAAGGAGCTGACCTTTATGGAACAATTGCTTGTTATTAACGCTCACCCTTCCGTCGATCCGTCGATGTCGTACAGCTTGCAGGTTCGCGACCGGTTTCTCGAGACCTACCGCCAGGAAAATCCGAACGCCGCGATTACGGAAATCAACCTCTATGCCGAGGAGATCCCGCAGATCGACGCCACCGTGCTGAGCGCGTGGAGCAAGCTGGAAGGCAGTCAGCCGCTCACGGACGAGGAGCGGCGCGTCACAGCGCGCATGCGCGAGATTTTGGAGCAATTCAAGCAAGCGAAACGCTACGTCATCGTGATGCCGCTGCACAACTTCAACATTCCGTCCCGGCTGAAGGATTACATGGACAACATCCTAATCGCCCGCGAAACCTTCAAATACACCTCGAATGGCTCCGTCGGCCTGCTCAAGGACGGGCGCAGCCTCGTCGTCATCCAGGCGAGTTCGGGCATTTACACCAATAACGACTGGTACACCCAAAACGAATTTTCCCACCACTACTTGAAATCGATGTTCAATTTCATCGGCGTCGAGGACTACGAGATCATCCGCGTTCAAGGTACCGGCCGGATCGACAAGGACGAGATCCTTGCGAAGGCTAACCAAGAAGCCGAGCAGGCGGCGAAACGCCTGGCCGGCATGGCGGTCATGGCCTGAGTGTCTTGCGCCTCTTACAAGCGAACATGACAAAGAAGCGCTCTCCGTGACAGGGGAGCGCTTCTTTTTATTGGGCTATTCGTTGTCGTGTTGTTATTTCGCCCCGTCCGGTGCCAGCCAATCCTGCAGCCGGTCGAGCGGCACGGCGCCCTTGGGCTCTTCGTAGTCGAATTTGACCGTTTCGTTTAGATTGCCGCGGGTCAGCTCGAAATGCGCGTCCAGCTTGATGCCTTTCGCGGCGTCCGTCGAATCCAGCTGGACATGACCCGATTCGAACGTCAAATAATCGTCCTGAATGCCGCCCGTCACGTCCATCGCTTTGATCGTCGTCCCTTGCTTCAGCTTGTCGGCCGTCAATTCCTTCTTGGCTGCTTCCAACTGCGCTTCGGTGACGCTCAGCGCCTTCATGTACGCTTCGTTCTTCAAGATCAGGTCGATGATCTGCGGAATCGCCTTGCCCGCGATCGCCGTCATCGCTTCGTCCGCCTGCGATTCGTCGACCGTCATTCGCACGAAACGATCCGCCTTGTAGCCCTCCGGCACGTCCTTCACGTCGGCGGCCTTCGGCTCGCTGAAGTACGTCTTCTCGTCGAGGCTGTCGAACAGCGCCTTTAGCGTGTCCTCGCTCAGCCGAACGATCGAACCGTCCGCCATGGCGTTGGCCCCGCCTTGCTCCTCGGCAAGCTTTTTGGCGTCGATCACGACGAATTTACCCGCAGCCTCCTGGGGTACGCCAAGCCCCGGAATGTCCGGCATCTTCATATAGAGCCGGTCCGCCGTGATGATCATCGGGACCGTGAGCGACAGCTTCACGTCTCCGGTTCCTAGCTTGGCATCGAGCGTCAGCTCCGCATGCCGCGGCTCTTGCTGCACGACGCCGCGTACTTGAATGACCGCGCCTTTCAGCAGCATCGGCAGAGCCGCCTTCAGCAGCGCTTCTTGGTTCGTCGCCGTGCCCGGCGTCTCGGGCAGCCGGATGTCGTCGATGGTGAACGACCCGGTGTATGTAAACGTCTTCGCGTCGTTCGTTTTCGCAAGGGCATTCAGCAGCGCTTCTTTCGGCGATTCGGACGAACTGCAGCCCGTCAAGGCTGCGCAGCCCGCGATCAGCAGGACCAGCGTAGTGCGTTTCCATGCCTTCATGGCCATTTCCCCTCTCCTCTCACGAACCCTACATCCCCAATTCTACCCTATCCGGTGCGAATCTGAACAGACGCCGAACACGGCAAAAAGCCCGTCGCGCCGAATTGTCGGCGCAGCGGGCTGGAAGTCGGGTACAAGTGCGAGTCCGATTAGCCTTCGGGGTTATTGTGGCGAACGTGGTTCGCCTGTTTCGTCTTCTTGGATCCCGACAAGGGCTGCTGCGGCTGCGAGGAATTACGGGAGCGTGCCGGCTGTCCGTCGCCTTCGTACGGATTTTGAACGGGAACGCTTTTCGGCTTGCCCATAGCGCTGCTCTCCTTTATGAACCGGATGAATTAACTGCGGGAATGGAACAGGTCGGTCGGCTCGTCATGGTTAAGCTGATCTTTATGGCGGCGGTCATTGGTATCCTGCTGCAGCTGCTGCGCCTGATGGCTGTTGACCGGATTCCGATCGAGGTCCTCCACGACGTTGCTCAGGTTTTTATCTGCGGTGCCTTTCACTTTCGTCATGCTTCGATCGCTCCTTAGGCATGCGTCAGTTCATGCAGCGCCTGGGCGCATTCATGAATGTGGCGCGTATAGTCTTCCACCAGCTGCTGTATGCTATCGGTACGCTCGTCCACCGACTTGCCGTCCTTCTCGACGTCGACGAGCGTCGTCCGAATCTCGCGGCTGTCCACGTACGTCACCTTAAAATCAAAGCTGTACATCTGATGCCCTGCCGAATGAATCGTAATCCGCACCGACCTCGGATCGGCTTCGTCCGCCTGCACCTCTGCGCGGTCGGATTGCTGAATAACGTCCGGCAGCGTGCGCTGCCAGGCTTCGGTCAGTTCTTGCTGGTTGATGGACAATTCGTCGCGTTTGCTCATTGACTTCCCACCTCCATGCGGATAATATGCGGCTCCCGCGGCGATTTTATGCGGCCGAGCGGTCAGCAACAAAATGCAAAAAAGCGCCCGGGCGAAAAGCTTCGCCGGACGCTGTCCGTATCGTATAGGTGGCGGAGAGAGTGGGATTCGAACCCACGTGGGCTTGCACCCTAACGGTTTTCAAGACCGCCCCGTTATGACCGCTTCGGTATCTCTCCATTCCATCGCAAGACCGATTGAAAAAGGTCACAGGACGTATTGTACCATAGGCCAATTCCGCGTTGCAACTTGAAATCGCGGCCGGCACGGCGGCACGGCGTTCGGTTAACGAGGGCCAATAACCTCAAGACCGCCCATGTACGGACGCAGCGCTTCCGGGACGGCGATCGTGCCGTCGGCCTGCTGGAAGTTTTCGAGAATCGCGGCAACCGTACGGCCGACGGCGAGACCCGAACCGTTCAGCGTATGCACGAATTCCGGCTTGGCTTTGGCTTCCGGACGGAACTTAATATTCGCCCGGCGCGCCTGGAAGTCCTCGAAGTTCGAGCAGGACGAGATCTCGCGGTACGTGCCGCCGCTCGGAATCCACACTTCGATGTCGTACGTCTTCGCCGACGAGAAGCCCATGTCGCCCGAGCAGAGCGTCAGAACGCGATAAGGGAGGCCCAGCAGCTGCAGCACCTTCTCGGCGTTCGCCGTCAGCTTCTCGAGCTCGGCGTAGGACTCCTCCGGCTTCACCAGCTTGACGAGCTCGATCTTGTTGAACTGGTGCTGGCGAATCAAGCCGCGCGTATCCCGGCCCGCGGAGCCCGCCTCGGAGCGGAAGCAGCCGCTGTATGCGACGAAATTCTGAGGCAGCTCTTCCGCGGACAGAATTTCATCGCGGTGAATATTCGTGACCGGCACTTCGGCCGTCGGAATCAGATAATACTCCGTGTCGGCGATTTTGAACAGGTCTTCTTCGAATTTCGGCAGCTGGCCCGTGCCGACAAGGCTGTCGCGATTAACGATATACGGCGGAAGCACTTCCTCGTAACCATGCTGGTCGCTATGCAGGTCCATCATGAAGTTAATGAGCGCGCGTTCCAGCCGTGCGCCGAGGCCGCGGTAGAACACGAAGCGCGAACCGGTCACCTTCGCCGCGCGTTCGAAGTCGAGGATGTTCAGTTCTTGCGCGAGCTCGTAATGCGCCTTCGGCTCGAACGCGAATTCCCGAACGTCGCCATGGCGGCGGATTTCCACATTGTCCGCTTCGGACTTGCCGACCGGCACGCTGTCGTGCGGCACGTTCGGAATCGACAGCATCAATTCGGCGGTCGCCGCCTCTACCGCGCGGATCTCCTCGTCGAGCGCCTTGATGCGGTCGCCGACCTCGCGCATTTCGACGATCAGCGCTTCCGCGTCGCCGCCGCTCTTTTTCAGCTTCGCCACTTCCTGGGACACGACGTTGCGACGGTTTTTCAGCTGCTCCGTCTCCTGCAGCATGTCGCGCCATTTGCCGTCCAGCGCCGGGAAGTCCGCGATCAGGTCAAGCGGCTTGCCGCGGTTCGTAAGCGCCTGCTCCACTTTGGCAAAATCGTTCCGTAGCAATTTTACGTCGAGCACGATTAATAATCCCCTCTCAGCTTCGATTGGTCTATTACAGTTGTTGCCCAGTTGGCTCGCTCGCCAAACCGGCGTCCGGATGAAATTGCGTTCCTTTCACCGAAAACCGCCTTGACGGCAAAAAGACTGCGCGTCCGCAGTCTTCTGTGTTTATGACTTTGCCGCTGCCGCTTCCTTCACCATGTCCAGGAAATAGGCATGCAGCCGGTAATCGTCCGTAAGCTCCGGATGGTACGACGACGCCAGCAAGTGACCCTGCCGCGCGGTGACGATCTCGTCTTTGTACGTCGACAATACATCGACGCTCGGCCCCACTTCTTTGATCAGCGGGGCGCGGATGAACACCGCGCGCACCGGTTCGTCGATGCCTTTCACGTCCAGATCCGTCTCGAAGCTTTCGCGCTGACGACCGAACGCGTTGCGGGCGACGGTCATGTCCATCAGCTCCAAATGCGCGTCTTCTTGTCCGTCGATCCGGTCGGCCAGCACGATCAAGCCGGCACAGGTGCCGAAGATCGGCTTGCGCTGCTCCGAGAACGCGCGAACCGCGTCGATAAAGCCGTACTTGCGCATCAGCTTGCCAATCGTGGTGCTTTCGCCGCCGGGAATGATGAGGCCGTCCAAATCTTGAAGCTCTTCCGGGCGCTTCACGCCAACGCCTTCGCCGCCGGCCGCTTCAATGCTCCGTATATGCTCCGCAACGGCGCCTTGCAGCGCCAATACGCCAATCTTCATGAGTTACCCGCCTTCTTTCCGCTCTTAAAACCCGCGGTCCTGCATGCGCTCGGAAGCCTGCAGCTTCGAAATTTCGATGCCTTTCATCGGCGCCCCAAGGTTTTTGGACACTTCCGCGATCAGCTTGTAATCCGTATAATGCGTCGTCGCTTCGACGATCGCGCGGGCGAATTTCTCCGGGCTGTCGGATTTGAAGATACCCGAGCCGACGAACACGCCGTCCGCGCCCAGATGCATCATCAGCGCCGCGTCGGATGGCGTCGCTACGCCGCCTGCCGCGAAGTTGACGACCGGCAGCTTGCCCGATTCGTGCACGGCCAGCAGCAGGTCATACGGTACGCCAAGGTTTTTGGCTTCATGGTACAGCTCGTCCTTGGACAGGTTTTGCACCTTGCGGATTTGGCCCGTGATCAGACGCATATGGCGAACGGCTTCGACGATGTTGCCCGTTCCCGGCTCGCCTTTCGTCCGGAGCATCGCAGCGCCTTCTTGAATGCGGCGGAGCGCTTCGCCCAGGTCTTTCGCGCCGCACACGAACGGAACCGTGAACTCGTGCTTGTCGATATGGAAGACCTCGTCCGCGGGCGTGAGCACTTCGCTCTCGTCGATGTAGTCCGCGCCCAGGGCTTCCAGCACGCGCGCTTCCACATAGTGGCCGATCCGCGCTTTCGCCATGACCGGAATCGATACGACCTTCATGACTTCCTCGAGAATCGTCGGGTCCGCCATGCGGGCAACGCCGCCGGCCGCGCGAATATCGGAAGGTACGCGCTCGAGAGCCATAACGGCCGTTGCGCCTGCCGCTTCCGCGATTTTCGCTTGCTCGGCGTTCATGACGTCCATGATGACGCCGCCTTTTTGCATTTCAGCCATACCGCGTTTTACGCGCGAAGTTCCTGTTTCCATTCGTGAAACCTCCTAAAAGTTTTCTGCTCTGTTTCCGTTCATCCGGACGGATTAGCTCTAACCATTGATTTTACAGCATGCGGGAACAATCGACAACCATGATTTCATACCCGTTCGGTTGCCTATGCCGAATGTCGGCCGCGCCGGATTAGAACAGATTGATGATGCCCTTGAAGATGTCGGAGATAAAACCGCCCAGGCTGCGGAACATCAAGCGCCACCAGCTGGCTTTTTTGACGTCCTCGGCCGTCACGAGGTTCACGGTTTTCTCGATCGCCTTGCCCGTGTCGGGATCCTTGTACGCATACGTCGCCGTGCCGACGACCGTGCCGCTCTTGATCGGCGCGACCAGCTCTCCGTCGGACTTCAGCTTCACGTTGCTGACGGAGACGTTAGGCGTCGTGTTCTTCTTGACCAGGAACGAGATGTCGTTCGCGGTGACGATCGGCACATCTTTGGAAACGCCTTTCTTTATTTTGACCGTCTTGTTCGTTTCTACTACCGATTTTGGCGCCACGACCGTCTTTTTTTCGAAATTGTCGAAGCCGTAATCGAACAGCTTGGCTGTTTGGATGAAACGCGCGGATTTGGACTTCGTGTCCATGACGACCGTGATCAAGCGCAGATCGCCGCGTTTCGCCGTACCCGTGAAGCAGTAGCCGGCGGCGCCGATATAGCCGGTTTTCATCCCGTCCACGCCGGGATAGGCGTATTGCTTGAAGTTCGGAATGTCCTTGTTTGTTTCCAGCATCCAGTTCAGGTTGATCATCGGCGTTTTGTCGCGCTCGCGGAACTTGTAGCTCGGCGTGCTGGAGAATTCGAGGAATTCCGGATGCTTCTTGATCAGAATGCTGGCGAACCTGGCCAGGTCTCCCGCGGAGATGACCGTGTCGTCCGCCAAGCCCGTCGCGCTCGTGAAATGCGCCGTCTTCAGGCCGAGCGTCTTGGCCGTTTCGTTCATTTTCTGCACGAAGCCTTGCTCCGTGCCCCCGATCCGGTCGGCCAACGCGATCGTCGCGTCGTTGGCGGACTGCACCGCCATCGCCATGTACAAGTCTTTCACCGTATGCTGGTCGCCCTCGGCCAAATAAATCTGCGAGCCGTCGGGCGGAATGGAAGCCGCTTCTTTCGTAGCCGTGACCATATCCGTCATGTTCAACCGACCGGCGGAAATCTCCTCGAGCACGAGATACTCCGTCATCAATTTCGTCATGCTCGCCGGCGGATGCGGCGTGTCCGCATCGACCGAGTAGAGCACCTGTCCGGTGTCGGCATCTATGAGAACCGCGGAGCGAACCTCGAGTCCAAGCGGGTTCGGCGTCACGATATATTCGTCTGCGTGAGCGGCATGGGAACCGATGGTTGTCGTCAGCATGAAGGCAATGGCAGTCGCGCAAATGGTGGGTACGAATGGCACCCGTCCCTTCTTCCGTTTCAACGTCTTCTCTCCTCTTCTTTTCACAAATTCACTCTAGTATTGTATCACAAAGCTAGTAGGTATACGTAAAAAGAAAGACAGGAAAACGGCGTGTTCCGCCATCTTCCTGTCTGTCTACCCTTCAAATAAACGAATTCGAACGGGCAAAAGTTCCTTTATCCGCGATTATGGGTCGAATTGGTTCGACTTTCGCGCTTTACAGCGAATAGTTCGGCGCTTCTTTCGTGATTTGCACGTCATGCGGATGGCTCTCGCGCAAGCCCGCGTTCGTGATGCGGACGAACTGCGTGTCGTTCTTCAGCGCTTCGATGTTCGCGGCACCGCAATAGCCCATACCGGAGCGAAGCCCGCCGATCAGCTGGTGAACCGTATCCGCCAAAGGCCCTTTATACGCAACGCGGCCTTCGATGCCTTCGGGAACGAGCTTGTTCTCGTTCTCTTGGAAATACCGGTCCTTGCTGCCTTCCTTCATGGCGCCGAGCGAGCCCATGCCGCGATAGACCTTGAAGCGGCGGCCCTGATAAATTTCCGATTCGCCCGGGCTTTCTTCCGTGCCGGCGAACAGGCTTCCGATCATAATGGCGCTGGCGCCGGAAGCGATCGCCTTCGTCACGTCGCCGGAGTACTTGATGCCGCCGTCCGCGATGATCGGAATGTTATATTCGCGCGCGACCGATGCGCAATCGTAGATCGCCGTGATTTGCGGCACGCCGATGCCCGCGATGATCCGGGTCGTGCAGATCGAGCCCGGGCCCATGCCGACCTTGATGACGGAAGCGCCCGCTTCGATCAGCTCGCGCGTGCCTTCGCCGGTGGCAACGTTGCCGGCCACGAGCGTCAGCTCCGGATACTTGCCGCGGAGCAGGCGCACCATCTCGATAACGTTCTTCTGGTGGCCGTGCGCCGTGTCGATGACGAGCACGTCGACGCCGGCGGCGACGAGCGCTTCCGCGCGTTCCGGCGTATCCTTCGCGATGCCGACGGCGGCGCCGCATAGCAACCGTCCTTGCGGATCTTTCGCCGCATGCGGGAACTGAATTGCTTTTTCAATATCTTTAATGGTAATAAGCCCCTTCAGCGTGTTCGACTCGTCGACCAAAGGCAGCTTCTCGATCTTGTGCTTCTGCAGGACGACTTCCGCTTCCTGCAGCGTCGTGCCGACCGGCGCCGTCACGAGGTTATCCTTCGTCATGACTTCGCTGATCTTCATGGAGTAATCATGGATGAACCGCAGGTCGCGGTTCGTGATGATGCCGACGAGCTTCTTGTTGGCGTCGACGACGGGCACGCCGGAAATCCGGTATTTGCCCATCAACTCTTCGGCGTCATACACATGATGATCGGCCGTCAGCGAGAAAGGATTCGTAATAACGCCGCTTTCCGAACGCTTAACCCGATCCACTTCCTCCGCTTGCTGCGCAATGGACATATTTTTATGAATAATGCCGATGCCGCCTTCGCGAGCCATCGCAATGGCCAGTTTCGCTTCCGTGACCGTGTCCATGCCGGCGCTGATCAGCGGAATGTTCAGCTTGACGGTAGGACTAAGCGAGACGGACACATCGACTTCCCTTGGCAAAATATCCGACTTCCGCGGAACGAGCAGTACGTCATCGAAGGTTAAGCCTTCTTTGGCGAATTTAGTTTCCCACACAGAAATGTTCCTCCTCAAACGTTTGCGTGCCGAGTTCGGACTAAAAGTTGAACGGGTTCGCGCATATTATTGAAATAGTAGCAGAGGGGGTATAGGCTGTCAAGATTGCCGCAGGCAAAGGCCTGCGGCCGTTTACGGGCGGTAATCGTAGCGGCAATTGGAGCTCCACAAGAGGAAGTCCCGAATGCCTAAATCCCGCGCCGCCTGCACCTGCTTGTTCACCTGCTCCGCCCCGTACGTTTGGTGAGGATGTACCCATCTGGCGGTGAAGCTCTGCAGCCAAGGCCGAATCGTCGCCGTCGTTCCTTGTCCGCCGCTGCGCATGAGCGCGTTTCGGTGCTTGGCGTCCGCCATCGCATGGTGGATGACCGCATACGGGTTAAGGTCCGGCTGCTTAATGCCGTACATACCCGTGGAGTAATGAGAAGGATAGGTCATGGGAGAGATCGCGTCCACAGCGCCGGATACGGCACGCCACGATTGGCCGATGCCCATGTCGCCCGGAGAAGACGTGACGAGTCCGAACACATCCGCGGATACGCGGGCGCCCCGCTTATGTACATGCTGTCGCGCGTCGCGAAGGAAGGCGGAGATCACGTCCGACTTGGATTGCCCGTTTGCGTTATGGTAGCGGACTTCGCGGTCGACCTTGCCCCCGTTGTCGGGAAACCGCACATAGTCGAATTGCACCTCGTCGAACCCGACCGATGCCGCTTCTTCCGCGATCGCCCGATTATATGCGCGCACATCCGGCTGGAAGGGGTCGAGCCAGGCTTTGCCCTGCGCGTCGCGCCAAACGCCTCCGCCTCGCTTTTGCAGCGCCATCGCCGGGTGAACCCGTGCATACAGCGGATCTTTGAAGGTGACGATTCGGCCGATCACATAAATGTTCTTCGCCTTCAGCCGCTGAAGCAGGCCTTGAATGTCCCCGATCGCAATATGCCGGTCGGCGCCGATCGCCTTAACGGCCGGCAGCGACGAACGATAAGTCATAAGACCGTAATCATTCTTCACGTCGATGACCATGGCATTCAGATCGGTGTCGTCAACCAACTGGACCAGCCGGTCCAGGCGATTCTTGCTGCCGGCAACCCAACCCGAAACGTAAATGCCTTTTACCGGTTGGTTTCGTGCGGCAAGGGAGCGAGTCACGTTGTCGCGGGACGCTAGCTCAATAGTGGCAGCGGTCGTCTGATTGCGGAGAGACGTGGAAGATTGCGCGGATCCGACTTTCATGTAAAACTTCGTCAAAGCGGCAGGACGCTGCGCGGACTGAAGCCGCAGCGGCTTCGCCGTCGTCTGATCCGGCAGCGCAGGCAACGTCGGCAAAGCGGCGTCCTGCATATGAGATCGGTCCGTACAGCCCGTTATCCCCAAGATGGCGACCATGCATGCCACTACGACCCCAATTCGTCTGACCATCCCCTTATTCAACTCCCATCGGTTAACGTTACGTGTAGTATGTTCTCTCGATTGGTTAGAGTTGTGAAGGAGTTATCTCCAGCATTGGATGAAAAATACAGATAAATAATCAACAAAAAACCGACTGCATAAGCAGTCGGTTCATCGTGCTTGGCAACGTCCTACTCTCCCAGGACCCTGCGGTCCAAGTACCATTGGCGCTGGAGGGCTTAACGGTCGTGTTCGGGATGGGTACGCGTGGTTCCCCTCCGCCATCGCCACCAAACGGGCGTTTTCCGCTAACGGAAACGCGATTCTTGCTCAGAGCTTGCCACCCTGAAAACTGGATACGAACCTTTGCGAAGGTCTTGCTTAGCTGAAAGATGTACCTTGGATAAGCCCTCGACCGATTAGTATTCGTCAGCTCCACGCATTGCTGCGCTTCCACCTCGAACCTATCTACCTCGTCGTCTTCAAGGGGTCTT
>NZ_FORE01000019.1:0-181614 GCF_900113915.1 Paenibacillus sp. UNC496MF
ACATCGTGAGGAATTCGCGCGGCAAAGACGTCAACTCGTGGTCGGGGAAGATAAACAATTCGTGTTCCTAAAGCCAGAGCTGCAGGGAATCGTGCGGCACCGCGGCTGGACCCGAAAAGGTCTGCTGCGATTGCCGGAGTTTGTGCAATTCTGTTAATAGAAAAGCCTGTTAAACCGTTTCTAAAGAGCAGCCGTTAGTTAACGTTGGGTTCATTCATTTACTTTTTCACAAAATACTGATTTTTCGAACATGTGTTCGTATTTTGGTTAATAGAAAAAGCAACCGGGCGGCATGACTCCCGCAGGTGTGGCACCTTTTGAATATGCGAATGGACTCCTTTTGGTGTGGCCTTTCTTTGTTCTCAGTGTTTCAACTGGGGTTGATGGAAGGACAGTTGCTGGCTGTCGTGGTACAGCATTTCCACTATAAATGACCCTAAATAGGCCTGATATAACTATTTTGGGCATATTCTTGTCTAACACATAGCCTACAACCGGGTCTTCTCGTCGCCTTGAAATAAACATCTCTCACACCATTTCACTACGCCTATTAGATGTCTCCCGTTATTACCTTCGGACTATCTGCATTTTATGTCTAAATGATCTTCTTTAGACAGAAAAAATTATGACGAGTAGAATGAAGATACATAAAATAGTTGCAATCTACTTGCTCCGGTTAACAGAATAGCGCACTTCAATTTATTACAGTCCTAACGATTAACATTCTCCAATTACAAACAAAGACACGAAAAATATAATAAACAAGACAGCGCTTACAAATTAGCGTTTATCCAAAAGGGGGTTGCAGCATTGAAAAAACGATTGGGCGTTTGGCTTGTATTGTTGCTTCTGATCAGCATCGTTAGCGCTTGCGGAAGCAGCAACAGTGCATCGAATTCGGGCAATAACACCGGTGCTTCGGGCGGAGACCAGGCCGTCGATCCGCCGAAAAAAGTGGAGCTTAATCTGATGTTGACGGGACTTGGACGATTCAAGGAACAATTCGATCAATATTTGAAGCAGTTCGCGGCCAAAGAGAAAACGGACAAGGGGATCGAAGTGTCGTATAACCTGGAATTGCCCTCGGACGCGAATCTATTGAAAACGAGGCTTGCCAGCGGAGACGCGCCGGATATCTTCTCGTTCCATGCGGCCTTCGACGGACCGACTTTCGAGAAGGGCGGATATTTGCCGGATCTCTCCAATGAACCGTTCGCAAGCAAGTTAATCGACACGATTCGCAACGTCGTCACCATCAATGACAAGGTCATCGGCGTTCCGATGGAAAGCTTCTCCTGGAGTTATCTCTATAACAAAGACATTTTCGATAAGTACGGCTTGAAGGCGCCGACGACGTTGTCGGAAATGAAGCAAGTCGTCGAAACCTTGAAGAGCAACGACGTGACGCCGTTTATGCTGGCCTACAAAGAAGAAAGCTTCCCCGGATGGCTCACGCAGCTGGCCTTTGAATCGGTGGCCGCCAAGCAAGACCCGGATTGGTGGGAGCGCATGAACAAGGGAGAGGCTTCCTTCAAGGAGTTAAAGGATAAAGGCATGTTCGACATTATCGATCTGGTCAACGCCAACGGAACGAAGCGCCCACTCGAGATCGGCGCGGATGACGGCCTGGCGAAATTCGCCAACGGCGAAGGCGCGATGCTGATTACCGGCACGTGGTACGCGGACAGCATTCTGAAGGCGAATCCGAATTTCAAGCTGGGTCTTGGCGCGCTTCCCGTCAATGATGATCCCGATTCCACGATGGTGAACTTGGCCGTATCGACGACATTGACTGTCTATCCGGACAGCCCGAACAAAGCGGTTGCCACCGATTTCCTGAATTACATTTTGGACGATAACGACTCTTCGGCTTTCTTCGATCAATTGAAGTTCAACAAAGTCGCCAAAAATCAGAACATCGAGACGTTCCCTTGGACGGAACAGGGCAATCAATACGTGGAAAGCGGACATTCGTACCTGGATCAATCGATTCCGCAATCGGCGAACGAGGCGATTGGTAAAATGTCGCAATCCTACTTCTCGGGTCAAATCACGCAGGATCAACTGGTCGACGAAATCGACAAAGTCTGGAAGAAATCGATCGAGCTTCAAAAATAATGCAACGGAGAAAGCGGCAACCGCTTGCGTTGTCGCTTTCTCGTTAGTTAGGCGGTGATAGAGATGTATCGCGCGTTAATCAAACGACCCTGGATGTCCCTATTGGCTTTCGCAGCCCCGGCATTGGTATTTTACGCGATCTTCTTGTTGGTTCCAACGATCGGCGGGATTTACTACAGCTTCACAGATTGGAACGGTTTGTACCGGCATTACAATTTCGTCGGTTTTGCCAATTACATCGAATCATTCACCGACGATTCGAGATTCATCTATTCGTTGTTCTATACCTTGAAGTACGTGCTCGCAATCGTCATCTTGCAAAATGTAATCGGTCTCTCGCTGGCATTGCTGGTGGAAAGCCGGATGCGAACCAAATCGCTGTTCCGGACCTTGTTCTTCCTGCCCAACATGTTCAGTGTCTATATCAGTACGCTGATGTGGACGTTCATCTTTTCGACGGTTTTCCCCCAACTCGCGGAGAAGACGGTGCTGCACATCCTGGACCAGCCGTGGCTCGGCTCTTCTTCCATGGCGTTCGTATCAATCCTGCTCGTATCGGTGTGGCAGGGTGCCGGTTATTTGATGGTCATCTATATCGCGGCTCTGCAAGGCGTGCCCCGGGATTTGCAGGAGGCCGCGACGATCGACGGCGCGACGACCTTTCGCAAATTCCTGCACATTACGCTGCCGATGATCATGCCGGCCATCACGATATGCGTGTTCTTGACCTTAAACGGCTCCTTCAAAATCTTCGAGGTCGTCTATGCGCTCACCGGTGGAGGCCCGGGTTATAGCACGGAAGTCATCGCGTTCAACATTTATCAGGAAGGCTTCGCGAGAGACTTGCGTTACGGCTACGCGACCGCCAAAGCGATGATTTTATTCTTGATCATTCTGGTCATTACCGTCACCCAGGTGTCCGTGCTCAAGAAAAGAGAGGTAGAAGCATGAGGAAAAAGAATCGGCTGCTTTCGTCGCTCATCGTCCTGCTGCTGATCGCCGTCACGATTTTCTTTATGTTTCCCATCGCGCTTGCGCTCGTGAATTCGCTCAAGACGCAAGGCGAGATGTTCAAATCCGTGATCGAGTGGCCGAAGACGATGCATTGGGAGAATTATAAATACGTCCTGACGGAAGTTCACATTCTGCGCAGCTTGTATAACACGTTCATTATTACGTTCCTGTCGATTGCGGGCATCGTCGTCTGCAGCGCGCTCGCCGGTTACAAATTATCACGTACGCCGGGGAAGCTTAGCGCGTTTCTATTTTTTCTGTTCCTGTCGTCCATGCTGATTCCCTTTTATTCCATCATGTTCTCGCTGATCCAGGTCGCTTCCGGTCTTCAAATCCAAGGCTCGGTGTATCGTTTGCCTTTGATTTACATTGGCCTGGGCGTCAATTTCGCAATCTTCCTCTACCACGGGTTCGTCAAATCGATTCCGCGCGAATTGGAGGAATCCGCTCAGATGGACGGCAGCGGACAGCTGAAGACGTTCACGAGCATTATTTTCCCGCTGCTTATCCCGATTACGATGACGATCGTCATCTTGGATATTCTGTGGGTATGGAACGACTTCATGCTGCCGCTGATCATGATTACGGATTATAAGAGCTACACGCTCGTTCTGCTGGCCAGCACGTTCTTCAGCTCGTATTCGACGGAGTGGTCCTACATTCTGAGCATTCTGGTGCTGACGTCGCTGCCGGTAATTCTGGTTTATCTCGTTTTCCAGAAATATATCGTTCAAGGGATTGCGGAAGGGGCCATAAAAGGATAACGCGTATGACCTATTCTAGATATTTCCAAATGCAGCGCAATCATTTAATCGTTACAATAGAAATCAATCATCATCTACGGGAGTGAACGGAATATGGCACGAACAGCGTTAAACGTCGGCATGATCGGCCTGGGGGAAGTCGCGCAGGTCATTCACCTGCCAGTATTGCAATCGCTTGCAGATCGTTTCCGGGTGACCGCTTTATGCGATATTTCCCCCCGGCTGGTCGAGCATCTGGGGCAGCAGTATAACGTCGAGAACCGGTATACGAACATGGCGGACCTTGTCAAGCAGCCGGACATCGACGTGGTGTTCATCTTGAACAGCGACGAATATCATGCCGAATGCGCGATCGAGGCGATCCGCCATGGCAAGCATGTGTTCATGGAGAAGCCAATGTGCCTAACCGCGGCGGAAGCCGATGCGATCATTACTGAGCGCGACCGGCATAACGTAACGGTAATGGTTGGCTACATGCGGCGGTATGCGGCTTCCTTCACCGAACTGGTCAAGGAAATCGGCGGGTTGGACCAGATTGCATACGCACGCGTCAGAGACATTATTGGACCTAACGGTTATTTTATTCGGCCGACCAGCCCTACGGTCGCTTTCGACGATATTCCGAAATCGGCCAAAGCCGATCGAGCCGCCAGGTCGGAACGCTTGGGCATCGAAGCGACTGGCCTCGAGCCGAGCTCTCCGTTGTTCGGCGTGTACCGCTTCCTGACCGGCTTGGGCAGCCATGACCTGTCTGCCATGAGGGAAGCGCTAGGAATGCCGCTCGGCGTCGTCGGAGCCAAGGTCACTCAGCAGCCGGGCAGCATTTTTCTGACCGCCATCTTCGATTATGGCCGATTTTCCGTTACGTACGAGACCGGGATGGACCAACAAGGGAGGTTCGACGCCCATATCGAGGTGTACGCCAGCCGCAAGTCGGTGAAGGTGCAGTACGATACGCCTTATATCCGCCATCTTCCGACCAAGCTGTTCATTAACGAAACCGAGGGCGAGCAGTACAAGGAATCCGTGATTCGGCCGACGCTTACCGATCCCTATACGCTGGAATTGAACGAACTGTACGAAGTCTTAACGGAGAAGAAAACGCCGAAAACGACGCCGGAAGACTACAAGAATGATCTTCGAATCTTCGGTATGATCATGGATTCGTTGAAGTAGCCGATGTCGAATCGTCTGCGCTTAAAATTGCTCGCGGCTTTCCAGTCGTTCATTCAATCCTTTTCCAGCAGCATCAAGCGGAAGCTGTTCCTCGTCATGATGCTTCTGACCTGCTTGCCCTTAATCGTGCTGACCGTCGTGGCCATCCGTAACGCCGAGGATCGCCTGGAGTCGGAAATTACCCGTTCCAACCTGTCCAAAATCGAATGGACCGGTTCCTTTGTCGACGATCAAATTCAGGTCTTGGATCAGATTTTGTTTTCCTTAATGAACGACCAAGCCGTTTCAACCTTTATGGATGCCGCGCAGAAGCCGGACGATCCCGTCGAATTCCCGGTACAAAATAATCTGTTCGATAAATTGTCGGCGCAGTATGTTTCCAATCTGAAAAGCTTCGACGAAATCCAATTGTTCAAGAAGGATGCAGGCAGGGTATACGCCATCCGTAGCGGCGAAGAACGCATCTTGAACGATCAAGGGTCGGTCGCGCCGTGGAATGCGCTTGGCGGCAGGAAAGCAGCCTTTATCGCCGATCCCGATCCCGGTCATTTCACGATGTATCGTTCCATCTACCGATTTATCGGACGCGATTTGGAGGGCGGCATTGCGCTGCAGGTGAACTGGAGCATGTTCAATCCGCTGTTCGAATCGTTGAAAAGCGGCGATTCGGCAAAGATTCTGATCTTGGACGATACGGGGAAGGTCGTGCTCGAACCGATGGTGAGCGGGGCTGCTACGGCCGTCCCGGAAGACATTATTACGCGGATTCACGGCCATTCAGGCGACCATTTCTACAAAAGCGGCAAGTATTATGCGTTCTATCAGCCATTCGCCGGAGGCAAGATGACGCTTGTGAAATTGATTCCGACCAGCGTCGTCTCCGAGAGCGGGAAGAACACGATCTGGTTCAGCATCTGGATCGTATCCATCCTGATCGTCGTTTCGATTCTATTCTCGATCATTGTTTCGAACAAGGCGACGGCCCCTATTCTGAAGCTGGTCAGGGCGATCACTTGGACGGAAGAAACGAACAGCGAAATCTACATCGGCCATGAACGGCAGGATGAAATCGGCTTATTGGAGCAGAAATACGCCCAAATCATCAAGTCGCGTTACCAGATCCATATCGAGAAACGAACGGCGCAATTAAAAGCGCTGCAAGCGCAAATAAATCCCCACTTCCTGCATAACACGCTGCAATCGATCGGCGCGATGGCGGTCGTGAAGGATGTTCCCGATATTTACCACATCATTCAGGCGATGAGCAGCAATCTTCGTTATACGATGAAAGTGGGCGGAGATTTGGTCGAGCTGAAGCAAGAATTCGAGCATATTCGCAACTATCTGGTCATACAGAAATTCAGGTTCAAAGATAAAATCACGGTGGAATGGGAGGACGATTCTGCGGCGGGCAGCGGTCTGATTCCTCCGTTATCGCTGCAGCCCATCGTCGAAAACGCGTTCGAGCACGGTTTCCGCAATAAAAGAGGCGGTTGGGTCATCCGCATCAAGACAACGTGGGAGCCGGACAAATTGCGTATTGAAATTGCCGATAACGGAACAGGAATGTCCGAGCAGTCCGAATTCGAGCTGAAGGAGCGTCTGTCCCGGAACATCGAAGACATTATCGAATCGAAGGAAAGCATGGCTTTAAGCAACATTCACGCGAGAATGAAGACGCAATTCGGATCCGAATTCGGACTGGAAATCGAAAGCGAGTGGCAGAGCGGGACCCGGGTTACGCTCGTGCTGCCTAATCTGTCTGCGCAGGGAGGGGGATTCTCTTGACTAACTTACTTATCGTCGAAGATGAATCATGGACTCGCGAATTGATCAAGCAATTCGTTATTCAAGCCGACATGGACATCGAGGTGATTGGGGAAGCGGACAACGGGGAGGATGGCTTGCAGCTCATCCGCGAGAAGCATCCGGATATCATCATCACGGATATGAACATGCCGGTCGTCGACGGCATCGATATGCTTCGCCAAATCGAGACGGCTCAGCTGGATACGAAAATTATTGTACTTAGCGGGCATGACGACTTCAAATACACGCGCCAAGCGATACGCTCCGCTGCCGTAGAATACTTGTTGAAGCCGGTCGACCCCGAGCAGCTGAAGCAAGCGTTGAAGCTCTGCCTCGAGCAGCGCCAACGCCAGATCTCCGAGGCATTAGTGGCGCTTTCCCCCGAGCTGCTAACCGTTCTCAATGACTATAAACGGAGCGTTTCCGCCCATCTGAACGAATTGGCCGTTAAATCGGCTGAAGACGCGCTGCTGGAATGCATCTCTTACGTGGACGCCCATTTTAATTGCGGCGCTCCGCAGTGGTTTCGAATTTATCATGAGTTCTTGATTATGCTGGAGGAATTCGCCGCGATGGAGTGCGCGGAGCTGCTCGACGTGCTGCGCGATAAATTCATGAAAGCCTATGCGCCGCAGCAGTTTGCCGCCGCGGATATCGCCGAAGCCTTGCTCGGCATTTACCGGGAAGCGATGGGCAGCATCATCTCGAGCAGGAAAGAGCGCAAAAAACTCAATCTGAATCTAATCTTCGATTACGTTCAGCAGCATTACGCCGATTCGATTTCATTGGAAACGCTTGCGCACCGGTTTTTCGTGAGCAAGGAATACCTGAGCAAAATGTATAAGCTCCGATTCGGGGAGAATCTCATGGAGCAGATCATCCGCCTTCGCATGGAAGCGGCTAGATCATGGGTGATGCAGGACGGCACGCAAATCAAGCATATCGCGAGAAGAGCAGGGTATGAAGACGTGTCCTATTTTCATAAACTATTTAAAAAGCATTACGGGGTATCCCCGATGGAAATGAGACAAAAGGAAGAGTCGACAGGAGGCTGCTCGTCATATGAAGAACATTGAGGAGAAGCGGCAGGACGGCAGCTATGCCGGCGCCCGAAATTCGCATGTCGCGTTTCCGCTCGGAGGCATCGGCGCAGGCATGTTTTGCTTGGAAGGAACGGGCGCGATGACTCATTTTTCCTTGCGCAACGCGCCGGACGTCACCCACGAGCCGATGATGTTCTCCGCGCTCTGCGTCAAGAGCGAGTCGGGCAATCTGGCGAGGGTGCTGGAAGGGCCGGTGCCGTCCTGGAAAATATTCAGCCATCGGTCGGATCGGTTCGTCGGGCCGGGGAATGGCTTGTTCGGCAAGCATTACGGGCTGCCGCGATTTAAGGAGGCGGCGTTCAGTTCCCGGTTTCCGTTCGGAACGGTGGAGCTGCGAGATCCCCAAATTCCGGTCGACGTATCGATCACCGGATGGAGTCCGTTCATTCCGCTGAACGCCGACGATTCGAGCTTGCCCACGGCCGGCCTGGAATTCACGTTCTCCAACGCGACGGATCGGACGGTAGAGCTCGTCTATTCGTTTCATGCCGCCAATTTCTTGGCAGCGGACGGCTCCGGCAATCATCGCATTGTCCGATCGGATTCGGGTCGGGGCTTCAGGCTGGAGCAGCCGCCGATCGAGAACCGCGGCTGGGAGCAGGGGGCATTCAGCGCCGTCACGGACGATCCCGGAGCGAAGGCGGACTGCGCATGGTTTCGCGGCGGCTGGTTCGATCCGCTCACGATGATCTGGAACGATATCGCCGCCGGACATTACCAGGAGAAAGCGCCGGTAGCGGAAGGCAAGCCCGGACCGGGAGCGAGCCTTTTCGTCCCGGTGGCGCTTCTTCCCAACGAACGAAAGACGGTCAGGCTGATGCTGTCTTGGTGGGTTCCGGAGACCAACCTAACCGTCGGTGTTCCCAGTCCCGCCGCTTCATCGCAGGAAAAGGTAGATGGCAAAGGTCGTGCCGTACTGGAATTCCATAAACCTTGGTATGCGGGAAGGTTCGCCGGCGCCAGCGATGTCGCCGATTATTGGCTCCAACACTACGACCGGATGCGCAAGGAGAGCCGCGACTTTACCGACAGTTTCTATGGGACGTCGATGCCCGCCGAGCTCGTGCATGCCATCGCGGCAAATCTGTCGATCTTGAAATCGCCGACCGTGCTCCGTCAGACGGACGGCAGGTTCTGGGGCTGGGAGGGAAGCGAGGACACTCGGGGCAGCTGCCACGGTACCTGCACGCATGTGTGGAATTATGCGCAAGCGCTTCCGCATTTATTTCCCGAATTGGAACGAGGCGTTCGCACGACCGAATTCACGGAAGGACAGGATGAGCGGGGACACCAGAATTTTCGCATTCCGCTGCCGATTCAACCGGCCGACCACGACTTCCACGCAGCGAGCGACGGTCAGCTCGGCGGCATCATGAAGGCGTACCGGGAGTGGCGGATCGGCGGGAATACGGAATGGCTCTGGATCCTGTGGCCCAAAATCAAATCGAGCTTGGACTATTGCATCGAAGAATGGGATCCGAAGAAGGAAGGGGTGCTATCCGAGCCGCATCACAATACGTACGATATTGAATTTTGGGGACCGGACGGGATGTGTTCCTCCATCTACGTTGGCGCTTTGAAGGCCGCTTCGCTGATGGCGCAAGCGCTCGGGGAAGCCGACCCTTACGGTTCCTTGTATCTGCGAGGCAGGCATTATTTGGATCACGTGCTGTTTAACGGAGAATATTACGAACAGCATATCGTTTGGGAAGGTCTTCGGACGCCTTCTCCGACAAGCGGCGAGCAGGCGTGGAACGTCAATTACTCGACCGAGGCGATCGAGCTCTTGAAGGGACAAGGCCCGAAATACCAATACGGCATGGGCTGTCTCTCCGACGGCGTCATCGGCGCTTGGCTGGCCGAGATGTGCGGACTCGGCGATATCCTCGACCGCGACAACGTCCGCAGCCACTTGCTCAGCGTATACAAGTATAATCTCAAGCGCGATTTATCCGACCATGTCAATCCGCAGCGTCCCGGTTTCGCGATCGGCGACGAAGGCGGGCTGCTGTTATGTACGTGGCCGAAGGGCGGCCAATTGGCGCTTCCGTTCGTATACAGCAACGAGGTGTGGACGGGAATCGAATACCAGGTCGCCTCTCATCTGCTCTCGGTCGGCTGCGCGGAGGAAGGATTGGATATCGTGCGAATCTGCCGAGACCGCTACGACGGCCGGACACGAAATCCTTTCGACGAATACGAATGCGGCCATTGGTACGCACGGGCGATGGCTTCCTACGGTTTAATTCAGGGATGGAGCGGCACGCGTTACGACGCGATTGACCGAACGCTGTACTTGTCGCCGAGGTCTGTCGAAGATTACGGCAGTTTCCTCTGCACGTCCGGCGGCTACGGCATTGCAGGCATGCGCGGCGGCAAGCCGTTCGTCGACGTCAAAGCGGGCAAAATAGAAATCGATCAGGTGCGCGTCATCTGATTGCGAATAGCTAAATGCTGTGCACCGTGCACCGGTTGGCGGCATAAAGGAAGAAGTCTCCGACGCACGCATTCATTGCGGAGTTAGAGACTTCTTTGGATTGAGCGCGGATCACTTCAACGTCGAAATGGAAGGTTTGTCGCGCTAGATATTTCGTTATATTAATCTTCTTCTTCTGCCCACATGCAGTCCGTTTGTTGATGTATGGCTATCGTCCCGGCCTCGATCTACGGGGCAATGCCCTTTGCCCAAAGCAATCCGGTACTCCGTGCAGTCTTTAGATCCCACGAACAAACCCATTTTCGTGTTACATGAGAAGCAGCTAAGCAGCTTGTTTCAAAAGTAGAGCACGATCCGGCTCGTAAGCTTCACCGCTTGGTGCCATGGCAACCCAAAGGCGTGCAAACGGGCATAACTGAATCTACTAAGTCTACTATTTTGGATGGATAGTGATCGTTATGCGATTATGGAAGGGTCCAGAGGCGAAAGCAAAATCGAAGAAAATTGTGAAATTTGAGATGGGTGTTCGTGTTCCACCAAACAAGAATTGGGACAAGGACATGAAGGAAATTCGTAAGAGCTTGAAACGAATGGGGAAATGATGGCCGATTTTGTGGCCATCTTTTTTATTTCAAGATGCATGAGCAGCTGATGTGATGCAACGTCGTTTCCGCGATAATATCCAGCGATAAAAATTTCCACAATTTAAAATAATTAAATTCGACAACGGTATTCGACAGTAAATGATATCAAAATTGTATTATTGTAAATTGGTAAAAATTTATAAAAATAAAATGCATTTTTTAAGGGGGATAGAGGTAGTGGGAATGCTTTAGGGAAAACAGCGCATTTTTGTAAGGATTGAATATGAGGAGGATTAATGTGATTAGGAAATATCTCATGTTTGGTGCAATTCTACTATCCTGCCAAACGTTCGTCACACCACAATTTGTGACAGCAAGTAGCAATGTTACCCAAAATAATATTGTCAAAAACGAAGCAATGATTAATTCGCAAAATTCGAGTGCAAAAGACATTGTGCAAAAGAAGATCGACAATCTTATCAATCGAAAGGCCATTGAGATCCCTAGCCTTAGGACAAGCAATGAAAAACACTTTGTCCTACCGAACGGTAAATATGAAGCTGTGATTTCTCCCTATGAGCTTCATTACTTGGATGAAAACAATGAATATCAGAATATCAATACAACATTAGTCGCTGAGAATCGATTGGCCAGCATAAGCTCAAAGTCTAAAGAGTTAATAGTTAAAAATAAGACTGAGACTGATGAGAGTGTGAGTGCGGAAAATGCAGAAGACGGAAAGAGTTTTAGAGCCCCAAGAGTTCCCTTTGATGTACGAGTACCTCAAACGTTTAATTTAGGGTACTCCATCTCAAAAGGAGAGGATAACATTGAGTTTGTACCCGTAGAGAGCTACGATGTCATCGGAAGTCAAACATCTCTTTCAACGATCTTCTATAAGGACGCCTGGGAAAATACAGACGTATCACTGGAGGTCCAGAGAAACGGGATTAAGGAAACCATTGTGCTTAAGAATGATTTGTCTCCTAAAAAAATTTCATATGAAGTAATCGGAGACATCGACGGCAACTTAACATCTGATGTATTTAGCATACTTCCAGCGTGGTTGGTGGATGCGAAAGGTACGAAACGCGTGGTAAATCAACAGCTTCGAGAGACGGATAATAAGAAGTACATAGACTTAGAAATAGATGCAGTAGGACTTACTTATCCCATTACCATTGATCCAACAACAATAACCTCTACAATCTCTGGTGTAGAAAATGGAAAAGTATACACATTTGATGTTCCGAAAAATGCTACCAATATTAGTGCGAGTGCAACGGTCACTTCACAAGACTATTCTAAGATCACATCTGTATCCAAGACAGGTACCACCACTTCAAGCAGCGGGACAGTCGTCCCAGCCTCAAATGTTAATACAGCCTTTTCTATTACAAATATTAATGTCACTGCAACCATAACTAACACGAGTGGCTCTAGTCCTGGAGATCCTCCTGGACAAACAAGAACTACTGAACCTTCTGACGTAGGTATAACCTCAACGACAACCACCTGTTTCTCCAAAGATTTTGCATCAAGCTATGCCTCAAGTACGTTTGAAGCCAAATACACTTCTATCTTTTCTGGAGGCATAAAGAATCATTGTGAGCTCTTTGTCAATGGAGTAAGCAATGCTTCAGTCAACGCTCCGTTGGGAGTACTACAATCAACAGGAATCAAACTAAACATCGCGCAAAATATCTCTTTAGTAAATGGTAGCTTTAAATTAAATAACGGCAGTACAAGTTATACCGTTGGTAACTTATCCGGAGCCGCTTCCAAAGTTATTCCTCTTGGTACCGGTATAATACCAGGAACAAACTCAATTGCCTTTAGTGCAGCTTCTGGCAGTAAGGCCAACATTGTCATCAGCGTTACGTATACACTCGTTACACAGCTCGTATCCCCAAACGGCGGAGAAACCGTTGATGCTTCAACTCCTATCCAGTGGTTAGCCGGTGAAGACCAGAATAAACCACAATCCAGTTTGCAATATCAAATTCAACTCTCTGGAGACAATGGGGTAACATGGAAAGATTTGCTCTCCCTAACTCCACCGGGTGATACATCAGCCACAATAGACTTTCGTACAATTGCGCCAACTACAACTGCTTTAATAAGAATAAGATCTTTTAATGGAACAACCTATGGTGCATGGGATGAATCGGATGCTGTGTTCAGTGTTCGTCATTTAGCGACAACGTATGAATACGACCAAGCAGGAAGATTGGCCAATGTATATCTTACTAGCGGAAAGAAAATCACCTATACCTATGATAGTAATGGAAATCTGATTTCAAAAGTTGTTTCGTAAATAGGGGAAATGGTCTGAAATTTCAATTAAGGTGGAGATAACTTGAAGAAGAGACTAAGATATTTGGTTGTATTAGTAATTGTCACTTTACTCATGACGACTACTAACTATCAATCCTGGGCAGCACCAAATAGTGGTACGGGTGAGGCAACGCCAGATGTCAATGTAAATAATTATAATTCTTACAATTATACAGAGCAGCTAAACTTTGAGGATGCGGAACGACAATGGATTAACGATCAGATTAATTTCGGTCTTGCACAAAATGCTGGCCGAAACGAAGAACCGGATATCAGTGCAAACCCATCATATGAGGAGCTTGTTAGTTCTCAAGAAACAAGTGACCGGGATTTAACGGAGCGGTTAATACGGCTTAAACAGCGAGAATTAGATGAAGCCTTGACGAAACAAAACGAAGAACTTACGGGTTTGAATTTGGAGGCAGTCTCTACTGAAACGCAGGTTAGTGAGGCGGAAATCCAAAAAAAGCTAGATCAAGGATTTACATTGGAAGAAGCAACCAGTGGCACACAATCTGCAGAAGGCAGCCGTGCTGCGGGGGCAGCAGAACCTAGGACGGTCATAAATACGTCCGAAACTGCCGAAAGCCAGATTTCATCCGATTTAGGTGACATTGATTTAACGGTAACGAATGATTTTCAAACGGAAGCCTTACCACCGCAGCCTGAAAAGCCAAATCTTGAATTGTTGAAAATTAAAGGAGATGAGGCTCCGTATAAAGTTAGCCAGGACACAGAGGATGTATCCACTGTATCCGGTACGTTGTCATTTACCGAACCGGACCTAACCCTTCCCGGCCGTAATGGACACCGTTTTACGCTGACCCGTTCTTACGACTCGGGGGCATCGCAATTATATGAAGCCGATGTTAAAGAGAATGTATCCAGTGTCCCGATCTATAACATTAACACGAATTATCAAGTCGATGTGTATGGCAATGTGTACTATCTAAACTATAACTACCATGTATTAAATGTGAAGTACAAATGCAGTGATAACTCTTTTGTTTTGCAGGAGAGCGAGTGGTTTGATCCATCAACACCTACTCAAAGATCTTTTTCATCTGAAAGTGAACGCGCAAGCTTTTATAATTCCTTAGTTCAATACAAAGAAGAAGCAGGTCCGAGTTACTGTTCGACCGATGACCGCTACTACCTGCATAAATATTATTTAATTCCGGCGTTCACTTCCGCTTATCAATACTTAAGGACAGAATCATATAGAGAGCCTGATGGTCCGTATCTTTTATCGGATGCACAGAATGCGGTAGCCATTTTCAACAACAAGAAGGGCTCGCAGGCGTTTAGTGAATCTGATGCAAATTATAATCGCTACTACAAATATGATTATGCATCTTTAATTACGACCCCAATTGATACGTTTGATCAAGTTTCATATTCAAATAGTATTGTAGACTCTAAAGATCAGAAGCGTGCACCGCTGGGAATCGGCTGGTCGTGGAACATCCCGTATGTGACTTTTGATAACGGAACGTATATTCATCTGGCAGACGGCGGTTCATATCAAGTTGAAGCAGGCGTACTAAAAGGATACCCGTGGAAGGATCTTACTTTAGCAAGCGATACTTCGGTCACGGTTAATGGGCTGAAATCTGCCCAAGTCCTGCGAAATAGTATTACGGGAGAAAAACAGTATTTTGATGACAAAGGGAAAGTGCTGCAGATTTCCGATGCGTACAATAACAATACGTCCTTTCAGTATGCAGATGTTTCTCCTTATGGGACGTTATTAACTCAAATTACAGATGCGATTGGTAATCAAATTACAATTCAGTACACGTCCTCCGCGGTTACGCTCACGATGGGGGATCGCCAGGTCATCTACAAAAAGACAATTCAAAATGGCAAAGAACTACTTACTCAAGTCATTGATCCCTTAAACCGGAAAACAACCTATGATTACTCCATCGCCACAGCAAAGTTTGACTTGCTCTCGACAACGCCAACGACGCTTAACCCCTATGCTTTAATTACAGGCGTGACGTACCCGACTGGAGCAAAGTCTGTTTATGAATATGAGGCTACGCCGGTCAAGCGGTATACAAGTGCAAGTTCCGTAAATGAAGCCTATCGATTGGCTGTTCGTAAAGATGTCGTTACATACTCCGACCAGACAACTTCTGACGCGAACCGTATGGCTTTTATCTACCCAACAGACATGGGGAACTCCTATAATGTCGATATGAACTTTACCACGAAGACCATTCGTGGACAGATTGAAACGCTTTACACGTACAAGAAAGACTTCATCGATAATCAGACACCTCCAATGATCTATAATACCAATATTGAAGCTTCCGATTTAGCCATTAAACAGATAACCAACAATACATTCGATGAAGCGAGACGAATTCCATCTCCGATTTCCACAACATCCTATTATCGTTCAACGTCTGCACAATCGGAACCGATCATGGATTCAAAAACGTTTGATGATTATGGCAATATACTCACGCGTACAAATGCGTTAAATAAAACGACCACGTTTACGTATGATCCTACAACGCACTTTAAATTAACCGAAACGTGGCCAGTCTCAGCTACTGATTCTCTGTTTGTTGACATGATTCGTAACGCTCAGGGAGATGTGCTGGATTATAAACTGAAATTAAACAATGCGGCAGGTGCTGTACTCCAGCGGTCGACGTACGATTATGACGGCTTTGGGAATGTGGTTGCGACAACGGACTTTGATACAGCAAGACAAGCCTTAACCACGTATGAGTATGATCCTGCCTACGGATCTGCATATCTGACTAAAGAAACCGCCCTCTACAAAGATGCTGACGGGGTTCAACAAAGCAGCAGCACCTCTTCGACGTACGATAAACTATCCGGAAACATGCTGACCTACACGGATGGTCGATCTAACAAAACATCGTACCAGTACGATAAGCTGGATCGTTTGACGAAAGTAACCAATCCGAATACTTCTTGGAATAGTCTTGTTTACGACGATACAAATAACCAAGTGACTCAAACCGATGAAGCAGGGGTGCAAACAAGAATCACTTGGGATGGCCTGGGAAGGCAGATTAAAAGTGAAATATATGAAAAAGAGCCTACTGATGCAGCGCCAAGCTTCAAGGCGAAGAGCAAAACCGGTTATGATGCTTTAAGTCGAAAGGCTTGGGATGAAGATGCTTCTGGAGATCGTACGGCGTACACGTATGATAATTGGGATCGGCTTATCAAAACAACGAATGCCGATTTAAGTTTCAGTCAAGTGGTGTATGACGACATTCTTCATACTATAACTGAAGTGGATGAAGAAAATAATCCCGTTAAAAAGCAATTGGATCATCTTGACCGTGTCACAAGTGAACAGGAATTAGAAAATGGTACTTACGTAACGAAACGGAGTACTCAATATGATGACGCGGATAACATTACTCAGATTTCGACTTTCGATGCCCCAGGTGTAGAGAATGTTACCAAGTACTCCTATGATGTGTTAGACGAATTGCGCAGCGTAACCACACCCAAGAATGAATTATTTACGTATGCCTATGATCAACTTGGCAATTCTACTGGCGTGACCTATCCAGACAATAAAAAGTTGATTAAAGAGTACGATGAAGTAGGAAATCTAATTAAGTATACCGATGAAGCCGGTAAACAAAAAAAAATGTATTACGATGCGGAAGGTAATCTGTCGAAGTTAATTGATCGCAATAACAAAACCTTTACGTATCAATATGACACCCAGAATCGCTTGCAGTATCGTTATGGTCCAAGTGAGACAATAAGTTATGTGTATAACCCAGATGGAAAACGTAAAACGATGGCGGATAAAACCGGTACTACCCAGTATGATTACGATTCCTATACCGGTTTGCTTAAAAGCAAGACATATCCAGATGGAAAGACAGTCCAGTATACCTATGATTTACGAGGGAATCGAACAGGATTAACCGATCCTTTTGGAAGAGCAATTGCCTATTCGTATGATACGGTGAATCGCATTAGCACCGTGAAAACGGATAATCAATTATCTGCAACTTACGCATATTATCGAAATGATAATGTTAAGACAATTACGCACGCGAATAATTTTACTAGCAATTATGTATATGACGGTTTGGACCTCAAATCACTCCAACATAAAAAAGCAGACGGGACAGTAGTTAACTCCTTTGACTATGAAAGCGATTGGAGCAGCAATGTAACAAAGCGTACAGAAAATGGAACGATCAACAATTATACGTATGATAAATTAGGGCAAATGCTGACGAACACCCAATTTCATGAGACCTACGGTTACGATGCAAGAGGAAATCGAACAAGTCTGATTTCAGATGCGACACCTTCGATTGATAATTTCAATTACACGTATGATGAATGGAATCAATTAACGAAGGTCACCGACAAAGATGCTGCCACTATCAGTTACACGTATAATGGTGATGGTCTGCTTTATGAACGGACTGCTGGTGGTACTAAGACCCGGTACTATTGGGATGACCAGCTCTTGATTGGAGAAGCGACTGTTAATGGAACAACGGTTACTCCGAAGGCTTCTTATGTGTATGGTAATGGTTTACTTGAACGAATTGATGGAAACAATCTAACAAAAGCGACTTATCTGCTCAACGGACATAATGATGTTGTTGAATTAAGGGATAATGCAGGCACAGTCTTAAATAAGTATACCTACGATATCTGGGGCAAGCCGTTAAGTGTGAGTGAAACGATCGATAACCCGTTCTGGTATTCATCCGAATATTGGGATAAGAATAGTGGGTTACAGTATCTTCGTTCAAGATGGTATAATCCAGAATCAGCTAGGTTTACAAGTGAAGATACGTTTGAAGGTGAACTTAAAAACCCACTAAGCCTGAATTTGTATACGTATGTTATGAATAGTCCACTGCGGTATACTGATCCAAGCGGGCATAAACAACATATGTTAGATTATGGAGGTGGTGGAGATGAATACTACAGACCGGCAGTATCGCAAGCCGGTGGCGGTTCAGGCGGTAGTGGTGCTGGTGCTCGTTCTCTGCCGCAATCAGCAAGCAGAGGCTCGGCAGGCACAAAAATTAATGTCAATTCTTCGAAAAGCGGAAGTAAAGTCCCCAGTCAATTGACCAGAGGGCAAAAGTTTGAAAAAGATGTGCTTAAAGAAAATAATCTGAATAAAAATGGCGGAAAAGGTACTACTGAAAAGATTGGAAAAAGTATCCCTGATAGTGTTAGCAACGGCAGAATAACCGAGGTAAAGGACCAAAAATATATATATAATAATAGTCAAATGAGAGACTATGCTAAAGATGGACGACCAATCGATTTGTATGTCTCTCCAAAAACTAAGGTTTCTAAAAATGCTCAGGCAACAGTTAGAAATAGTGGGGGAAGTATCATTGTACGAAAAGGGACTAATAGTTACGCTGCATATTAATCTATCTTGAGGAAGGAGTGAAGATGTTGATTACAATGTCTTTTTATTTCAACTCTTTTATCGGAACAAAAGAAAAGGCGGCTTTATTTCTGGAAATACTAGAAAAACAAGATTTATTACCGGACAAAGTAGGAATTTATGAACCTTTGAAAGTAGAATTTAGTAAGGAAGTAGCAATTGAACTCTGGTCAAAAGCAGAACAAGGTAAAGATAGGATAACTGGAGGATTGATGGGTAAAAAGAAAAATCCTTCATTTTCTTTCATTATGGAATGGAATAAAGGCCAGAAATATATTCGACCTAATTGGGTGACATTGTATGTTGCTGATAATGCGTTTAATAAATCTCAACAGAAGTTTATTGAACTATTCTTACAAATTAATGATAAATTTAATGGACTGTATTCATATATTTCTACAGAGAAAGCAATTGATCGGCAATTTGTTCCAGGAGGATTGGACACTAGATTACCAGGAGTTTTTTGGTGTAATTACTTCAGTAAAACATATGTTGACTTCTTTGGAGAGAAAAAGTTACTAAATGGGCCGTGGTTTAAATCGGAGGAATATTCAAATGCGATAGTAACATTTCTCACAAAATCTCCTGCCGATTCAGACAGTGATGAAAACTTAGAGAATGAGTTAAAAAGATATCTTGGAGAGAATTCTTTTGGAGATAGAAAATATTATCTCGACAATCTACGAGAGATTCAGGTAAAAAATGTTCCTAAATTTGAGTTGATAGAAATTAAAATCTGAATAGGTTGAGGTGTTCGTACTTTTTTAAAATAGAGCGCCTCAGTTTATTTATCCATCAGGGAGGCGCTCTTATTGAATATATTTATTGAGGCCTAAACCGGTACCGGGAAATCGCTTTCTGCCGCGCTCTGGAGCGCCGAAACGGTAAGAAAATCATTCTACGTGGAGAAGCCTTACGCGTGCGCCGCGACGATGCGAAGAAGGTGATCGAGCTAGCGCAGGCTAAAAACCTGCGCGTTGGTGACGCACCGGATACGTTCTTGGGCGGCGGTCTGCAGACTTGCCGTAAGCTAACCGACGAAGGCTGGATTGGGACACCGTTCTCTGCAGATGCCCGCATCATGATGGGTAACGCAGCCGATTAAAGCAAATAATCCTACCGCTAAAAATGATAAAATTATAGTATCGGATTTGGCATGGGATATAGAAGATATTAAGTAAAAGGATTGGTTCAAATTATGGAGATAGAAGAAGAGTTAGTGTCAATGCTCAGCTTACTGTTTTTTGTGATTATAATTCCATATTTTTTTATAGTGCTCTACTACGTCATTAAGACTAAACATCTCTTACTAAACTTTTTATTTTTGCAGATATTTTTCTTGGTTATAGCCTATTTTACTGCTATCCATTGGTTAAATGATTCCACTAATACAAACTCTATTATGGAATCAGAAGAAAACTCACTTTATATTGGATTAGTAGTGCTTTTTTGGGCAGTGAGCATGGTCTGCCTTATTATTGGACTACTAGGACTCATAAAAAGGAACAAGAAGGATGTTTAATTAGTGATTAAAAACCGTCGAACTCAACGACGGTTTTTTTTTATGCTATCGAAAAAATGGGTTGTAGCAGTCAATCCGGGAGCCGCCGCCGCCCGCCGGTGACTCGTTCGGGAGAGGCAACGGGACATGTGTACAAAATCCGAATTTTGTGCAAAAGTATTAGATTAGCTGCTAGAACAAATCTCTGGCGCTGCTGCTTTTCAATCGTCTCGATCCTGACGGTACGGGCTAATGTCACCTACCTCTTTGCTAGGAAACCTGCTATAGTGCCTCTTCCAATCCCTTTAATGGTCCAGCAATTGTGGCAATGTGGAATCTGTATGAGTAATTCATCCAATCTTTCTTCCAGCTCGAGTTTGCCATCGCGAGACAAGCCCAATTCGGCATATACTTGCTCCAGCTGCTACTTAATCATTCTTCAAAGTCATATATCAGCGGTACTTGATGTGCGCGAGCCGCATGTTTGAACTTTGCAATGTCTACACCTACAGCTTTCAACTCCGTTAACTTGGCCATATGTTCAGTTCATATTGGATGGCCACGTAAACGAAAACTTTCTCATCCTGACTATAGTCGTTGTCCGAGTGTCCCTTCACCCTCCACACGACTGCGGAATCTGGGGGAACAACCGCTTTACTGAACTCAGTACTATCCGGGTATTTCCCCGTTTCTTCCGGCGATTGATTGTCTTCGCCAACCGTTGTCAGACTAAGGTCATAATCTACCCCCGCTGGGGAAATCATGGAGACCGTAACGGTTCCGTGGAAACCTGCAGGCGGACTCCAAGATCCGCTCAATTCTTGTCCGAATGACGAAATGTATCCGTAATATAACGAGTAATCATAAGTGGATCCGCCGTTTGAATAAGATTTGGAATCGGAAAGCTGGAATGAGCCCGTTTGGTTCAGATCAACCTGAACGGGAGCATCACGGTCTGTCATTGTTCCGTCTCCCAGTTGACCATAGAGATTATCTCCCCATGTCCAGATGGTTCCGCCTTTAATAGCCATATTATGGAGATTTCCTGCGGCGATGGAGTCTACCGAACGAAGACCCTGCACCTGAACCGGAGGATCTGCACTCTCGACGCCCAGTCGGCCATCCCCCCATGACCAGACGGTCCCGTCGTCTTTAAGGGCCAAATTATGATCACCTGGTGCAGTGATGGCGACTGCCGTATGGAGACCCTTCACCTGAAATGGCGGATCTGCTCTATATCCCTGCGATCCGTCCGTTTCCGTTTGGACCCCCCCCCATTCCCAGACAGTCCCGTCGTTCTGGAGTGCTAGACTTTGATCGACCCCGGCAGCGACTGCGATCACCGATTTGAGGTTGGGTACTTGGGTAAGATTCGTCATTTCATATAGAGGGCCGATACCAATCTGGCCTGTACCATTGGATCCCCACGCCCAGACGGTTCCGTCCTTTTTGAGTGCCAAATTATGTTCACTGCCCGCGGCGATCGCAACTACCGAATCGAGATCGCGGCCTACCGAATCTGTCGTAATTACTTTAACGGGGGTATGACGGTCAATATTAGTCCAGTCGCCAAGCTGGGCCCAGTTGTTACTCCCCCACGCCCAAACGGTTCCATCGCTTTTGAGGGCCAAATTATGATCACCGCCCGCATCGATGGCGACTACCGAATCGAGACCCAGCACTTGTACGGGTGTATCCCGGTCTGTCGTACTCCCATCACCAAGTTGACCATGGGAATTGCTCCCCCACGCCCAGACGGTTCCATCGCTTTTAAGGGCCAAACTATGCCAACTACCTGCAGCTACATTGACCACATTTGTGATGCTCTTGACCTGAACGGGGGTGACACGGCCTGCCTTACTTCCATCGCCGAGCTGGCCGTCCCAATTATTTCCCCATGCCCATACTGTACCGTCACTTTGGAGAGCGATAGTATGAAAATCCCCTCCATCAACCTGTTGCACCGATTTTTCCGCAGCAGCCGCTATGTTGGATACAGATACAAGACCAACAAGCAGACAGATGATAATCATGAATTTTTGAGATTGTTTTATCATAATGATTCATTCTCCTCTCATCTTGTTCAGACGCATCTAAACCAACCTTTCGAGCATGACCTTGGCAACAACCCCACATCATAAAACCGCTCGATCTTGGACTTGGGTCAAACGGGTGCGAACGGTCCCCTGGGACAGCCTCTTTAGCAACTAAATTTTACCATGCAATAGTCGGGTTTCAATGTGCTGATGGGACTACTTTGCCCGTAGCTTATCACCGACTCAGAATTATCATAATGGCCCGCCGACGCCGGCAGGCCATTATTTGTTGAACTATCGTATCGGTTCGTATTATGAGGTCACCATTTTATTGAAATAAGTTTTGTCCATTACCCAAGACAAGAACATAGATTGTTTCCGAAAGGCTCTGAGATTACAAATTCTTCGACTGGGATTCCTATAAATCCTGTGGCGTGGGATCTAACGAGCCCTTATTAGAACGTGCAGATCCACTTCAATCGGTTAAGGAAAATATGTCGGACTATTCTCCGAAACCTTGGCATCGGATTGGTGTCGGGGTAACACCACTAGCAAAGTCATTAAAAGCGCGCGACCGAATGCATCTCCCGTGAGTTCCAATACATTACCTACTCGCATCATCATCGGCCATGAGGTGTATCCGAGCAGCGGGACCCACGCTTCTAGTACCGCCCCGATCAGTGCAAGGTACAGACCTGTAGCCCAACGTGAATAGCGCGTGAAGGCAATGACCGGCAGAAGGGCACACACAAAGAGGATTCCGCGAGATGCTTCCAGGATCAGAGTCGTAGTGGTCGAAGGAACTCGGGTGTGAAGCGTCGCCAGGAAGGCTTGGTCGTGATAGTAGGCGTGTTCTATCGGTGTAACAAGTGCTCCGAACAGCAGATATATAGCGGCGTAGGGCACACCCGCAAGGACAATTCTCCAAACCCAGGATGTGAACGGACGTTCACTAAAGATTTCCCCCAAACGGGAGGTGCAGCGTGCCTTCACGGTTGCCGGAAAGAGCCACGCAATGATGCACGCAATGATGGTGAGTGGAAATGCCTCAATTATCAGAGCTCCGAATAGTTTGGCAAGCGTTAACAGTGTGGTATAGAAATACGCCTCAACGAGGTCGGCCAATGCTCCAGTGACATATAGCGGAACGAAGATGGCCAGGAAGCGCGAAAACGGACCCGTAACTTGGCGAGCCAAGGGAAACATGATCCCAACGTACAGGACGCCGGAGAGTACTTGAATGGTGATATTTTGAATGGAGAAGGTTTTTAGTCCTGCGTTTGAAGTTAGTAACGCGCTGAATGCCGTGAGTACCCCCGCAACCAGTAAAGCGCCGACGAGGCCGCGGATGATAAGGTGGATTCTGGGTATCTCCTTTTGACGAGCGGGATTTTGTGCTACATGAAGTGATGAACCCTTCATCCATCCATTTTTAGACAAGCTACGACTCGGTTGGTAATACCTCAGCAGAATTCCGCGACCCAGGAACAGCCCAAATATAGAGAAACAAATCTGGACCAATAGAGATGTACCTGAATTCTGCAAATTGGAGACATGACTCATCGCAATGAGTGTCTTTAGTGCAACGATCACCCCAAACGACGCGGCAATCACTGCGGTCCGCACTTCGGCAGTGATGAGTCCCGCGTAGAAGTTGGCGATGGCGCGTCCCTGCATGACTCCAGCACAAAAGCTCAACACAGCGAAGCTCGCAAGCAACATCCAGTCCATTAGGCGCAAACCCTTTAGGTTCGATCCCAGCGCGACACCGACAATTAGCGCAACTATCGCGATCCGGATGAGTCGATCTCTCATGAGATATTCATCTCCTTCATTTGCCGATCTCCCGATGTGCCACGATGCGGCCGATATCCGGTGCGATCATTGCCCCCATGTCTCCGCCCTGCACCCCATACCCCTCATAACCGAGTGCTTCCATCAGTTGGTCAGCGCAGCTGCAGCACGGCTCGGTGTCCATCCTGTTTCCGTCGTCGGGCCGGACAGTCCTAAACTGGGCAGGGACGGAATGACGAGGTGATAGGCATCCGACGCGGCGCCGCCAAAGGAAGCAGGATCGGTCAAGGGACCAGCGGGTCATGCGAAGCCGAAGATTCAGATCATCCAGCTCGGTTTGGGAAACCTCAAAGCGGTACTGCCGGATTATGCTTACAGTGGATGATGTGTTTTCGTGTTCATCGTGGATATCCTCCTATAATTTGTTTTGGCTTATGTCCTCATTGTAAGGAACCCTTTCTGACAACTATCTGTCAGAGAAAAAACGGCCGCCAAAAAAAGTCGAAGGAATTCCACCGAAATTGTAAAATATGGTTTAGAGGGGAGGGACACACCTTGAAGATTGAGAGATTGTTCGGCATTACAATGATGCTGCTCAGCCGGCGCCGAGTGAACGCCCAGACGCTGGCCGAGAAATTTGAAGTTTCACATAGGACGATCTACCGGGATCTTGATACGATCAATGCCGCAGGAATCCCCATCGTAGCCTTTACGGGGAACGACGGGGGTTATGAAATTATGGAGCAATTTCGCATTGACAGGCAGATTGTCACGCTGGAAGATCTCCAATCGATTTTGTCCGCGCTCAAGGGCGTTCGTGCGTCGCTGGATGATGAAGAGATGGACGACCTGCTGACCAGAATCAAAGCGCTGATCTCCCGATCCGAGCAGAAGCAACTGGAGGAGACTGGTGAGACGCTCATCTTCGATACGAATTTATGGCACGGCGGCGGCATCAAGGATAGAACGATACTCGTACAGCTCCGTCAGGCATCCAGAAACCGCACCGTCGTTTCCTTTACTTACACCAATACGGAGGGAACCCATGAGCATCGGGAAGTCGAGCCGATCGGGCTTGCCTGGAAGGGATACGCTTGGTATTTGTACGCCTATTGCAAACTGCGCGGCGATTACCGGACATTCCGTCTTTCCAGACTGACAGAGCTCCGCGTGCATTTGGAGTATTTCGCAAGCCGCGGCGTGCGCATGGAGGAGCTCGACACACGCTGGGGCAATCAGGAGACCGGATCCGTCGTCGAGCTTCAACTGCTATTCCGACCACGATTACGCGTACGTGTGGAGGAGGCTTTCGGACCGGCCAACGTCGAAGTCCGGGATGATGGATCGTTGCTGGTCCGAGCCAGCTGTCCGGACAACCACTGGATGTACGGAATGATTCTCTCATACGGTCCTGACGTTAAAGTTCTGGAACCAGCCTTTGTGGCGGATAAGATCAAGCGCATGGGCACACAAATCACGAGCTTGTACGAATAAATCACTGGTCCCGGTCCGGTATTGAGGTCACAGCCAATGGAAAAAGAACTAACCCATACGTCGTGACGCTTCGAAAATGCATATAAGCTTATCCAATTAATCCCCGGTATCGGCGCCAAGATTGCTGCAACAACTTTGGTTGGTGGTTGAAATAGAGCGATTCAACCATGCCAAAAAACTGGTGGCTTTCGCTGGCGTTGACCCCAGCGTCTTCTTAATGCCAGTCCCCAGTCAACAACTTTATTTTTACAGTCTAATGCTTTGTTTTTCAGTCTGCATTGCCTTCGGCAGCGTGCTATCGTGTCCCGTTAGTCATAATGAACGAGGCGGCCTCAATCGCTTAACGTAGGTTGCATGTGGTTACAATGTGTAGTGGATTCTACTTAAAACCACATGCAGAGCTACATTCGAAAGGAGCCGTATTATGAAGGATTTCACAAAATATGTTGGTTTAGATGTATCAAAAGATATCATCTCTGTTGCCATCGCGGATGCTGGTCGTGGTGAACCGCGTTTCCTAGGGAACTTTCCCCACACACCTGAAGCCATGCGTAAACTCATGAAGAAAATAGGAACACCGGAGCAGCTGCACGTCTGCTACGAAGCTGGACCAACGGGGTACGTGATATGATGCGCTTCCAAGCTCTTCGCGGGAATGAGATTAAGTTCTTGTCAATTTCGGTAATGGGATCAAGTTCTTGTCATTGGGTTTTGACAAGAACTTGATCCCATAAATAAAAAAACAGCGATTTTCACGACCTCTAATGAGATAATGTTCTTGTCACCCGACAAAAATACATCAAGATTTTGAAAGAGAATTACTATCCATTAACGAAAGGTTCTAAAGCGCTTGTAAGTACATAATTTGCATACTCTCTAGCACTCTCACATAACTCTTTATCACTCTTTTTATCAGTGCCAAAAAGTGTGAATGGAACTAAAAAATTTGTCTCAATTAAATTGCTCGTTTCATGAAAAGGACTAATTAGTTCATTTATTGAATAACCCTCTCCTTCACCATGACGATAATCACTCTCGGATCCTCCGATTGAAATGGCAAGTGCGAGTTCTTTTCCTTTTAACTTGCTTCCTTTCGATGTAAAAGCCCAACCATATGTCAATACATCATCCAGCCATTTTTTTAATAACGGTGGTGAGCTATACCAGTAGAACGGGAATTGAAAAATTATTCGATCATGCTGCTCTACGAGCCGTTGTTCTTTTACAACATCAATTTGAAAATTGGGATAGTTTGCATATAAATCATTAATTGTTATAAACGAAGGATACTGTTGTATTTCCTCTAACCATCTTTTATTTACTTTGGAGTTTTCTAAGTTCGGATGAGCAACCAAAACTAATGATTTTTTCATAAGTAAATGAATTTCCTTTCGTTACATTTAGTTCCATCACCTATTTGTGCAGAGATCATTTCGAACTCTTGAAGGTGTACATGATTTTTATCGTTTTCATTTTGCGGATAAGTTATTCGCTTTTTTTGATCTATCTCAAAAATCGCCTGATCGATAATCGTTAACAAATTCAACCGGTTGTTATAAAAAGAAGCAGCCAAGCCCCACTCTACGTGGACTTGGCTGCTTCTTTATTAGACGTTCATCCGTGAACGACTTCGAGTCCGGGCGCGTTAAGAAGGTTCCACGGTTTGTTGTAATGAGGCTGGAAGAAGAAATCGACGTAGGCGAGTTCTTCCATCGTCATCCGGTTTTGATGCAGACCGACATCGTATTGATCGATTGGGTCAAGTCGGCTTTGGACAATACTTGGGCTCCTAAGATGCGCTTGCTCTCTTCCTCGTAGACGACTTTCAACATCGCTTTCTCGTAGCTCGGCATAAATTCGGGTCGGTAATTTTGCTCGACGACGATGCTCTTCGCGTTCATGCCCGTCGCTAGCGCGGCCGCTTCCGTCATGCCTGTCGAAGCGATGTGCAGATCGTAGATTTTGATTGCGGAAGTCACTTGCGTACCCAAGTATTTCACGGTAGGCTTCAGTAGATTGCGCGCGACAAGAGAACCCATGCGCACCGCGTTCGTCGCCAACGGAATATAAGACTGCTCCCCCGTCGGATTGTATCGCACGGCGCAGCTATCGCCCGCCGCGAAGATGTCGGGGTCGCTCGTGTGCATGTATTCGTCGACGATGGACGCGCCGTTAGGAAGCGTGTCGACTTGCCCCTGCAACAGCTGCGTATTCGGCCGGAAGCCGATGCATAGAATGACCAGATCCGCGACATATTCGTCGTCGTTCGTGACGACGGTCGTCACGACTCCGTCTTTTCCCTCAAAGCCGGTCACGGTCTGCCCGAGCGCCAAGCGGATGCCGCGTTGGAGAACGATGCCTCGACTCGGTCCGTCATTTCGGGATCCAAGTACCGGAATAACACACGGTCCATATTGTCGATCAACGTGACGTTTTTGCCGTGATGCTCGAAAGCTTCGACCAACTCGATGCCGATATATCCCGCGCCGATAACGGCGATGTTGTTCGCGTGTTCGGCTTTCTCGATGATCGTCAAGGCGTGATTGTAGTTTTTGCAAAGCAGAATGTTGACCAGCCCGATGTTGCGTAAATCGGGAATGACCGGCCAGGAGCCCGTCGTCATGACGAGTTTGTCGTACGTATCGGAGAAGCGCTCGTTCGTCACGAGATTGCGGACTTGAAGCCGTTTGTTCTTCGCGTCGATTTCGAGCACTTCATGCTGCATGAACATATGGACGCTGAGAGCGCTCAGCTCTTCGGGAGACGAATAGAACAAATCCTCCGGGTTCTCCACTACCCCGCCGACGTTAAGCGCGATGCCGCAGGAAAGGAAGGATACGTTGTCGTTTCTTTCGTATACGTTAATTTCCGCGTCCGGATACATGCGCGCAAGGTCCTTCGTCGCTTCCGTTCCGGCATGGGTGCAGCCGACTACTACGATTTTCATCGTTGTTCCCTCCAATAGTTTGTGATTCATTTCACATAATTCGAGAAAGGAAAACCAAGTTCTCGACTAAGAACTTGGTATTCAAAAAGCAACCGCGAGTTACATCGGCAAATCGTAGCCGGTGATCGTCTTCGTCTCCAAGCAGTCTTCCAGCCCGTGCACGCCGTATTCGCGGCCGATGCCGGAATGCTTGTAACCGCCGAACGGAGCTTTCATCTCGAAGCCGGCGCCGTTGATGAGCACCGAACCGGCTTGAATCCGGGTAGCCAGCTCGTTCGCTTTCTCCAGGTTGCTCGAGCTGATATACGCGCCAAGGCCATAGTCCGTGTTATTCGCCATTTCGATGGCTTCTTCTTCGGTTTTGAACGTCAAGATCGAAAGTACCGGTCCGAAAATTTCTTCCTTCGCTATCGTCATGTCTTCCGTAACGTTGGCGAATACGGTCGGTTTTACGAAGTTACCTTGCTCCAGTCCCACTGGGTGGCCTGCGCCGCCGACCACGAGTTCCGCGCCTTCTTGAAGGCCGAGGTTAATATAGTGCTGAACTTGATTGTATTGCTTCTCCGACACGATCGGACCGAGATTCGTATCGGCTTCGGTCGGCAAGCCGACTTTCATCGATTCGACCGTCGCGCGGGCCAGCTGTTTTACTTCTTCCAAGCGATGCTCGGGAACGAACAATCTCGTGCCGGCAACGCAAGCTTGACCGTTGTTCGAGTAGCACGATTTGACGGCGGCCGGAATCGCTTTGGAGAAATCCGCGTCGTCGAGCACGATATAAGGCGATTTACCGCCCAGCTCCAGAGTCACGCGTTTCATCGAATCTACCGTCGCTCTGCGGATTTCTTTACCGACCCGAGTCGAGCCGGTGAAGTTGACCATCGCGACGTCCTTATTGCGAGTTAATTCCGCCCCGACCGTTGCGCCAAGACCGTTAACGACGTTAATGACGCCTGCAGGAATACCCGCCGCATCGAAGCATTCGGTCAACAGCTGGGTTTGCAAGCCGCTCATTTCGCTCGGTTTAATGACGACCGTGCAGCCCGCGGCGATAGCGGCGCCAAGCTTCGCCGTAATTTGCGAATAGCTCGCGTTCCATGGCGTGATGATCCCCATGACGCCGACAGGCTCGGAGACGACTTTGGCTTTGCCTATATAATGAACGAATTCGAATTCCTCGAGCGCTTCTTTGCTGATCATCAAGTTCATCGCGGCCAGTTGCACGCGAGGAACGGAAAGCATTCTGGGAGCGCCGTATTCGAGAATGTTGGCTTCCGCCAGTTCGTCGGTTCTCGCCAAGATGGCATCGTTCAGACGTTGCAGCATATCCGCTCTTTCTTGCACGGTCGTTCTGGAGAAAGCGGGGAATGCAGCTTTGGCTGCCGCGATCGCAAGCTTAGCATCTTCCTCGTTGCCGAGCGCCAATGTCGCGAATACTTCCCTCGTCGAAGGATTCACCAATTCTTGACGCTCCGTGCCCCGCGGGGTTACGAATTCGCCGTTAATATAAATTTTGTCAATGTGTCTCATTAGGAAGTACCACCTGTTATTAGATTTTTGTTGCGGATGGCGACGTTGCGCGCATCTTGTTGCGGGAAAAAAGCAGGAATCCGACGGCAACCGCGGCCAAACCGACGGCTACGGCCGTGAACACGTCGCGAGTCGAATCCGAACGAAGCAGCGCTTCGACTCCTGTAACGAACAACGGGCTCAGGAATTGACAAATATATACGCACGCGAGCAGCAAGGAAATGCCCGTCGTAACGATTATCGTCGGAACGACTTCCGACGTTTTAATGAAGGATAACGGGAAGAGCACCCCTTCAGCCAAACCGATCATGAACACCGCCAAGGCGACCGTCCATTCCGCGTGGGCCGAAGAAAGGAGCAGGAAACCTCCGCCCATCAAAATCAAAACGAGCGGAACGAGCATTTTTTTGAATGCTTTGGTTACTCGCGTTATGAAAAGTCCACCGATAAAAACGCCGACTAACGAAAACGCAATCAAGTAACCTGCCGACGATACGCTGCCGATTCCATTATTCGCGATGAACAGCGAAAGATTCGTCGGAATCAACGCGAACATCATCGTATGGAAGCCGCCCGCGATCGCGACCGCGATGAAAAACTTCGGCAGCTTCGCGGAAGATTTCGTCGATTGACTGGTTTGAAGAGGCGGAAATTTTGGAAGAAACGCGATTACCAAGATCAGCAGCACCACTGCGTAGAAATACGTCATGAAGACGTCTCTCCACCCCAGCGATGCGATAAAACCGCCGATCGAAAGGAAAATGGCGCCGCCGATACCGTTGATCGACGTTTGAATGCCGTTCATGCGCGACCGCGCTTCGCCCTGGAAGTTTTCCGCGATCAACGAATTGAAGGTCGGCGAGATTAAGCCGATGCTGAGGCCTAAGATCGCCCTGCAAACCAAGATTAAATCGAACGACTGCATGAAAGCCGGACCGACGCCGCCGATTAAATACAACACCAGTCCCGTGATCAGAATCGATTTTCGATTGAATCTTTTGGCCAGCGTACCGGATAAAAACAAAGTCGGCAATATGAATAAAGAAGATATTGTAACGACCCATTGTACCAGTAGAGCGTCCGTATTCGGGAACGCCACGGCCAGCGGTTTAAGCGCCGGTGCGGCCATCATCGTTCCGAAGGTAGTCGTAACGACCAACGACAATAATGCGATTCTTGCGCTTTCTTTCAATGACGAAACCTTCTTTCGCCCTAAGGGATTGATTTAGAAATCAGAAATCGGTCGAGCGGCTGATCGCTTCCCAACGTTTCGTCTCTTCCAGCTTGCCGTTGTCCATCGCGTTCGCGAGCTCGACGGCGTCGCTTCCGAGCAGCAATCGAAGTGGCGGATTCTCTTCGTTCACGATCGTTATGATCGCTTGCGCGGCTTTAGCTGGATCGCCTTTCTCTTTACCGGTATTTTCGCGGAAGTGCTTCATCATGTAGCCGACCGTGTTTTGATACTCGGCGCGAGGCTCGACTTGTTGCATCGAGGAGCCTGCCCATTCGGTACGGAATCCGCCCGGCTCAACCAAAGTCACTTTGATTCCCAGCGGCCCGACTTCTTTGGCCAATACTTCGGAGAAGCCTTCGACCGCCCATTTCGCGGCTTGGTATGGCGCAAGCCCCGGCGCTCCGATACGGCCGCCGATGGAGGAGAACTGGACGATGTGGCCGTGTCCCTGTTCTCTCAGTAAAGGCAATGCGGCTTTCGTCACGTTGACGACGCCCCACAGGTTCGTTTCCACTTGAGCTCGGAAATCTTCCATCGACGTTTCTTCGATGGAGGAGACGTTGCCGTAACCCGCGTTGTTCACGAGCACGTCCAGACGACCGAACGCTTCGAACGCGGCTTTGATAGCCGACTGAGCTTGAACGTACTGATTAACGTCCAGCGTCACGAGGCGAACCAGGTCTCCGTAGCGCTCCGCCAAATCGGCGAGCTGCTCCGTTTTCCGAGCCGTTGCGACGAGGCGTTCGCCTTTCGCGAGAACCGCTTCGGCGAGACTGCGGCCGAACCCGCGCGAGCTGCCCGTAATCAACTTTTGCATATTCATGATCTCCTTTGAGCTGATATTCGGAATGTTTGTTCCACAATTAGTATAGCTCCTCACTATCGCATAAGTCAACGAAAACCGGAATATCTATTCCAAACAATTCGGCAAGAATTATACTTTCCGCGATTTACTCATGCATTTCTACATGGTTATGAGGAGCTTGATCGTTTATTATACATCGTTTTATGGAATTTATATTCCGTAAAGTAATTGGATATCATGGTAATTCAAACAAGCAACGCTTTCCAGGACGACTCCAGAACTTGCTGCGTCTGGCTCTCGTTTAACGGATATTTCCGCACGTAATAGCCTTTTAGAATCGAAGACACAATGCCGTGAATGAATTGATGGCACAGATGGGTATCCATTTCTTTGAATAGGCCTTGCTTTTGGCCTTCGACGATCAGGGAAAGCACGACTTCGACCGAATTTCGGGAATCGTCCATGTTGCGGAGTTCCGGTGAAATATACGGCGGGAAGGAAAAGCTGTCGATAAACAGAAATTCCTTCGGATAATGAATGCCGAAGCGCAGCCTGTTCAACTGAAGGCATTTAAACCGCTCGTAAAGGCTTGCCGTCGGATCGTAGCCTTGCAGCATATATTTCCCCATGAGCATACGCGCTTCCTTATAGACGGCGTTGACCAATTCTTCTTTATTCGAAAAATAATTATAAATCGTGCCGGATCCGACGTCCGCTTTCTTGAATATTTTCGAGAAGGTCACCGACTGCAGCCCTTCCTCGTGAATCAGGTCGAGCGTGGCAGCCATAATATCCTGTCTCTTGCCCATTCTCTCCACCTCTCCTTAAAATGAATGCCCTTAATCGATCCTGCCGGAACGACTAAGGGCATTGGGGTTAGTTGAGCGACCGGGGTTTACGCCCTTTCGACCTTATCCTTTAATTAGATGTTGATCGATTTATGCTCGACGAACGCGCCCAAGCCGACAACGCCGAATTCACGGCCGATGCCGCTCGCTTTATAGCCGCCGAACGGTCCTTCGTACGACACCGTCGCGCCGTTAACGACGAAGTTACCCGTGCGGATTTGGCGAGCGATTTCTAAACCGTGTTCCTTCGTGCCCGACCAGACGCCTCCGCCTAAGCCGAATGGCGAATCGTTCGCGATGCGCACGGCATCGGCTTCGTCTTCGTAAGGAATAACGACGAGCACAGGACCGAAGATTTCTTCTTGCGCAATGCGCATGCTGTTGTCGACGTCCGCGAAGATGGTCGGTTTGACGTAGAAGCCGCCTTCCAAGCCCGCGGGAACTTCCGTTCCGCCGGTAACGAGACGCGCGCCTTCTTTAATTCCCAATTCGATATAGGATTGAACGCGTTTTTGTTGGTCTTCCCGTACCATTGGACCGATGAAGGTCGCAGGGTCCTCGGGATTGCCCACGACGAGGCTTTCGGTCATCGTTTTGATCAAGGCGACCGCTTCTTCGTAACGTTTTTTGGAGACAAGCACGCGGGTATGCGCTACGCAGCTTTCTCCGTTGTTTACGAAAGACGTATATTTCAAGCCTTGAACGGCGGATTCGAGATCCGCGTCGTCGAGAATGATCGTCGCGGATTTGCCTCCGAGCTCCAAGCTTACACGCTTGAGCTGCTCGCCCGCAATGGAAGCGATGCGGCGACCGGCTCCGGTCGAACCCGTAAACGCGATTTTGTCGACGCCCGGATGAGAGACGAGGTATTCGCTCGTTTCGCGGCCGGCCGGCACGATGCTTACGACCCCTTCGGGGAGCCCGGCTTCAGCGAAGATTTCGCCCAGCAAGAGCGCGTTTATGGACGTTTCCGGAGATGCTTTAAGGATGACAGTATTGCCCGCAAGCAATGCGGGGATCATTTTGGCAAGAGCCGATTGGTGCGGTGCGTTCCAAGGAATGATCGCTGCGACGACGCCGACCGCTTCGCGGCGAATGATCGGACCTTTGCCGTCGTTCAGCGTTTCTTCCCAAGCGTACGATTTCGCGGCGCGAAGGTAAGCGTTCGTTTGCTCGGACAGAGAGTGCTGCAGTCCGTTCGTGAACCAGCTAGGCGTACCGTTCTCGGAAGTGATCAGAACCGCGATTTCGTCCGCGCGCGCGGCATGCAATTCATTGAAGCGAGCGACGAGATCTTGGCGTTCGCCCGGCGTCATTTTCGGCCAAGGACCGTTATCGAACGCTTTTCTGGCCGCCGCAACGGCCAAATCGATATCGGCGGGCGAAGCTTGAGCCGCTTTGCCTACAACGGATTGGTCATGCGGGGAAAGAATTTCGATGACTTCTTGGTTGATTGGCGCTTTCCATTGACCGCCGATAAATAGTTTGTCGTATATTTTCATTTTCGTTTCTCCTTTAGGATCGTATAGTTTATGACTCCATGGCTTGGAGACGGGGGGACGAGACTTTCGGTAATTGTTTGTCGCTGTATGCCATTCGCCTCCTCTGTACCGCATTTAATTGGAATGTTTGTTCCATGAGACCTAGTCTACCCTCTCAACCAGGTGTTAGTCAAGCAATTTCGGAATAATTATTCCGTTTGATATTATATACGGTCAACTTCGGACAGTTCAATATCACATTTAAACACGTTCTGACTGGTGAATACAGCGTCATATCGGAACATAAATTCCAATTTTGAAAGTGTCGCATTTGGGGACGGCAGGCGTATGCGGCTTACAGAAACATGCCGCCCGATGCCTCGATTCTTTGCGCGTTCAACCAGCCCATTTCCGGCGAGCAAATCGCGGCGATAACGCCTTCGATGTCGTCGGCTTCCCCTGCTCTGCCAAACGCCGTAACGGAGCCGATTTGTGCTTGAAGAGCCGAATTGTTCCGAAGCGTTCCTCCGGCGAAATCCGTCATGATCGCTCCTGGCGCGACGGAATTGACGCGAATGCCGCGGGCGTGCAGGCCTTGTCCGGCGTTGTTGACGAAGTAGTTCAGGTCAATTATCGCCGGCGCATAACGGATGGTTTGTGGTTTTTCCCAAAACAAAATCCCCTATTGCGATATACAGCAATGGGGATAAAATGAAGTAAAAGCGTTTGACTAGTGTCATTTCTAAGAGATGTGGCACACTACACCTTAATAGGTTCAAATGTTTTAACGACTTCATATGAACCGGGCTCAAATTTCGCTATCGTCATCGCTTCTTGTAAATACGGAAGAGGTTTTGGGTCATTTCGCATTGCTTGGTAATGCTCCATGGTACTCCATTGCGCGTACATCGTTACTTTCGTTCCATCCGTTCCTCGATGAAGGCTACATGAAACGAATCCGGGCGCATATCGAACGGAGACATCCGTTGCTTGAGTAAGCAATTCGAGAAGTAGGTCTTGATTTTGGGGCTCGACGGTAAACACGTTGATAAAGGTCACGACTTTGTTGCTTGTGGAAATTTGAGTCATCGTGGGCTCCTTCGCTGTTTTCTGAAAAGCGGCAAAAATTTTTTCTCAGGTATTATTGTTAGTTACCGTACCTGCTTTTATACAACGAATAAAACGTGTCAGTTCACGCTCTCAACCGTTAAGGTTAACTGCGTTTGCGAGTAAGGTGTGGTCAAGGATGGTTTAATAATCTAAAGGGATCAAGCTCTTGCTTAACGGCAAGTTCTTGATCCCTTCATAAACTTAATCGCTTTCTGCGATTTATACGAGTATGGCTTTCCAAGAGGCTTCGACGATTTGTTGGATCTGGAAATCGTTTAAAGGATATTTGTGTATATAATATCCCTTAAGAATCGATGAAATAATTCCATGTATGAGTTGGTGACATAAATTTGAATCCATCTCTTTGATTACACCTTGTTTTTGCCCCTCGATAATTAGAGAAAGAATCACTTCTCTCGAATGGTGAGCATCATCCATTTGTCGCAATTCCGGCGAGATGTACGGGGAAAAGGAAAAATTGTCTATAAATAAAAACTCCTTCTGAAAATGGATGCCGAACTGCAACCTATTTAACTGAAGGCGTTTAAAGCGTTCGAAGAGACTCTCTTCTGGGTTAAAACCTTGCAAAAGGTATTCCCCCATATGCATCCGAGCTTCTTTATAAACATGGTTTACCATTTCTTCTTTATTCGCAAAGTAGTTATATATTGTGCCGGACCCGACATTCGCTCTCTTGAATATTTTGGAAAATGTGACCGACTGCAGCCCTTCTTCATGTATCAAGTCAAGCGTCGCAGCCATAATGTCTTGTTTCTTGCTCATATCCCCACCTCTAAAACTAACATTAGTACGAGAAAGCATCACATGTCAACATTTATGAAATTTCGCTTGTTAACAGATTCGTAAACGTGAAATACTGCTTCTTCCATAGTTATCTCGGTAAAAGTAGCATTAGATTCATTATGCTTATAAAAATGATCGGATCGACCGCTTCTGGAGACGCAAAGGATGATTGATTACAAAATAGACACGTATAAAGAGGTCCTTGATCCGAAGCTTTGAATGATTTGTAAAACGGATGCTAAATACGCGTCAATTGTCGTTGCGGACACAGACGGTCCGCCCGTTGTCCAACTGCCGTCCTTCTTCTTTGCTTCTATTTTAAAAGTATAGGAAGGAGGTGCTTGGTTGAAGGTCACTTGCCTCATAAGAGAGAATCGTCTCGCCTGCGGTGATGTAATGTGGACTGCCCCATTAGCCATTATTCTGTGATGCTGAACGGTTGCACTTATCCATTTGATCCTCCGTAGAATCACTCAGCAGGGAAATCCGCTGACTTGCTGATTTCAGCCCATTTCTCGGTTTCGGCGATTCGATCTTTCGCTGACTTCAGTGCCATTTCAAGCGCTCCTGCTCCGAGTAACAAACGAAGAGGAGGCTGAGTCTCCTTTGTAAGATTTACAATGATTTGAGCTGCACGGCAGGATCTCCATGTTGTTTGCCATCGGTTTGTTCGCGCATTTTGTTTAAGGCCCCGACGGTTTGTTCATAATCCAATCCTACGCTCGCCCTAATCATGGATGAACCTTGCCAGTCGGTACGGAATGCCCCAGGTTCAATGATGGTGACCCTAACGCCAAATGGCTTAACCTCATTGTTTAAGACTTCCGAAAAACCTTCTACCGCGTATTTTGCAGTTTGATAAGCTCCCATGCCCGGCGTCCCCCCACCATATACACGGCGTTTGTTTATCTCGTCTTCAAAAAGAAGTGGAGTTGCTTTGATTCTTGATAGTAGATCCGTGCCAATGCCACGTTCAGTCCAACGTTGCCGGGCATGTTCGGAGATATGAAAAACGAATTTTGGTAGCTGTACGCCAACATGTTTTTCAATAAGTTCGACCTTTAGCATGCTTTGATCGACCGGTTTAAATTCTTCCACACTTCGCATCGCTAATCCGTTCAGATGTGCATCTGAAATGTTCCCGCATCCAATAAAGCCCAGTTTCATCATTAGCAACCTCCTAGATATTCGTGCAAGATGGCCATTACTACTCTGCGGCTCGGCGCATCGTTTACCAGTCTCGAATGGCGCCCCGGCATTCTCATGCGCGGTCTGAGGGAGCTGCAGATAGAATTCTAACGACTCGATACCTGAAGTGAAGTGCAGCCCCTCCTTGCAATAAAGCGTAAACTGCTCAAACAATGTGCCAAAAACGAAAGCTGAGAAAGAGACCGATCTAAATGAGGCCACTGAAAAAGTTCAAAAAGAGCAAGCACCTCATATTTGTTGAGGAGCCTGCTCTTTTTGAACTTTATAATTGAGTCATAAGGCCGTCCCTCTTTTTAGTCGTTTAGTATTCTGGCTTTTTATACTGATGTGTCACATTATATGTTCTGCAGCAGCAGCTCGGCTGGCCGGTCAAAAAAATGCTTTCTCGAGACGAAATCACGTAGTGAAATAATGAATGAACTGGCGTACGATCCCAGATCTCGTGCCCCTGGTTGTAAACCAATGGCCAGTCTGACGGTCAGGGATATCCCCGTTAATGGTCAGAAGTGTATCTGGTGCCACCTCATCACGAAGCTTCTTAATCTCCGGAATCAGTTCCCAATGAGCTTTTACTTTGCTCATTTCCTCACTTGTCCGAAGATGAATGGACAGATTAACAATGTCTTGTTTCAAAATATGGTTAACCAGTCACGCCATGTCTAGGTCACTAAAACCGAGCCTTGTTTTTACACTGACAGGAAGTCCTCCGGCTTTGGCGGCTTGGATGATATCCGCTGCGATTTCAGGACGGCAGATCAGGCCGCTGCCCTTTCCATTCTCTGCTACATTCGCCACTGGACAACCCATATTAATATCGATGGCTTTGAATCCTTCTTTCGCCATGCCAATGCTCATTTCACGGAAAAATTCCTTTGTGCCCCTCTGGGTGACAATAACTCTCCGTATTCGCAAACTCCGTAAAATACACATCCGGTCTGCTTGCCTCACTTACCACATGGCGAAAAACAACATCTGTCACATCTTCCATGGGTGCTAGTACAAAAAAAGGTTGTGGTAAATCGCGCCAAAAGTTTTCTTTCATTATTTGATCGCCCATCCTCGTTAATCGGTATCTCCGATCTTTTCGCGAAGACGTTCCAGCTCTCTCTCTAATTGTACCGTGATCTCCGCATATTCGGGACGGCCATAAACGTTGTAAAGCTCCCTGGGATCCTTCTCTAAATCAAACAATTCCCACTCTTTTGGCGTGGATATGTCTTGGGCTCCGCTAGAGCCGAGCGCCTCCCCATAGTAATAAATCAATTTGTACTTTTCAGTCCGTACCCCGTAGTGGGCATACACGTTATGAATTTTATCAAGATGCATCCAGTAACGATAATAAACGGATGTTTGCCATCCTTCAGGCACTTGGCCTTCTAAGATCGGCCGTAAGCTACAGCCCTGCATCTCTTTGGACGCCTCAATTCCTGCGTAATCAAGCAGCGTTTGCGCGAAATCCACATTGACGGCGAACGCGTCGGTGCATGTGCCGGCCGGGATTTCACGCGGGTATTTGATCAGACATGGCATTCGAAGTGACTCCTCATACATGAAACGTTTGTCATACCAACCGTGATCGCCGAGGTAAAAGCCTTGGTCAGACGTATATACGACAATGGTATCCTCGGTCAGTCCCTGTTCGTCTAAATAGTCGAGCAAACGTCCGACATTCTCGTCGATCGAAGCGACGCAGCGTAAATAATCCTTGATGAAATGCTGATATATCCGCTTTCTGGCTTCCGTTTCCGACAGCCCCTCGGCAATCTGGTACTTTGGGATGCGGTTCGGCAAATCGCGGTCAATCCGCATCTTGGCTGCTCTTGCGGCACCAGACCGGTTCGAATAATTATCGTATAGCGTGTCCGGTTCCGGGATCTCCACATCTTCGTAAAGCTTCTCGTGCTTATGATCCGGCTCCCAAGGCCCATGCGGTGCCTTGAAGTGGCACGTCAGCAAGAATGGCTTCGACTTGTCGCGGGCTTCGAGCCAATCCAGCGAAAAATCGGTCGTCAGCGTGGTGACATAGCCGGGGACTTCCCTTTCAATTCCCTCCGCCTCGATGAAGATCGGATTGTGATATTTGCCTTGACCGGGAAGCACCTTCCAATCGTCAAAGCCGGTCGGATCCGAATCTCCACCGTGGCCCAGATGCCATTTGCCAAACAGCGCAGTCTGATAGCCGCTGGCCTGCAGAAGCTTCGGGAACGTGACCTGCCGACCATCGAATTTGTCTGCGAGTGTTTTCACCCCGTTTAGATGGCTGTATTTGCCAGATAGAATTACAGCCCGGCTTGGCGCGCATATCGAGTTCGTACAAAAGCAGTTGTCCAGCCTGACGCCACCGTTTGCGATCCGATCCAAGTTCGGTGTCCGGTTTATCCGGCTGCCGTAACAGCTCATCGCCTGCCAGCCGTGGTCATCGCTCATGATATACAAAATGTTCGGTCTCTTTATTTCCACGTGCTTATCTCCTTTCAATTGCCGACTTCGCTTCCTTGGAGAAAGTTGTTCATGCGCACTCTATACCATTCCTCGGCGATCTTATGTTTGTCGACCAAATTCCGCTTGTTATCCTCCTCAAGGACGACAGGCGCCTCATCATCCAAATGGCTCGTCGGCATCGTCTCAAACAAAATCATATCGGATAGCTTGCGGATGTACGACTGAACTTCATCATGGTACTCCGGGGCTTCATATAAATTGTTCATCTCGTACGGATCGGTTTCCAAATTAAAAAATAACCGCTGGACCGGATTTCTCGAATAAATCAGCTTGCGCGTTTGCGAACGAAGCATGTACTCGTTCAAATTGACGGACAACGCATATTGACGCTCCGCTTCCGCCGCCGCCAAATCTTTTCCCGGGAGATCTTTAGCTTCGATTCCGCATTGCCGAAGCAGTGTCGGGGCGATATCCACATTGCTGGTGAGCTCCGTTCTCCGTATACCGTGCCACCGATTGCCGGGGAACTTGATGATCAACGGAATTTTGGAAAGCGGGTCGTACATATAGTTGCTTTTTAACAGCATATGATGAAATCCCATATATTCGCCGTGATCGCTTGTAAACAGAATCAGCGTATCTTCATACATCCCTTTTTCCTGCAGTGCCTGAGCCAGCCGCCCGACATGATGATCGATCTGTGAAATAGAGCCATAATACAGCGCCATCGCGTTCTGCAACGTCTCCAATTTCAACTCTTCATGCGGGAAAAATCCACGGTTGCGCTGCAGATCCCTCTCCAGGCATTGCTCCGTCCACCCTGGCAGCGGTTTTAACTTGCGCGGATCGTACATATTGCTCCAGGGAGAGGGCGGATCAATCGGATGATGGGGCTTGATAAAGCTGACCATCAGCAAGTTACCTTCTCCCTCCCACGCCTGCAAGGAGTCGAGCGCTCTATCTCCGATCCATGTCGTTGAATAGTGCTCCTCCGGAAGGTCGGATTCACGTGTGCCGAACTGCTCGTAATAATGCTGCGGCGCACGAACCCGGTATTCATTGACCTGATCCATCAAATCATGAAGATCCGCAAGGCCATGCTCCATTAAATATTGATGATAATCGTCGTCAAACCTCCCCGGACCGGCCTGTTCGGCCAGCTCCATCGATTCGAAGCCGACGTCCAGATAGGTAGGCGTATAATGCATCTTACCTACAGCTTTTGTACGGTAACCGGCGAGTTTTAATTCGCGCGGGAACGTTCTTGTCCCTCTCGGGATGGTGCTGTGATTCGTCTTGCCATGATGCTGATGGGGATACAGGCCGGTTACGAACGAATACCGGGAGGGGGTGCAAAACGGAGCGGCGCAAAAGCAGTTGTCGTAAATGACGCCGTCCGCTGCCAAACGATCTATATTAGGTGTCTTTACATCGGGATTGCCTGTAGCTCCCAAACAATCGAAGCGATGCTGGTCCGTCATAATTAGCAAAATATTCGGATTACCCGTTTTCATTGGAATCTTCCTTCCGCAACAAATTCAGCTGTAAACTTCATGTCACTAACGACTGGCGAGGTGCTCCTGGAACGTTTGTGTCAACGGATCCCCCGTTGATTCCATCATGTTTAGCATGTCGCTCTGAAAATCCGCAAGCTGTTGCCGATATTCGGGCTCATCAATCAGATTAACCAGCGCATCCGGGTCTTGTTCAAAATCGTAAAGCTCTTCTCTTACCCGGTATTGAAAGAAATGAGTTCTCCGCCGAACATACTCGTCATGCTGCGCCGCTTCCTCCATCGCTTTGAACGTCCGGCCGCTCTGCGATTCGTTTTTGAATGCGGTTTCCTGATCCGACCAAGCGTTGTAGATGTACCCGAGACGCCGGTTTTGTACGCAGCGCATCGGGAAATCGCGTTTTGCCGCCGTTTGCGTGAAAAAAGTAAACACTTTAGTTCGATGAACCTGCTTACCGCCCGTCAATAAAGGCAGGAATGAATCTCCGTTCAAATCTTCGGGGGCGTTCAAACCGACCGTTTCCAATACGGTGGGCATAAAATCGATCCCCGAGATCATATGCTCTTCGTCCACCGTTCCGGGTTTTACGCGCCCGGGCCAGCGGATGATCCACGGGGTCCTCGTGCTCGTTAAATAGCAATTTGTCTTGGCGAAAGGAAACGCCATGCCGTTGTCGCTTAAAAACATGACGAGCGTTTGTTCCTCCAGCCCCGATTCCTTCAAAGCTCGCAAAATTTCCCCGACGGTTTCGTCGCAGCGGTGAACGGAAGTAAAATACTGTGCCAGTTCTTTCCGAATGTCGGGCAAATCAGGCAGGAAGCCGGGCACCTCGATTTCTTCGGGTGTATAATGACGACTTGCTTTCGTATAGCGGCCGAACTTTTTCAATTCCTGCTCGCTTCCGGCGAACGGACGGTGCGGATCATGCGAGTTCGCCATAAGGAAAAACGGTTTCCCCGCTTGCTTTGCTTGCTCAATCACGTGTTTCGTGTGCGTATAATACACTTCCGGACTTCTTCCGAAACCATTCTCCTCGTCCATTGTCGTAATAAATGAATCCCAGCAAAATTTCCAAGTCGGCGCCAAATGCGCCTCTTTGCCGATAATGCCGTTGTAATAACCGGCCTGTCGCAGCAATTCCTGCAACGTGCATACGTTGTCGTTAATCGGCTCGAAGCCGAGGGCGCCATTTTGATGCGGATATTTTCCAGTCATGAGCACCGACCGGGACGGCTGGCAGACGGCCGACGTCACGTGCGCATGCCGGAACCGAATGCCTTCTCCGGCGAGCCGGTCGATATTCGGCGTTACATCACGGACACCGCATCCGGTTACCCCAGGAGAATTGTAGTTCAAATCGTCGGCGGTAATGAGTAATATATTGGGTTTCATCCTTATCTCGCCTCTCTTTTCGGATTCCGATCCGGAAGCTGACGGGCAGATTCGGGTATGGGCCAACGTTCCTCTTCCTTCACGTCCGCTCTCGCGCCCCACTTTGACAATAATCGATAGTAGGCCTCTTTTTGCTCCTGTCTCTTTACGATAGTCGGAATGTCCCAGTCTGTTTCCAATATCGCCCGAAGCTCCCTATAAACGCTGGGCTGCTCGTGCCGCAAATTCGTTCCTTCCAAAGGATCACCCGCCAAGTCAAAAAGCAAATCGTGTTCCTCAAAGTACGTATAAGAAATGAGCTTCCATTTTCCTTTACGGACCATTCGCGCGGGTACGCGATGTCCCTTTTCGTCCTTCACCACATATTCGCTCAAAACAGCCCGCTCCAGGTTCTCCGTTTCTCCGAGCAACTGTGGCAGCAAGCTTTGACCTGATTGTTCAGGCGGGGCAACGGCACCGATTAAATCGCAGAGTGTCGGTCCGATATCAAGCATGCTGACGGCTCCTTGAATGTTCCTCCCTCCTTGAAAGCCCTCGATACCATGGCCTGACACGACAATCGGAATTCTCGCCGAGCCCTCGAAGAATGTCTCCTTGCCGTAGAAATGATGTTCGCCCGCTTGATCGCCGTGATCGGATAAATAAACAAAAAGCCCTTGTCTTTCGTTCCGGTCCAAATATTGACGCCAAGCTTGATGAACGGAACCGATTTGCTGATCGATGTTTTCGATCATGCCGAAGTAGGCGGCCCGAACGTCTCTCATCAACTCGCTATCAATTCGATTTTGCTTGTTGGATAGAATCGGATTTCCTGCCAGAACGTCTACTGCATTATGGTGAGGGAGCTCAGCGAGATCGCGGTAATAAGCGTATAGCTCCGTCGGAGCGACATAGCTGAAATGCGGTGCATAAGTTCCGACCACCACGCATTGCGGCTTCTCATGATCCTCTTGCAAATAGTCAAGAGCCGCTTGAACAACGGCCCTGTCGTAGGCAAGAACAGGCGAATCGCCGCCGCCGACCACCTCCAAGCAGCGCTCCTTACTAAACGTGCCAACATACGGACCCAAATCCGCCCGCTTCTTGCCCCCTCTACCCCAATACAGCGGAGTGATCTCTCCCATAATTCGCTTCGTAAATCCGTGACGCTGATCGTCGCCGACAAAATGCATCCGGCCACAAAGCACCGTCTCATAGCCTTCTGCGGCAATCGAATGAATAAAGGTAGGCTGATCCACAGGTATCGCGCCTTGATTCGAAAAAATTCCCGTTACGGACGGCAGTTGGCCGGTTAGAAAGGCGGACCGGGCCGGCACGCAAAGCGGACATGCCGTGTACGCCGTATCGAAAGCAACTCCGTCTGCGGCAAGCCGATCCAAATTGGGTGTTCGCACGACCGGATGACCAGCATATCCCGTGTAGTTTCCATGGTGCTGATCGGATAAAAAGATCAATAGATCAGGCTGCGGCATTTGTTTTCCTCCTCTGCTGCTCGATTATCCTTTGATGGAACCGAGCAGCATCCCTTTGTTGAAGTACTTTTGGAACAGCGGATAAATGGCGAGTAGCGGCAATGCGGCAATAAGAACGGCGGCCATTTTGACCGGAGGACCGTATTCGAAGCCATTCAGCTCGTCTGCGTTGGACGAATCGTTCGCCGCCAGCAGCATTTGCCGCAAATACACTTGAAGCGGCCATTTTGCCGAATCGTCCAGATAGATAATGGCGGAAAAATACGTATTCCAGTTGTTGACCAAATAAAATAATAAAAAGGTCATGATCGCCGGCATGGACAGCGGCACGACAATGTTCCATAGCAAACGGAACTCCTTGCATCCGTCGATTCTAGCCGCTTCTTCCAATTCGCTCGGAAACCTGCTGAAAAAGCTGCGCATGACGATCAAGTTAAAAGACGCAACCGCTCCGCTTAGCCACAACGACCAGTAGCTATCCAATAGATGCAGTCCTTTGATGACCAGATAAGTAGGGATAATCCCGCCGCTGAACAGCATCGTGAACAGCACCATGAAATTGATCCATCTTCTTCCCGCCAAGTACGGCTTGGACAAGCCGTACGCCATAAGTGCAGTCAGCACAATGTTGATGACGGTTCCAACCGCCGTAATGTAGACAGAACTTCGAAGGGCATCTACGAAATTACGGTTGTTGATCAAATAGCCGTACGAATTCCATGTGAACCTTGAGGGAATCAGATAGAAACCCCGGGTGATTGCCTCTTCCCTAGTGGAGAAGGAGATGACAACGAGATAGAGGAAGGGGAGGAAAATAGCTGCAAAAGCAAAGCCGCAAGCGGTATATATGATGATTCTGAACAGAATATCAGAACGCCGCAAGGTAAGACTCGCCATTTCAGTACACTCCTTCCTCGCCGATTTTTTTCGAAAGCGCGTTGAATACGATGATGAGAATGAGCCCGACAAGGGACTTAAACAGTCCGACCGCCGTGCTGTAGCTGAATTCAGCCGATTGTATGCCGATTCTGTATACAAACGTATCAAAGACGTCCGAAACCCCCAGGTTGAGCGAGTTTTGCATCAGGAATATATGCTCGAATCCGATATCCATCACATGGCCGAGTCTTAGAATAAACAGAACGACAATCGTTGATTTGAGGGCGGGGAGACTGACATGAAGCATCTGCCTCCATCTACTGGCTCCATCCATCACGGCGGCTTCGTACAGCGACGGATCGACGGATGCCAGTGCCGCAATGAAGATGATCGCGCTCCATCCAGTCTCTTTCCATATATTTTGGAGCAAATACACCCACCGGAAATAGACCGGATCGGTCAACAGCTCGACCCGCTTCATCCCGTGATTTTCGAGATAATTATTGAACATGCCATCTTGGGTAGAAAAAAAGATGACCATCATGCCCACGACGACAACCCATGAAACGAAATGAGGCATATACGTCACCGTCTGTACCAGTCTGCCAAACCAACGGACTCTGATCTCGTTCAGCAACAGCGTAAACACGATGGGAGCAGGAAAGAACAAAAATAAATTGATCGAGCTCAGCACCAGCGTATTGCTGAGCAGCTTCATAAAGTCTTGTTCGGCGAACAACTGATGAAAGTTGTCCAGCCCGACCCATGGACTATGCAAAAACCCTTCAAACGGATCGTAGTTCTGAAATGCAATGATTAATCCGCCCATCGGAATATACTTGAAGATAATAAAATAAAGGAACCCCGGCAGGATCATGATATACAGTGGAATATCCTGCCGGATCCGCAGCTTCAGCTTGCCATTTCCGCCTCGCATGCTTTCATCCCCAAACCTGTATGATTACGACTGTGTCAAGACGTATTGATCGTTGATTTCCTTCACGATTTGATCGCCGCCGCCCGATCTCCAAGCCTTCGCCGCTTTTTCGATATTATCCAACGGTTCTTTGCCTACGATAATATTGACCATGGTTGTGAGCCATTCCTGATTCAGCTGCGTTCCGAGCTGGACCGCCGTGTCCGACTGCAAGCCAACCGCCGGATTCGGCCACTTGTATTTCGAGCCGTTCTCAATCCACTGAAACACGGATTTGGCATACTCCTGATCGTCCCATTTACGGATTTGAATATTCGGGTCGAATCTGCGGAAGAACCAGGTGGACAGAAGATAAGGTCTATCCTGATCGAAAGCGGGCAGCTTCTCGTATTTGTCGTCTCCGACCTTCTTGTAATGGATGCCTTCTACGCCGTTCTTGATCAAGTCGTAGCCTTCGTCCGAGAGCATATAGTCGAGCAGCTTTACAATACGCTGCTGCTTTTTCGGGTCGATTTTATTGTTGATGACGATTTTCCCCAAGCTGACTGACGTAACGGTGGCCTGCAGCCCCGTCGGTCCTTTCGGAGGCGTCAATTGAACAACCTGCGCGTCCGGAGCTACTTTTTTAAGAGTGGTCATCGTGACCGTTTGCAGTTGGTTCGCGTTCACATAATGGATGCCGCTTTTGTTCGCTTCGAATTTATCGAGCGGCTCCCGATTTTTGTTGACCGCAAAATCTTTATCGAGCACGCCTTCGGAATAAGCTTTACGAAGGAAGCCGATGAAGTCCGTCAACTCTTTCGTTTGCAACTGATACGGCACAAGCTTTCCGTCCACCAGCTTCCATTGGTTGCCGAGGCCAAAAGCACCCATCAGATAATCCAGGTTGTTAAAGCCGCCATTCTTATTCAAGGCAAAGCTAAAGCCGATGGTATCCTTCTTCCCGTCTCCGTCGGGATCGTCATTGACGAACGCTTTTGCCGTCTCGTAAAATTCGTCGACTGTGGTCGGCGCTTTCAAATGAAGCTTATCCAGCCAATCCTGCCGAATGGCAAGGTTATCCCTGAATTCCGGCACGTATTTCGGTAATCCGTATACTTTGCCTTTCGGGTTCAGGATTTCCATCGCATCCGCCCCCAAATATGTCGTGAAGTTCGGATATTGAGCGAGGTAGGGCGTATAATCGAGAAAAATGTTTTTGACCTGCCATTTCTGGTATAACGCCGTATCGCCGATCTCGTATACGTCGGGGAAATTGCCCGACGCGGCGAGCACGTTCAGTTTATCCTTGTAATCGTCCGTCGGAATCCACTGGATTTTCAAATCGATATTCAGTTTTTTGTCCAGCGCCAGCAGCACCGGATTGTTGTCCGGCCAACCTCCGCCTTGATTGCTCGATACCATCAAATTGATCGTCAATTTCTCGCTGCTGTCATCCTGTGCATTGGCCGCAGGCGCGCTCGTTGCGGCTGGTTTGGATTCACAGCCCGCTAGGCTCAGACTTGTTGCCAGCGCCAATAATGCCAAACTTCTTTTTTTCATGACTTTGTAATCTCTCCCTGTTTTTCATATGTTCTAAAGCTGTTTTTTTCTAACCTTGCCTCCGGAGGAGTTACTCTATTTCCGATATCCGCTTTTCGGCAAATTGACAATTCAACTTGTTGCACCCTCCTTACGCACGGGATACCCATGGCACCTATATCGTTTCTTTCCAATCCCACCCAAATGTTGCGCAGGAGAAACTCTCTTCAACTCCGCCACCTGCTTCCGTCGGATTGAATCCCCATAAATTTCGCTTACTATTCCTACTGATATACTATGTTTTGCGGGCATGCAATTATATTAATCGCAAGTTTTCTGGAATCAAATATCATTTTGTCTAGTCTGCATTTGTCATTTTGTCGGGTAGACCGGAAAGCCCTGGGCCGGGCGGCACACCACGAGGTGGCAAACGATGTGTATCCATCACAAAAAAGCCCTTGATTTTCAAGGGCTTTGGTTTTGGAAGATTATCCCTATAAGACTCGTCCAGTCCAACAGATAGGAAAAAAGGTGGAGGAGCATATCATTTTGTCTAGTGCCGTTTATTAATTTGTCTGTTTAGCTTGAGTCGGCGACATTCCGTAATATTTGCTAAAAGCTCTGGAGAAGGAGAAAAGATCCGGATAACCTACGGATAAAGCAATTTCCGTCACGCTAAACCCGGTGTCCTTCAGTAGTTCCCTTCCTTTCTCCATACGAAGCTTAATGATATATTGCATCGGGCTACATCCGATAAGACGGCTGCATTCCTGATAGAGATGGGAGCGATGAACACCTGCCACCTTAACCACATCGGAGACTGCAATATTTTCCGTATAATGCGTGTTCATATACTGAATACTTCGTTTCAGCCAATCTGCCGTCTCCTCGGTTTTGGTCAGCTCGCTGGCCCGAAGAGACAATGTCACGAAGAACTGATATAACTTCAACTGCAGCAGTGCTTCGTCATATTCAGCCTTATCCCGCAGCAGATCTTGAATGGCAGTCATCGTTCGTTCATGTTCCAGCATCCAGCGATCGGTTACATACGGCTTCGCTCGGCTAAATCCGATACGTTCCACCAGCTTCTCCGCTTGACTACCTTGGAAGGCCAGCCAATACATGCGCAGCGGATCTTCATTCTCGGCCAGTTGATAGCTGTACCGCAATCCGGGAAAAAGGCAGAACAGATCTCCGCTGCGAAGCCGAACGGTCTCATTGTCGAAAGCTAGCGTCATGTTTCCACCGATAATTGCATGAACGGAATAACACTCAATCACCCTGGGCCCGACCTGATAATTCGACTTTGCCTTGTTACGGCCGGCCCGAATGGCCCACAGTCCGCCGCTTTTCTCAAAATCGGAGGGCGTGTGGTACAAGTATTCAGCGTACTCATGACCATATTCAATCATAAACTTACCCTCTTGGCCGGTTCCCCAGCCTTACAAGCGAACCTCGGCTTCCAATACGCGCCGTTGTCCACTACGCTTACTCTCCACTGGCTCAATCCTCGCTGGTTGTTCGCCGGCTTCAACCATCCGCCGTAGCAGGCGTTCCCGCAACGCAGCCGTTACTTCTTGATGCGACTCGAAGCCAATCAGGTTCGTCAACTCGTAAGGGTCGGCCAAAAGATCGTACAGATACTCCTCATAATAAACATCGGATGAAGACGAATCCTGGATCGGATCGGCAGAGGAGACAGAATATTTCCAACGAGAAGTCCGGATCGACCGCCCGACTTGCGCTTCGCTGATCTGAATGTAGACGTCGTCCGGCCATTCCTTCGTATCCCTGTGCAGCAAAGGTAGAATCGACCGCCCCTGCATGACATCCGGTACAGGGATGCCGGCCGCATCGAGCAGCGTTGGCGCCAAATCAATTAAGCTGACGAGTTCGCGGATTTGTCCCCGGCTGTTAAAACCAGGTCCGATCGCCGCCGTCGGGACACGGATCGAGCTCTCGTGGCACGAACGTTTGTATTCGCTATTGCGTGTCTTGAAGTGACAGCCGTGATCGGAGGTGAACAAAATAATCGTGTCATCGGCAAGCTCCAGGCTCTTGACAGCGTCAAAGATCCGCCCGAGCGCTTCGTCGAGCCGCTTCACCATCCCGTAGTAACCGCCTAGGTGCTGCGCGCTTGTGCCACCGAGTGCCGCCAGATCCGGCGGGGTCCATCTTCCGGTATAGGATTCACGGTAGACGTCGGGCGAAGGATAGTCGTCCCGATGATTCTGATGATGAGGCTCAAGGAAGGACAGGAAGAGGAAGAACGGCTGTTCCTTCTCCGCGTCGATAAACCGGATAGCCGCATCCGTCAAGGCGTCCACGCGATATCCCGGTAGCTTTACGCGCTCGTTATCGTTATTGAAGACGACGGTGTCGTATGAATCTGAAGTCATCTCAAGCGCATTAGCCGCAAGCCAATATTCATATCCGCCGCGTCCTTTCTCGGTTACTGGGTTTTCGTCTGCCAGATGCCATTTGCCAATATATCCGGTTTTGTAGCCCGCCCCGCGGAAATGGTGCGCAAGCGTCTTCGTCCCCTTCGGAAGCGGTATTTTGTTGCGGTAGCATCCGGTCGTCGTCGGGTACAGCCCCGACTGGAATACCGAACGCGCCGGACCGCATACCGGCTGGCAGGTAAAGGAATGGTACAGATGCGTACCTTGCACTGCCATCCGATCGAAGTTGGGCGTCAGTCCTAGCGGGTTGCCATGAGCGCCGGTCGTATCCCAGCGCTGTTGATCCGTGAAGAAAACGATCACGTTCGGCTGCGAATCTCTTTTGGCCATCTTGATTCAACTCCTATTCTTGGTAATGGTAATGCAGAAACAGCACGCCGTCCCCTTCGATGTCCGCGGACAAGACGCCGCCTTGAAGCACATGCGAACGCGGCGCCCAGATCGATCGAAACGAAGGCGCCTCCGACTCGTTCAAGGCCAGCTGCTCCAAACTGAGGCGCGCTTTCCGTTTCTCCGTCGTGCGGTTAAACACGCCGATCCAGCCTTGTCGCGCATCGGCACGGTGCGGACTCTTCCAAACTTCGAGTCCTTCGCCCGCATGCACCTTGTACCCCATGACGCCGTTTTGGTTACACGCCAGCATGTCCGGATTCGTAATAAGCGAGAAGGAAAAATCGTCGGAGGTCGGTAGATCTCCACCCATGAAAAGCGGCGATGCCGCCATCGCACGGATCGTGATGAAGGTCAGTTTCTGGTTTGCCGATAGACCGCTCATCCGCTCGAAGCCTTTGCCGCTCAGCTGCTCCTCCGCCACGCTTTCCTTGTAGGACGAGCCGTCGGTTCGCGGCTTCCACAGCTGCAGATGGCCGAACGGAATCATGTCCAGATCGAGCCAGAATCCTTCTTGCCGGAACTCGTTGTAGACGCTCCAGGCATGAAACGCTTTATCCAGATCGGCCCGGTTGTCCCAAATATCGCGCGTCGTCCGGAGCATGTTCGCCTGCTGGTAGACGTCTATGTTCGCAGGCGTCGTCTGGCCGCCCGGAGACAGGCTGAGCACGATGTCCCGTCCCGAGGTGCGGATCGCCTTCGCGATGGCATCGATCTCCCGGGGATGCCCGGTGATGTCGTCCGCTTTGATAAAGTCGACGCCCCATCCGGCCAACATGTGAATCCAAGAATCGTAGTAAGCTTGTGCCCCGGGATGATCAATGTTGACGCCGTAGTTGTAGGGGCACCAGACGCAGGTATCTTCCGTATCGGCAATGTCAGCGGCCCGGTAAGGCGTGCCGTACACGGGCAGGTTCAGCATGACAGCCTTGCGGGGGATGCCTCTCATTACATGGATGCCGAATTTCAACTCCAGCTCGTGGACGCGGTCGATGAGCCGCCGGATTCCGTTCGGAAAATAACAGCGCGACGGCTGCAGCCTGCCGTATTCGTCCACGTGCACGTCGTCCGCATGGCGAACGCTGGGATAACGACTACCTTCCGCGAGTTCATACTCCGCAAACCAGCCGTTGTCCACAACAAAATAGTCGTAACCTGCCGGCTTCAAAAGCTCGGCCATCGCTTCGGCATTGCGGAGCAGCGCCTCCTCCGGCGCGGCGCAGCCGTAGCAGTCGAAGCTGTTCCAGCCCAGCGGCGGGCGAGGAGTCAACCGCAGCGGCGTCCCCTCTAGGCCAGCTTCATGTTCGATTCCGTTCACCGTAAATCCTCCTTTGTGCAAAAGGTCGCTTAAGCACCGGCGATCCGGGGCATCGGCAGCGGCTCTTTGCCCAGCTCCGCCCAGGCGTACCGGAGTAGCAGTTCCGACTTCAGTGCCGCATGCGCAGGTTCGTTCCACAAGTTCCGCACCTCGTCTGGGTCCTCCTGCAGGTCGAACAGCTCGCCATATGGCCGATTGTAATAAACGGTTAGCTTGTATCGCTCGTCGACGTACGTTTTCAGATGAATGGTCGTTGGTTCGTGATGGTTCTCGCACAAGATATGGTTACGAACGGACTCGCGCTTGCCGTTCCATACCTCGCTCTGGTCCTTGCCCGTCATCGTGGCGGGGATCGGCAACCCCGCATAGGCGAGCAGCGTCGGGGCAATGTCAACCAGCGATTGCATCGATGCCGACAAGCGGCCTGCCGGTACGCGGCCAGGGTAGCGAACGATCATCGGAACGCGGATCAGGTCTTCGTAATGGAACGGGCCCTTGGCGATCAGACCGTGCTGCCCGAATAGATGGCCGTGGTCGGACGTGAAAACGATCAGCGTATCTTCCGCCAGGCCAAGTTCGTCGAGCTTATCGAGGATGCGCCCGATATATCGATCCATCAGGCTCGTCATGCCGTAATATACGGCCACGTCTTTGCGGAGTGCCTCTTCCTGATGCAGATGCGACCGGAAGCCGTGCATGCCGAAGCCCGATTCGCGGTAGGCCGAGAAATCTGGCTCCTCCTCTTGGGTCAAGCGGAAGTGCGGCGGGTTCGCTTCATGCTCCCCGGCGTGCAAGCCCTGCAGCGTCAGCTGCTTCGGGTCGTACATCGTATCCCAAGGCTCCGGCACCAGGTACGGCGGATGCGGGTCAAAGAAGCTCGCCCACAGGAAGAACGGCTGCTCCTCCCGCTTGTAACGCTCAAGCTGCGCGTTGGTACGTTCGGCGATCCAGGCGTCATAGTGGAATTCCTCCGGGATCGGCCAGTGGTGGCGGTGCTTCTTGTCCATCGTGCCGGTCGGCGGTTGGAAGTAATCGCGCCAATTAAGGCAACCCTTCTCTTCCAGCCAAATCGCGTAATGCTGCCCTGCGTGGGCCTCGTTCGTATGGTTCCGGGCCAGTTCGACGTGACGGAAGCCGTAGAACGTCTCGTCGAAACGCCGCCAGTAATCCAAATCCTGCAGCAGCGGATACGATTCGATGGACGGATACTCCTCCGTCGAAGCGAGTGGCTGGAAGTGCGCCTTGCCGATTAACGCCGTCTCGTATCCGGCCTGAAGGAAATCTTCCCCGACTGTGTGAGCTTTCTCCGACAACTTCGTGCCGAGCGACCATGCGCCGTGCTGGCTTGGGTACTGCCCAGTGATCAACGAGCTGCGCGTCGGCGTGCACGTCGGGTTCGGGCAGTAAGCCCGGGTGAAGGTCGTTCCTTCCCGGACCAGACGGTCCAGATTCGGCGTCGAGATGTCTGGCTGGAACGCGCCGATCGTATTCCAATGCTGTTGGTCGCTCGTAATGAGCAGAATATTCGGTTTACGGCTCACCGTAGATCAACTCCGTTTCTAATGGTCCTGTGTAGTCGGGCCTGGCTGGCTCGCATCGGTCCCGATCGCAAGCGCCGGCCCCCAATCCGCCGTAGCTACGGTCGCGTATTTGTTAAATATGATATCGTCAACCCGCGCCGCTTCCTCCCACAGCTTCAGATACAGCTCCTTCTTCACGCTTGCGTATTCGGGAGCGTCCGCCACATTGATCAGCTCGAAGGGATCGGCGGACAGATCGTACAGTTCGTCGACGTCTGTCGGGTGATACACGAATTTGTATCGTTCCGTCCGCACCATGCGATGCGTGTAATACACTTCCACACCATTGCACTGGCTGTATACGGCATCGCGCCAGCGAACTGGCCGTTCATTCCGGAGCCAGGCGGCTAAGCTCGCACCGTTGGACTCGTTTAGTGCCTCTGCTTCGGCCAGCTCCACGAACGTCGGAGCCCAGTCCATGATGCTGACCAGTTCGTCCACGACTCTTCCCGGCTCCACGATGCCATTCGGCCAGCGAGCGACGCAGGGAAGGCGGTATGTCTCCTCGAATGGGCTGATGCCCTTCAGGTACAGTCCGTGCGCGCCCCCACTCTCCCCATGGTCGGAGAGGAAGAGGACCAGCGTATTTTCGGCCTGCCCCGTCGCTTCCAGCGCGTCCAGCACGTTGCCCAGCAGCTCGTCCACTAGTGTGCAGTAGCCCCAGTAATGCGCCGTCGCTTCCCGCACTTCCTCAGGCGCAAGCTGGTCCCACACCTTTCGCATGCGCCGGTATACGGCCGGCTTATCGGCGAGCGGATCGCCGTAATTCGGTGGCAGCGGAATCTCGGCAGGGTTGTACAGCTTGGCGTAAGGCTCGGGGATCACAAACGGATCATGCGGTCCCGTGACGCCCACATACAGGCACCATGGGTTGTCGCTGTCTTTTAGTTCCCGCAGCTTGCCGATGGCCTGCTCGACGACTTTGGCGTCTCTCGTATGCTCGGCAGCCGTCTCCGACATCCCGTACAGCCGGTATGGTCCCCATCCGGGACGCCTGAGTTCGCCGCGGCTTCGTTCCGCCCCCGGCTCCTCCCGCGGCATGGCCTGCCACTGCGGTATGGTAAGCCCCATCTGAGCGTCCTTGCCCGCCACGACCATGAGCTCCTCCCAGCCCCGGTCGGACGGATTCTCCTCCGCGGATACATGCCACTTGCCGGAGAAAAACAGATCGTATCCTGCCGCGCGCAGCTTCTCGGAGAACGTCTCGGCGCCCGGCCGGAGCCCCCTTCCTAGCGCCGCCGCATTGCTGACGTTGTTGTGAATCCCGTGCCGGGACGGATAGAGCCCGGTCATGAAGGACGCCCGCGACGGACAACAATGCGTCATCGTCGTATAGGTACGTCGGAAAGCGACGCCCTCCGATGCAAGCCGTACCGCGTTCGGCGTACGGCAAGGATGCCCTGGCGCGATAACTTCAGCCTGCTGCTGGTCGGTCATGAAGATCAGGATGTTGGGCCTGGTCATCGCGCCGCGAGCGCTTTCAGCTGCTCCTCCTGAAACGCATGAGCTCGCTCGTTCTCCTCTTCGGGATCGCAGATACGGCGAAGCTCGTCTTCGAGCTCGCGCGCCTTGTCGGGGAATTCCGAATAGACGTTGCGCAGCTCGTCCGGATCGTCGCTCAGCCGGAACAGTTGGTGCGGCGCTTCCATGTAGTAAATCAGCTTCCAGTCGCCCTTGCGGATCATATAAGCGCCCGAACGCGTGCCGTGGCCGTGGTATTCAGAGAAAATGACCCTTTCCGAATCGGAGGCGGGAATCGTCTGAAGCGGACTCCCCGTCCATTCGGCCGGACGCTCGGCGCCTACGGCGAAGAAGATGGAAGCCTGCACGTCCAGCAGGTCGACCGGCGTATCGACAACGGCTCCCGCGCCGAAGTCCGGTCCGGCCGCGATCACTGGAATGCGAACCGAATCTTCGTACAGCGAGCACTTCCACCACATCCCGAATTTGCCGAGCATATCGCCGTGGTCCGACGTATAAACCACGTTTGTACCGTCCGCTTGGGCCGTGCGCTGCAGCGTATCCAGCAGTCGGCCGATCTGCCGGTCGATGAAGGTAACGTTGCCGAGATAGCCTCTGCGGAGTCCGCGAGCCTGCTCCTCCGTGAAGAGATCCGTCTCGAAGTGCGCGCGCAAATCCCTGGCATACGGATGATCGGCGCTCTCCTGCTCCTTGCCGAAGCGGGGAAGGTCTTCGCCATGCGGGTAAAGGTCCCACAATTCTTGTGTGTTCCATTGGGGAAAATGGGGGTTGATCAGATTGATTGTCAGGCTCCACGGGCCATCCAACGTCGGCGCCGTCTCCTCAAGCCACTGCAAGGCAGCGTCCATGACCTTAAGGTCCGCGTCGAAGGCTTCATCTTTGACGCCATAGCCGTGCGCTCTTTCCGCCGCATCCTTGCGGATGGCTAGCGGCCTTCGGGAGAAATTTATATCTCCTGGAGCTTTGCCGTCCTTGGCCAAATGCATCTCCGAGAAGCCTAGCTTCTCGCCCTTCTCGTACACATGCGTTTTCCCGAAATGAACCGCATGCACCCCTTCATCTCGCAGCACGCGGCCGTAGGAAGGGAAATGATTGGGCAAATCGACATTGCAATTGCTGTACGCTTGCACCTCATGCACCCGGCGGCCGGAGATGAAAGCAGAACGACTAGGCGTGCAAAGCGGCGACGGGCAGTATGCGTTCCGGTATACTGTCCCCTGCCGCGCCAGCCGTTCCATATTCGGTGTCTGTACGAACGGATGGCCGTACACGGAAGAATAGAACGGATTGTGTTCGTCCGATAGAAATACGATAAAGTTGCTCACGGTTCAGCCTCCTTGCGCCAACGGATCGGGGCTTGCGGCCAAGCCCCTCCGCGCGCTTGTATTTATTTTAATTTCACATAATCATCCACCGTGTAGTCTTTGCCGGCGTCCCAGTTCGGGAATTGGAAATCCGTGATGTCAACCTTGGCGCCTTCCGACTTCGCCTTGCCGACCGCATCGGCAAGCCCTTTGTTGAGCTTCTCATCGTACGCCTGGAGCAGCGCCGGCAAATCCTTCTCGGCGCCGGTCAGCACGGACTGCAAGATATCGCTGTACCCCGGCTTGACCTTCGGCTGCTGCAACGATCCGAGCTCCACGATGACTTTGGCCGTCTCCGGATTGCGAACCGCGTAATCAGGGCGAAGCTTCAACAGATCCTTATGCAGCTTGAGGAACGTGTTGAACTCCGGATACGGATATAGCGAAGTATCTTGGTTGATGCTATCGAGCGGGGTAAGCGCCACGCCGCTTTGCAGATACTTCGTATAGAACGGCGGTGCCGCGAACGCCTTCTCGATGAATTCCCCGGCTTCCTTGGCATGCTGCGACGCTGACGAGATCATGTAACCCGACGGATCCGCTTTCACGTAGAAGTAGGTTGGCTTCTGGCCGGTCGGGGTTGGCACCTGGGCCAAACCGAAGTTTGCTTCCGGCGTGTCCCGCTTGACGATCCACATCCGTGCCCGGCCGTCGATCAGGAAGGCCGCCTTTCCTTGCCCAAACAAGACGCTTGATTCTGTCGCCTTCAGCGTATACGAGGAAGGCAAAATGCTGCCGTCGGCTTTTAATTGCTGCAGGAAGCCGAACGAGTCCACCGTCGCTTTCGACTCGTACACGTACTGGCCGGTTTTGTAATCGAATCCGCCCGCTTCTTCGGGCGAGATACCCGCAGAAAGCGCATCGACAAACTTGGATATACCTGATGCCGATCCCGTCTCGCCTCCACCGAACACGATGCCGTATACGTCGCCCTTGCCGCTCGCCGTTACTTTCTTGGCGTCTTCGCGAAGCTCGTACCAAGTGGTCGGCGGTTTCTCCGGATCCAGGCCCGCGTTTTTCAATACGTCTTTGTTGTAGTACAAGATTGCGCCGAGCTGAGGTCCGGTCAACGGCCAGCTGTAGGTTTTGCCTTCAATGACGTTGACACCTTCCACGAACGCGCCTTCCCCGAACTGCTGCTTCCAGGCATCGGAGACCAGCCCGTCGAATGGTTTGGCCCAGCCGTCGGCCACGAGGGTTCGGATGTCCGAATTTTGCGGTGTCTGGAAAATATCGGGGAGCTCATGGGATGTCGCGGCCGCCTGAATGGCCGTATTGTATTCGCTCCATGCCATATACCGGGCTTCGATCCGTATCCGGCCTTTGTTCTGCTCGTTGAATTCCTTGATCATGCGCTGCCCCGGGCTCTCATCGCCCTTCAAAAAATCGCTGGCCCCCCATAACGTGACTACCGTTTCCTTTTGCGTGGCGTCGGAGCCTTTCGCGCTCGGTTTCGCCACCGTTTCTCCGGTCGAAGCGTTGTCCGAGCAGCCGGCCAGTAAAGCGGCCGCAGCAACACCAATCACCGTCAATTGAAGTCGTTTGTTGATCATGCAAGATCCTCTCCCAGTCGTTCGAATGATTTAGCCTTTGATTGCTCCCGATACCCCTTCGATAAAATAGCGCTGCAACGCGACGAACACGGCCAGAATCGGCACTAGCGAGATGCTAGCGGCCGCCGCCATGCCGGTCCAGTCCATCGTATTCTCACCAGCGAACTGAAACATGCCGACGCCGAGCGTGCGCAGCTCCGGCTTGCCGAGCGTGAAGATGAGCGGCATGAGGAACGCGTTCCACGTCCACATGAATTGCATGATGGCCGTCGTTGCGATAATCGGCTTGGACAGCGGCAGGATGATCTGAGCGAACGTTCTGATAAAGCCGCTCCCGTCAATTTCCGCCGATTCCGACAACTCCTTCGGAAGTCCCCGGAAGAACGCGACGAACAGCAGGATGAAGAGCACATGCGCCCCGCCCACCTCCGCCAAAATGACGCCCCACAACGAGTTGTTCAGGCCAAGTGAATTCACCAACGTATACACCGGAATAATCGTGTACCCTTTCGGCATGAACATCGTCGCAGTGACGGCGGATATGAATACCAGCCGACCCTTGAATCGATGCCGTCCGATCGCGTAGCCGGTGAGCGAGCAGACGATTATGACGATGGCGACGACGAATACCGTGATGATGATGTTGTTCCAGAAATAAACGGAGAAATGCGCCGTCTCCCATGCCCGTTTGTAATTAGAGAACTGGAAGCTTTGCGGCAGTAGTTTGATCCCGGATATGATATACTCGTTGTTCGTTTTGAACGAAGACATAATCATCCAAATGAAGGGATACACCCATACGATGCCGATCGCGACAAGCAGCACATGTACGAGGACGAATGCCGGCGATTTCTTTTTCCTTGTCAGGGTCATTACCTTCACCTCCTAGAATCGTTCGGCATTCCGGCGGCCGCCGGACCATCGGACCAGCAAGCCGAGTGCAAGCGAGATAATCATGACCACAATGCCGTACGCGACGCCTGCTGCCGAAGCGAATCCGACACGCGCCCCTCCGTTGCCGGAGAAGGCATATCGGTAAATGTACACGTCCACCATATCGGTTTTGAAAGCTGGCCCTCCGTCCGTCATCGCCTTCACCAAGTCAAACACATGCAGCGCGTTGACGGCAGACATGAGCAGGATGACGCTACCGATGGGCAGCAAGAGTGGGATAGTAATATACCGAAGCAACTGAGGTGCCGAAGCACCGTCGATTCTGGCTGATTCATACAGCTCCTTCGGCAGCGACTGAATACCGGCGAGCCAATACACTAGCTTCATGCCGAAGGTCTTCCAAATGCCGACGAGCACTACGACCAAGAATGCCGTATCGATCGAGCCGAGCCAGTCGACCGGCGCGGACAGCAGTCCCAGCTTGATCAGCAATTCATTGACAACGCCTTTATATGCGCCGAATATAAACCGCATCACCAGGCCGACGACGGCCGTCGTCGTCACGACCGGCAGGAAATAGATCGTTCGATAGATGATCTTCCCTCGCAATCGTTCGGCGTTCAACAGCAGCGCCAGCAACAGAGCGAGCGGCACTTGGACGGCCACCACATAAGCCATGAACAGCAGACTGTTGCGAAATGCATTCCAGAAAATCGGATCTGTTAGCGTCTCGATAAAATTGTCGAAGCCGACGTAGTCATGCGGCGGCCCGTATCCGTCCCAATCGAAAAAAGCATACACGTAGCTCATGACGATCGGATATGCCGTAAATAGCAGAAACAATGCCAGCTGCGGCGCGATAAAAGCCAAGCACCAAAATTGCTGACGCGTCCGGAATCCGACCAGTGGACCGGTGCGCTTCTTCGCGACAAGAACTCGGTTTGCAATGCTCATTCGCGTTCCTCCTATTCTCAGCCTAATCGCCGGTGCTCGAAGACTTCGTTCCACTGCGCCAAGGCCGCCGCTCCGATCAGGCCGATGTTCTCGCCCAGCTCCGAAGCCGCGACTTCCACCCGCTCGCGCCTCGCCAGATAGGATCTGTCGTACAGCTCTCGGCGAATTTCTTCAAGCAGCGGACTCCCTTCCTCTGCCAAAGGGCCGGCCACCATCACCTTCGGTACATGGAACATGTTCAAGTACGATGCGAGCACCGTGCCGATTCGCCGGCCTGCCCGCGAGACCGCCTCATGTGCCTGACGATCCGATTGCCGCACCCGATTCAGCAGCTCCTCCTCGTCAAGGGCATCAAGCTCCGATGCAATGGCCGTAAGCGAGGTATATCTCTCCAGGCAGCCACGATTGCCGCAATGACAGATTGGGCCATCCGGATTGTACGTCATGTGGCCGAACTCGCCCGCTCCCGTAGAACCGCCGCGGTACAGCCGGTCCCCGATAACGAGGCCGGAGCCGATGCCCGGCCCGATGTAAATTAATAGGAAGTCCGTAAGCGTTCGTCCGGCGCCGAACATTTTCTCCCCCATCGTCATCGTACGAATGTTGTTGTCTATGTACACGGGCAGCCCGAGCCTTTCTCTCAGAAGCGCGGCTAATGGGACGTCTTTCCAGCCCAAGTGATCCTTGCTCAAATACGTACCGGATTCGAAGTGGACAAGTCCAACCAACCCCAAACCGATAGCAGCGATCGTGACTTCCTCCGATTCGGCGATGCAGGCGTCGATCTCCGAGATTAGGCGTTCGATGAACGCACTCTGGCCTGACTCCAGCGAAATCTCGTAACGACGCAGCGTTTGGACGGTTCCATGTATATTCGCCAGCCCGATCTGCACTTCGCGCGCGTTCATGTGCACGGCAAGTGTATTGCACGCATTCGGATGAAAAGCTAACGCGACGGATTTGCGTCCGGCCCGTCGCCGATCCTCTTCCAGGTTACCTTTCTCCATTACCAGGGTCTCATCGAGCAATTCCGAGATCAGATTGGATATGGTCGCCGGCGTCAAGGATGTAATCTCCGCTATGTGCTGCCTGGAGATCGGTCCGTACCGGAGTAGGCATTGCAGTACCGTCCTTTTGTTCGTCTGTTTGGAGCGCGCGGTATTGTGGCCTATTAGCACCATAAGGTCAGCATCCTCTCCCGCGTCGCGTCATAGATCCGCCGCGCAACGGAAGCCGAGATTCCCCGTCGAACTGTCCGGCGTATTGGAGCTTCGCGCCGCCACTCGATATCGGTTGCAGTACGACTTGTGGCATAGATAAGAGCCGCCGCGCATGCTGCGGTTCGTTCCGAGGGTGGGTCCTTTCGGATCTTTGTGCCTTGAATGCTTGGCCGCGGAAGAGGAAAACCAATCGGAGCACCATTCCCACACGTTGCCGACCATGTTGTACAAGCCATAGCCATTCGGAAGATACGATTGCGCCGGAGCCGTGCCGACGTAGCCATCAGACGCTGAGTTCTTCATCGGGAACTCTCCTTGCCAGATATTGCATCTGTGCTGCCCTTCCGGTTTCAGCAGGTCCCCCCAAGGGTATTTTTTCTGCACCAAGCCCCCGCGCGCGGCGTACTCCCACTCGGCCTCGGTCGGCAGTCTTTTGCCAGCCCATCGGCAATAAGCGACTGCGTCATTCCACGAAATGTGAATAACGGGATGATCCATCCGTGCCTCGACCGAGGACTCGTTCCCCTCTGGCTTTCGCCAATGGGCTCCGTTCACCGCCAGCCACCATGGGATTCCGGGAACGATGCGGGCGTCGTGTTTCTTTGCTTCCTCTGTTACGAACAAGTGAAACACAAACGACCAGCCGAAACGTTCCGCTTCCGTCACATAACCCGTATCCTCGACAAAAATTGCAAACTTGGCGTTTGTGACCGCCATGGGATCGATGTAAAAGGGCGACAGCTCGATCTCTCTAACAGGACCTTCCCCGTCTTCTTGAAATCCTTCCTCGTCGTCCGTTCCCATTAAGAAGGCGCCGCCGTTCAAATACACCATTCCATCTTTGTTCTTCTCACTTGTCCCAACGTGATGGCCGGAAGCGACTGTTGGTGTTTGCGAGGCCTGGTTCCTCCCGATGCTGCAGCAAGAAGATGGTTGTCTGATCATCGTCGTCCCTCTCTTTAATTAATATTTTAAATTAACCAATTCGATCGACCAGGAACAAAAAAAAGACGCAATTTCCCCTAATAAGGAAATGGCGTCTCCGGTTCGTCCGGTCAACAGCGTTTTGAGTTATGTCAAGTATTATACTCGGATTACTAGATATTTCAAGATCTTTTATTTTCGCCTATAGCTCATCCCTTTCATTTTTGTCGAAGGCTTCTTTGTAACAGATGTAGTTATGCCTGATTTTCTTTCTATGACAAACGGGTATACAAGTCGCTCGTTAAACGGCTACTTTATGTTTTGTTGAACTCACCTACTTCGACATAAGAGATTGTATTTGTAACAAACGGGGATTTTTCAATTGAGACGGCAAATGACAGGACTAAATTCATTTGCACAGGATTTTATACATATGTCTATAAATAGCTTTAAAGCCTTACTTGACTGGATTTATATATGGTGTCATACACGCCCTTTCTTATTGTTTAGAATATAGTTTGGAAATTTGTTTTCCTTTGTTCTAAACCCTGGTGTTTTATATGGTGTATAACACTATATAAAAATTTTGATTTGTTTAGTTCACCTGTCTCACTAGATAAAGCTATCAGCCTGGCGGGATTATCGAACTGGCGGTTACGCCGAAACATCGTGAGGAATTCGCGCGGCAAAGACGTCAACTCGTGGTCGGGGAAGATAAACAATTCGTGTTCCTAAAGCCAGAGCTGCAGGGAATCGTGCGGCACCGCGGCTGGACCAGGCTCCCCCCACCAAAAAAACTGTAACTCCCTTTCCCATGCTCTTTTTTAAGTATACCATCTCGTGAAATGACCACCAAGCTATTAGCTGGAATATATAGTGCTAACAAGCAATCATCCGCTATGGCAACATCAGCCCTGTCCGCCAATTAATAGTTATTTGGGTGTCGAATTATGCGCTTTGGTGGCATTTGCATCTACCACCCTGATATACCTTGGTTCATTCCCAAAGGGAGTCAGTAAGTCCATATTATGGATTGGATTTTGGGTCGTAATTTATTCCTTAATTGACGTTATATTTTTGTTTTACGGTGTGATGATACATTTTAACGGTTGGAGCATGCTTTATTCAGTTTTATTCAATATGGTCATGTTCCCAATGCTTCGATTACATTTTTCTCGGCCATTACTAGCGTATATGGTCTCAATACCAATTGCTATTGTACTATTGGTTATATTCAAGGTCCCAATTAAATGATGGGCTCTAGTTTTTTAGAGGATGCTTCTGCACTTCGTTCAAGGCGATCGTCATAAATTATCGGGTTAGTTGAGAAAACGGCAACCGATCGTTGACCGGCTACAGCTGTTGGGTCAAGGAAAAACTCCAGTACCAGAATGTATCAGCTACATGCTAAATTGTCTGGTGAAAATGTGATGACTCCCCATAGCTAAAGCTAGGGGCTTCTCGGTTCAACGAGAGTTCATCGATCTGGCAGCCTTTTAATAAGTTAAGGGTTAATGTGGACTTAGTACTTGAGCTTTTGCGCATGTTTCATATTGACATGTACATGAATCTGAAGAGATTCCGACGTAAGGTGAAAATCTTCCCGGCTCCGGAGCCGTTTCCACACCTGATTGTTCTTTCTATACAGTTCATGTTCCAAGCGAAGCAGATCTGTGTCTCTCTTAAGCCCTTTCTCGTATGTTTGCCGAATTTCTGCTTGCACTTGTTCTTCCGCCTTTCGCTGCAAATCCGGTTCGGACAGCGGGAGCAAGGCTTCGCTTACGATTCCCGTCAGCGTGACGTTCAAAGAGAACGCCACCTTATCTTTATTGATTAGCGGTTGGATTGTAACCTTGGGACTCTCAAGTGATAATACGACCATCGGTTTGCCATTATGAGAACGGATAATCAACGGGCTTCGTTTTGTCTCCGGATTAAACCAACGAAGTCCGTAAAGTTCCTCCATCCTGAACCATCCTTGATACACTTTGTTTTGGAAGACAAAGCAGCCATCCTCCAAGAACATCGGCTTCGGTGTTCCGCCACTTTGCCAACTTGCTTTAGATAGGACAACGGAGGGAACCAGAACCGAATTGCTAGGTTCACGGAATTCCGCAGCAAACTTCACCAATTTCATGGGTGGGATTAGTGATTCTTGAAGGTACGTTTCGTTCGGTTGATGAAGCAGGGAAATGAGCGGCGGATAATTGAAAAAAGAGCCGGCCGTGAACAGTTCCTTGATGTCTCCTTTCGTTCCGAACAGCCATGGGGTGTAACGCATTTCGTAATAGCGGGCAAGTAACTCCCGGGGATCCTTTGCTGCATTTTTTTCTATAATTCCCTTTCCTAGGACGACCACGTTGACATGCCCATAGAAAATCCGCATCTGGGATGTCCGGTAGAGTTTGTTGAGCGCGACACCCAACGTCTCTCCTGTACTATTACCGACCCAGGTCGGCACCTCTTGAGCCGCTTTCCCTTGTTCCGTTTTGGCAACCGAAGAAAAATCCAGCATTTGCACATACACCGCATACTGCCCGTCGATCAAATCAAATCCAATCGCGGTGAGGTAATTGACATCTTGAATCGTCTTGCTATCCCAGCACCCGTTAAGCAGCAAGGCCATCAACACCCACAAAGCGGTGGCTTTGGCGCGGCGGATCATTGGCCCCCCTCCCCCTGTCTTGTCGAATCCTCCGTCTCAAGGATCTCCGCTCGACGGTTTTTTAGAATCCAAGGTTTTCGCACCAGTGCGGAGAGGAAATCCTTCCAACGTATAGGAGTAAGTGGGGAAAGATAAGGCACTCCAAAAGATTCTAGCGTCGACAGATAAACTACAATTGCGATCGTTGACAGAATGAACCCAAACATTCCTAGCGTGGAAGAACAAAGCATAACAAAGAGACGGATCAGGGTGACCGCACCTACCAACGACTGGTTGACAAGAGTAAAGCTGGCCACCGCGGTAACTGATGAGATCACAAGAAATGTAGTCGATGCCAATCCTGCCTTGATTGCCGCATCACCCACCACAATGCCGCCGACGACGGCCACCGTTTGCCCGACTGCCTTAGGCAGGCGCTCGCTGGCCTCACGGAACAGTTCGAAAAGCCCCATCATGAGGAACCCTTCAAGTTGGGCGGGCAATGGCAGTCCGATGCGAGACATGGAGATGGTGGCTACGAGTGGATAGGGAATCTGTTCGATATTGAAAGAGGCGGCCGCGATCCAAAAACCGGGAAGTAGCAACCCAATGGCTAATCCTGCAAATCGAAACCACAGACCGAACGTCCCCATATAAAACGGGATATAACCGTCTTCCGGTGTTTTCAGTAGTAGCGTCAAATTTGCCGGTCCGATGATGGCAGTCGGGGCCCCATCGACGAGAACGGCAAATCTGCCGCGGATCAGGCAATCTACGACGAAATCGGGGCGCGTTGTATAGTGTAGCAACGGAAACAGGGTGATTTTCCGATCCGCGAGTAGCTCTTCTAATTGGCTGCTGCTTGACAGTATATCGAGGTTAAGGCGTTGAAGCCTTTTCCGTGCTTCTTCAACAAATCTCGGCTGTGTAATATCCTCGATGTAAAGTAAAGCCACCTTAGTCTGGCTTCTTTTACCGATGGAAAATTGCTCATAGTGCAAGGAATTGGTACGCAATCGCTTTCGAACCAGCGCCACGTTAGTGTCCAATTCCTCTACAAATGCGTCCCGGGGACCTTTAATGGCAATTTCGGTGTTCGATTCATCGACCGCCCGATGCGGGGGACTGGAAATATCGAGCGCATATACAAGATCCAACTTTTCCAGGTATAGAAGAAGATGTCCTGAAAAGACAAGCTCAACGATTTTCTGTGTTTCGGATACGCGGGATACATTCCACCTGCTATCGAGCTCTCGACCGAACTCTTGATTGATCATAATATCCAAACGACGGAGTACCTCATCGATATGTTTCGTCGCAGCCAACCCATCGCAGTACAGCAAAAATACGGGTTGCCAATGATCTGCATCTCCCAGTTCATATCGCTCCATTTTGAGGTCGGCCGATTGGCGGAACAGCTGCTTGATACTTTCCCGCGTCCATTGCTGTTGGTTCGGTGTCATAAATTTTCACCTGTTCTTTTCTTTGATCGAAGGGTAATCAGGAATAAAGTAGCCAGGACCAATGTAGTGATGCCTAAAGATCCTGGTAAATAGTAATTTTTTAGGAACGCTAAGTATTGCATATCACTGACAGGTAAGACCACAAGAATCAAGATGACAACACCGAGCATTATCAGCCAGGCGGTTCTTATTTTCTTTTTGGAACTGGGAGTCATCAGTTCGGTAAGAAGAAACAAGGAAAGAGCGATTCTTGCGAAAGCTCCCGTTAACCATTGATAAATGGACAGAAAATCCACGTGACGGATGTACTTCCCGATGCTGACCAGGCGCCATTCCTCATAAGCAGGATACCGCAGATCCGCTGCCTCAAAGGGGCCGAACTCGGCGATCGCTCCTGTCACCGGCCCTAAGACAAGAAACACCAAAAAAAGGGCCAATAGCCAAATTGACCACGGTTTTACGTTCGTACGAAGATGCTGTTGAATAAGCAAAAGCATTATCAGTTCGACAAGTCCTCCACCGATATACAAGCACCCGTGAACCATAGGAAGCATGCCATTTTCTAGGATTGGTGTTAATAGGCTGTAATTTTTTTTGGGTAAGTTGGCGCTCATAACGAAATCACCGAACACGATGACAAACGGTAACAAGAAGCCCGAAGAGAAAGCAATCGCCCGAATTCCAGCAAATGCAGCGCTGCAGCATAGCCCCAGGATCGCGGCTGCTTCGACTATGGGTGGTGTACTGGGCAAATACGAGGAGTCTGTCCACATCACCGTCTCTTTTACCGTCATGACGCTGATTAGAAACAAGTACCCGATAAAAAAACATCGGAATAGCCCGCAGACAAAGCCGCCGTAATGATGCCGCAACCATGGCAAAAGTGGCTGCTGATTCGTCCGTTTCATAATGAGATATAGTAATGTGGCCCATATCATGTATGGCGGAATAGTACTTAGCACACTGAGCCATGCATCTCTCTTCGCAATCTGAAGCAGAGGAGGAATGACCATGACATGATTCATGAGACCGACGCCTAGAACAATCACACTGAAGATGGAAAGAACATTGAGATTATTAGTATCAGTTCCGGACGAGGGACTCACAAGGCCATCTCCTATTGTAATAGTGGTGTGTTAACGAATAATATTTCCATTTAGAAAGTAAGTATACATAGCCTGGTCGGTCAGGAAAACAAACCCACGCTGCGGAGGCGATCATCTCGATTCCTCTGGTCAGTCCATAAATAGCTAAAATTCGATTTTGCTGCGACTCAAATGTTCCTTCCGCATTATATACACTCAAATAACGGGAAACGCAGTAATCGTGCTTCATCGCCGAAGCGTTCAAATTGGATATACCTCCCGATACGAAGAAGGATAGTAGCATGAACAGCACACTGATGACGAGGCTTCCGATGATGCTGAGGTGTAGTAGATTGGTCACGTCCTTCGTCAAATGCTTCGTCGGAATAACGCTGATATACTTCCAACCGTCGACGAACCTAGACGTATAGTACGTGACGATATAACCGCTGCCCCCGATCCACCGCGTGAAATGGCCCGGCCCTTCGCTGCGCCTATCCCTTCGCAATCATGAAAGGCAATCGTAAACATTTTAGAGGTTCAATCGGAGCTGCACCGTTACGTCTGCAAGCCGCCGGCGTCGGGCTGGCAGCTCGTGCGCGAAATCGAGCGCTGATTGCGCGGCTAGTCAAAGAAGAACCTCGATCTCCAGCGGCTTCCGCGCGCTGAGCGTGACGCGCACTGCAGCGGCAAATGCTTAGTCCGGCGAAGTGAACCGGCAGATTGCAGCACTCTGCAGGAGCCGGGCGGGGCTTTTACGCTTCACCAGTAATTCAGTGCACTTCCCTGCGCGGGAGGATGCCGGGAACCGAGAACGATCGAAGAGCCTGATGAAAAGAAAATACTGCTTATTCAGTACTTTAATAAGCTCGGTCAATTCTATTTATGAGCGGCGGCGATTGGTAAGGTCTTTCGTTTCCTCGATTTCATTCCCCAACGCTCGTGCCCCCTCCGAACCACTATTAATTTATACATATGCGCGCCTGGATGACGAATGGTATGCAGGGGTGAAAGCAGTGAGGGAAGCAGAAAAAGAAGCAGCTAAAGCTCGAAAGAAACGGGCTTAGCTGCTTGGCGGTTTTGTTATTCGTTCGTCAAATCCGTATGGTTAATACCTCGTACGATCTCGGTTGTCCAACTTACAAGCAGACAAAGGCCATTTCGTTCAATGCCCCATTTTCTTTTCTCTTGACCATAGTACCCACCTAATATTTCTTCTAGGCCATTGTGTAAGAAATCCCGATCTTCTCTTTTAAACATACTGAAATCGAGTGATGGACCATCTGGGTTATTAAATGGGAATTGTACTTCTAACCAATCTAGTACATCCTTATCTTCGATATGCTGTCGAACTTCTTCGATGGTGTAGCTGATGCCTTTATCAAGCAAAAAAGACAGTTCCTGAATTAATGTTGTTGATGCAGTAATCTTTCTCAATCTATCGCCTCCCCGTTTTTTCCAATTCAGTATATCTCAAAATGGTAGAAACTTGTACGTTTTCCCGTACGCGAATTTAAGAGGGCGCCGAAGCTCTTGATACACAAGGGTATAGCGCTCACGTAGTATCTGCTATCGTGTCGATATTGGGGCGCTGGCCAATGGCAATCCTAAGCGTTCTGGAATGTGGTTTCTCATTATCGCGGTGGTCGGATTCATTGTTCGCCAATCTGTTTTATCATCTCGGCCGTCTTGTTTGTTGTCGCCGGGGTAATTGGAGTAAGGCAAAACAAGAAAGTTCAAGCGTAAAGCAGAGCTCCCAGCTGGAGGCCCTTTTTGATTTTCGGAGGCTCAGAAACCGACAAATCTAGTCTGCCAGCCACTCCAATCTTCAAGTCGCTGCCCTGAAAATATAAGCTCATCAAGCAGCGTTAAAAAATCATTATCAGACGAATGAACGACTCTCGCTTTGATTACGCGATCTGCAGCGGTCACGGCAACATCGTCAGAAATTCTGAACAAAGAGAGCTGGCGGATAATATGTTGGATGGCCGAGTTCAAGTGATGTGGATCCGGAACGCGGCGCCAATAATCCTTGCCTTCCATGGTTACGACCACGATCCATACATTTTCCCATGTCGTATCTCTGCCTACGTTTGTAGCGAAGTAAGGGCACGCGGATGGATTTCCATTACAGCGGGATGATTTCCATGCGCGGAGCTCGTCTCGATCGGAGAAATCAATCCACTCTCGGCCGCTATGATAGTGTCGACACCGCATTCGTGGGTACTTCGATGATGATTCGCTATAAAATGGGCACTTCATCAGTACGGAGACTGCTCGTAGATAGCGCGAGCTTCTTTAATCGATTTGAAATCGAATTCGCTGTAAATCGCCCGGACCAACTTCTGCAGCTGCTCTTCGCTGTACCCGAGCTTCTGCGCGCCCAGGATCGCGTATCCGAGGCAAGCGTTATTGCTCCAGGGCTCACGGTTGAACATGTCCCGATCGATTAGCTTACGGAGATACTCTGCACGGTTTCCATCGGCTTCGCTGTCGACATACTCCCATGTGTTTGTCGGCAGCGTCAGGGAAACCTTTTTAGTTTCTCCGATGGCCGGCCGCCCGACAGGCAGGCGCGCTCCCTTGTTTCGCATCTCCAACATTCGTTGACTAAGCGATTTATACTCCTCATTTGCCCATTCTTGATGAGCCTTGACCATGCTCTCAAGATCAGCGACGTAATTCCATTCCTCGTCGCCGTCATCCCACCGAACATCGAACGTGCCGTCCTCATTATCAGATAATACCTCAAACGTTCGCGTCTTCTTTTCCCCGCCCAGAAGTGCATTGTAGACTTTCCCCACCTCAAATTTAATGCCGGAACACGCTCCTAGAATTTGTATTTGAGCCAATCATAATTTATGGAACTTTAATTTTCAATATTTTATGGAACATTAATTTTAGGGAGGAAAAAGGATTAACGATACTTATGGAGAAATGATCGTTTGCATGGCACCCTTATGGCATTAGGAGTTGCGAAGGATCTGAACGAGGCGGAGTCAATGGCGAAGGAGATTCGGTAGATTATTGATAGCCTATACAGAGGGAAGCTTTGCATAAAATTTTTCAATAAATAAAAGAGATGCTTTCAGATGAAGCATCTCTTTTTATTCACTCTCTCCTTATGTTCGAACTCGGACATTAGTTCAAAAGGGGATCATCATAAAAGAGCCCGCACTCCATGGAGGTAACTCTGGTCGGGACTACCAAATACTCCTGTGCCAAATAGATAAAACGTATATCTTTTGGTTTCAACCGTGAAGAATCACCAACCTTCACAAAGAAACTCTCATTTCCATTTGCTACGAACATATCAAGGCAAGGCGAGACAACATATCCGTTTTTAGTCCATTCACTTGCTTTGTGCCGAAAAGACTCATACCGCCCATTTCCGACGACAATCCGAATGAAATCAATTTGTTCTTGGAATTTGGATTGTCGAGCCAATAGATTGAAACGATCAATAACATCATAGCCCTCACTTTTGAAGTAATGCGATGTCCAATAAGTCTCCCAGCCACGCGAGGAAGATTTGAAAAGGCCAGGGCCATCCCAACCCAAGGCTTCTTGCGGTATAAATTGCGTTAGGTCCACCTTATACAAAAAGTCCTTATAAAACGGTATCCGTATAACAGTGATGGTAAGTTGATCGGGTTTGGCATCAGACGGAAACAAATCTTTCATATCGTAATGGGTCTGACTCATTAGCATCACCTACCAAGATTTTTGCGAGCAATCGGCTTGTGCCGCTTTTTGTGCTTGCTTCTGTTGCAATTCTTCCTGTTCCTTCAATAGCTGTTTATCAGCAGCACGTTTCTTAAAAAAAAACGAATATGATTCTGTCACTCCCTACCGGTTATATTGAGTCCAGCGCCCGGCTGTACAGGTCGATGTCCATTGCCGGCACGGTCCCCAGGTTTTGCAGTTGAGTGAACAGTTTGATGAAGAAGAAAATAAGCGCCTCTTCTGGCGTGCTCGTATCCAAAGATCCATCTTGCTTTAACAGGAACGAGCCGCTGTCGAGAGCGCAGCCGATGTTCAGGTGCTGCCACGGCTTCAGCGTCCCCATTGCCTCATGAAAAGACTTCCCGAACGGTGGGGACCAGTCGGAAGATGTGGTAATGAGGCCGGCCACGATCTCGAACACGGGACGTGGTGGATACGTCCCGCCAGCATGAACGATCGGAACAGACGTCCGCTTGAGTGCACGAACTGACTCCGCTTTTGCGGCTGCGTATTCGATATGCGGCTTGTTGAGTGCCTGTTTGATCTCGAAGATCGCGTAGACGCTCTCGGCGGGAATGAATTTCACGCCGTCGTGGAGAAAGACGAATGGCGAATACTGCTGGTCGTAGATGATAAGATCGATCTGGTCACTACGCGTTCCGGTGTGATCCACAACAAAGGCCGAATCCACGCAGTACCGATTCGGCAAATAAGCGGAAAGGAATTCAATCCAATTTCGTTCAACCGCATCTCCTTTGGTCGGCGCGTGGGTCACATGCTTTCGTATCGAGTTGAGTCTCGTGAGCATCTCCTGCTGCATGTCTAAAAAAAGTTCTTTCATGTTCACTTTCTTGTTCAAGCCGCACCCCTCCTCACCAGATCACGTCTTCCCATCTGCTCATTGCAAGACACTCCGCGGCCTTCTTGCGGATCGCCTCTTTTTCGTATTTGTACAGGTCATCGGAAATGATGTTTTTCGTGTTGGCAGGATCATAAAAGGTCTTCCCCACGAACTCGGTCTTCAGATATTCAAGAAGCGCAATTAAGTTACTTGCCGGCGTGTTTTTGTTCTTTCCCTTCAGCGCCTCGATGACGGTGAGTTCAAGATAAATGGACGGGAAATCAAGGCCGTGCAGTTTGCGCCATATTTTTAGCAGGACAATTTCTACGATGCGGCCGGAGTTCAGGACCTTATCGATGTGAATCTTCACGTTGGTCTGCGTCCAAGTGTTCCGCTTGTTGATATACAAACTGTGCAGATTCGTATTCCCGGGCCGCTTTTTGGCAGGGACCAGATCCACTGCGTTCCCCCATACACGGACCCCGATAGAGACGTTCTGTCTTCTCGTGGCGTAGCCCTTATGCGTTAGAAAGTTATCAAGAAAGTTGTAGATTTCCTGAAGCGTATTCTCCGTGTCAGACCTCAATGAAATAAACAAATCCAGGTCGGAAGAAAGAGAGATTGCCGTACCCTTCGCCCGTGAACCGGAAAGGTAAATATCCTGCAAGCAACTTCCCGCCCACTGTTGGATTACGTTTTTGAGAGGCTCCACGACGTGTAGGTTGGTCAGAAAGTCCACATCTTTCTGGACATAATACTTCTTTGCAATGGAGATCACGTACTGATCTGGTGTCATAAGAGCCCCCTCTATCTCTGTGCAGCCGAAAACGCTGCAACTGCAAAAGAAGCCACAGGCGCTCCCGCCTGCGGCTTCCGTTCTAAGCCTCAATCGGCCAGTCCTTGTATTTTTCTGTCATGGAACACTAGTTCGACTGCGCATTCTAATTACAGAACATTAAAATAAATTCTACGATATCCGACAAAATCCCTTTTTATCAATTGGGATTTTATTGAAATGACTAATTATATAGAGAGAGAATAGTGTAGACGTTTTTTGAAATACAAAACGAATGAGCATCTCGTCCGCAATAGAGATGCTCATTCTGTTTCAATTCATGAATACGTGCTTGATAATACCACGAAGAGATTCAATAGCCGGTGCGCCTGACACACGATCACTCCTCGATTATATATTGTCTGAATCTATGTCATTATTAAAATAGCATTGGCTACATGTTCTAGAATACCTTTCTTTAAAAAGCGAGAGTTTGTAACGAAGATATCGTCACCAACTAATTGAATTTGTTTACCTAGCTGCTGATTGAGCAGAAACCGAATCAAATTGGTACCTTAACAGAGACACTAGATACCATTCAAGAAGCTCAAAAGGCTGGCTACGGTATCGTAATGTCTCACCGTTCAGCGGATACAGAGGATAGCTTTATTTCAGACCTTGCTGTAGCCACCAATTGCGGTCAGATTAAAGCAGGCTCTGTGGCTAGAAGTGAACGCTTAAGTAAGTACAATCAATTAATTCGAATTGAAGAACAGCTTTAATGACATAACAAAAGCATTAGCTTCATCTTTTTGAAGCTAATGCTTTTATTTCTTTATTTCTTCTTTATGTTGAGTCATATTTTGTTTGCGAAAGCTAAAACATTAGCAGCATGTATGTTTCCAACTCCAAGAATTAAACTACCAATGAGCGGTATTAATACAGGGACTGTAAGGAATTTCTGTTTCCACTGCGCGGGAAGTGGCAAGTATAGCCGTTCGGATAGCGCTCCAGATAGTCCTGGTGCTCCGGCTCTGCGTCTCAGAAATCGCCGACCGGTGTCACTTCGGTGACGACCTTGCCCGGCCACAGATCCAACGCGTTCACGTCGGCGATTGTCTCCTCCGCCACCTTTCTCTGCTCGTCGCTCGTATAGTAGATCGCCGAGCGATAGCTTGTGCCGATATCGTTGCCTTGACGGTTCAGCGTCGTAGGATCGTGGATTTGAAAGAAATACTCCAGGATACGCCGGTAGCTCGTCTCCGCTGTATCGAAGATGATTTCGATCCCCTCCGCATGAGTGCCAAGATTGGCTAATTATACATGGTTTCTCAACAGTCTACTCCTACTGTCTTTCCCCTGCTAATGACTAAAGCGGGTATTGGGACCACATTTTTCATCGAGGCTTGATGCCTATGTTTCTGTTCTACATAGACTTTGAATGGGTCATAATTACTTAAACATGATTTATCTAATTTACTTCATCCTCCAATACACGGAGACCATAGAAATACGAGGAGAGGAATGAAGACGTCGCCGACGAGGGTGCCGATTGTTCGCGACCACGACACCTTGCGGGGTTCGGAAGTAGAGTTCATCATTCAACATCTCCTTTGGCTTGTTTATGCCGTCATTTCAACACCTCTTTCTTCAATATTCAAGATGACGACGGTTCAAGAAAAAACATGCTTTATTACAATGATTAACAGCTGGGCCGGCCAAATAAAATTATGAATAATTTTGAAAAAATAGAGCATGATACGATTTAGTCCTTAAATTTCTGTCTTCGAAATCAGCCATAAAGCTAAAGGGTGATGAATGATGAGGCAATTTGCCTTTTACATGTTCGTTTCTTTGATCTTCTTATTGACCGCTTTCAAAGGTACGTCGTCTTATGCCGAACCATCACTGCCGATCGTTACGGCTCAAGGAATTTATTCCATCGAAGTTTACCCTTTGAAATATCGATTAGTTGTGCTTATGCAAGGGCAGAAAATAAAAGAATATCCCGTTGCCGTCGGCAATCCGTCCACGCCAACTCCTGTTGGAGAATACCAAGTGGTTTATAAAGGTAAGGATTGGGGAACTGCATTCGGCCCACGCTGGTTGGGGTTAAACGTACCATGGGGATATTACGGCATACACGGCACGAATAAGTCCTATTCCATCGGCCAGCATCTTAGTCATGGATGCATCCGCATGCTTAACAGTGATGTAATCGAATTATTTGATATAATTCCGGTCGGAACGAAAGTAACGATCTACGGACATGTCTTGGGTGATCCCAACCGTAATCCAAGAGACTTGGCGGAAGGTGACGTCGGCGGCGATGTGCAATTGATTCAATCCCGGTTGAAAAGTGCCGGCTATTTCGTCGGCGTATGCAACGGTAAATTTCGTTCGGACACGACTCTAGCACTCAAGAAATTTCAACGGGATCGTCATCTAGTGCAAAATGGCGTCGTCACGAACAAGGTATATGAAGAGTTCGGACTATTTGAATAGAGGTCTTGATCGGTAGAAATCAATAGATCTGACGCTATCTCCCCTAAACGTTTCCAAGAATATCCATCGATAAGAGACAAGAACTTGTTCGGTTTTCTTTCTTCACTTCTTTTGTAACGAAATAAAGCTGCCGGCATTTTTCTTGCCGTCACAGCTTAACCATTCCTACACCGTTTCAATGAAGAAGACCCAGCATTCACCGGCTGGGTCTTAGACTGTCGACCGACTCTGGGCTGATTTCACCTTGATAACCCTCGGCATCCTTCCAGGTGTTGTCGAACTTTTTGCGCATTAACGTTACGATGTCATCGTCGGCGTTTACTTGTTTCCTGGGGCATTCGCCGTAAGCGTCGATTCTCACTCTCTTATTCCAATGCCCGTGCGCATGTGTATCCGTTCTACGCTACTGGCGCGAACAGTTGATATCCACCTCGCCGCTTCGGTAAATGGCAAGAAGCCGGCCTTCCCCGTCGGCGGCAAAGAGTACGGACCGCTCCCGCTCCAACCGGAACGCATACGTTACCCCGGTCGCGCGGTCTTTCACCCGAACAAGACAGTCCGATGCGGATTCGGACACAAAGATGAACAGCGCGCCGCTGCGAAACGTCAACTTGCGGCCGTAGATACCGGGCCCCTGGCCTTCCAGCCATATCAGTTCTGGCATAACGCCAGCCTGCTTCAGCACCTCTGCGTATACGGCTCTAAGCGTATCGCTTCCGTTGCCAAGCTCCAGCGGGAGCGGCGACCAGATGAGTCGACCTTTTCCCGTGTGATACTCATGCAGGCGGCTGCCGGTCGCCATGCCGGCATGCGCATCAACTCCCATGGCCATCGGGACTTCCTTGCGCAGCTCGGCGATTCGGGTGCCGCCATACCGGATCGACAGTTCTACGCCGCCGACTTGGATCGTCTCCTCGCGCATTACGTTGAGTGTCCGAACGGGGCCGACAAGCGCTTTCGCCCGCGGAGTCGGCCGCCCATATGCATCACGGGCCAGCATGCCGCTCCAGAACAACGTTCCGCCATGCTCGTGCACATGCGCCAGCAGTTGCTCCCAAGCCTCATCGCTGAATTGGCAAGGGCTCGGCACTATAATCAGTTTAGTTGGCGACACCGCCAAGGCCTCCAGGTGATATTCGCTAAAGGCGCGGAACGGAACCTGCAGCTCATAGCCGAGCAGCCGCGTAAGCCGTGTCGTGGCTGCCGCTGCCAGCGGCCGATTAGAGAAGTCGTTCGTGTAAGGATACACGATGGCAACTTCCTCAGGTTCCCGATCCTCAAATAGATCGCGAATCTCCGCCATAAAGCAGCCGAAATGGTACGACACCTCCGCCTCGGGTTTCTGCGTGCCATCCGCCCGCAGTGCGCCGATCATCGATTCATTAATGTTGGGGATGTAGATATTCGTGTTCCAAATCCATTGAACGGCGCCAGCTCCACCTGAAGCGAACGCATAGGCGTACTTGCGCTCCAAAATGTTACGGAGTTCCTCCTCGGAACGCTTCGCCGAACCGTCGGGATTTTCCACATACATGATGCCGGTCTCCTGAACCAGGTTCGGCTTGTCCGGTGTCTTGGCGAAGACTCCGTCCCACAGCAGGTCGTCCATCCCCCACCAGCTATGCACGGACGTATAGTCCACGGCCTCGCCGTAAAAGAACGGCGTCGGCCGGTTGCCGCCGAACGCTTCGTCCTGCCCTACCGTGACCAGCCGTTCCGGCGCAAATTTGCGAATGGTGCCCGCAAGCTCCGAGGCCCAATCGTTGAAGCAGTCCATCGCGAACAAGCAGAAGTCCAGCCAAGGCTCCCCGCGTTTGCCCTCCGCCATGTCCGTAATATCAAAGTTGATCTCGCTGCGTTCCGGCGGCCTTGCGTCAGCAAAGGAAGACAGCTGGTCAGGCGTTCGGTTCCACCTCTCCTGAAGCGCCTCAATGGTCCCGTGGCGCACCTCCAGCCACGCCGCAAAGGCCTGCCGCTCAATGTCGTCTCCCGACGGGTGCAGCGACCACAGCCGTTTCGGGTCAAAAATCGACGGCTCGTTGATGAGATCCCAATTGACGTGGGCTGCCTCGCGATAGCGCTCGGCAATAACAGCGACCAGCCGCTTCTGGCCTGCAAGGCTCCGAGGGTCAAGATACGGATTGACGCCCTCAAACAGCTCCGGCGTAAAGGCGAAGAAGGTAAATGTCACCTCCAAGCCGTGGCGGGCAGCCGTCAGGATGAACGCATCCAGCGCGCGAAGCGCCTCCTCGCTCGGATGGCCGTCCGCGGGGACTAATCGGGACCATCCGTTCCAGAGGCCGGTGCGGATCAGATTGATGCCGGCGGCTTTCATGGCCGCCATGTCCCGGTCCCAGCCCGTCACGTCTGGCAGGAACAGATAGTTCCGTGCTACGACAGGCGCCATGTAGGTCATCCCGACGATGGGGAAGGGCCGCCCCGCCTTCCTGAAATAATCGCGGCCGCATTGCAGCGGCTCGCCGCCCGCCAGCAGCGCCGTGTCCTGGCCCCAGAAGCCTTGTCGAAACGTACGGCTTACTCCGTATGGCGAGACCGCCACTGCCTCCAGCTCGTACAATCCCGGTTCTACGGCAAGTGGAATCGGGATTCTAACGGAAGTCAGCTCAGCTGAAGCGTGAGCCGCCATGCTTGTTTCCCACCGCTGCCTTTGCTCATGTCGGACGCGTAATGTAATTTGCCATTTTCGGCTTCCGCCATTTCGAGCCGAGAAGCTCAAGTCCTGAAGCCGGATAATAGCCATTGGCCGCTCATTGGGCTCATAACAGGCATATCCGGATTTAAGCCATAGCTCCGTGACCCCTTCGGCGGCATAGTGTGACAGCCGCCGGACAAGTTCGGACACAGCCCCGCCCCAAAACTCGGCCTCCAGTGCGATGTTGAGAAAAATCCACCGCGTTCCGGCGTAGTCGCCCTTCGTATGTTCAATCAGTACCGCAGGCGCCGATACCTCTCGTCCATCCTCCGAAATCCCTCTCAACAAGGGATAAATATGCAGATCCATAGGACCTCCCGCCCCGGGGTCGGGCAAATCTCTGGCTTGTGTTCCCTCCAGAACAAAGCCACAGGTTGGACCTATCGCAAATAACCCTTCATAACCGACAATTAGCGGCAAGTCGCTGTTGGCCTTGAGCAGTTTCGTATGAGATGGACTGACGCTGAGCGTTTCGAGAATTCGCAGCCTGCGGAGGTATGCCGTCTGCCGATGACCGGCTTGCCACGCCTCATTTTGGCCGCGCGTTACAGGCCGCGTGAACGGGTCCAATCCAATGGAAATTAGTCCGCCGCCGCGACGCAAAAAAGCCAACATCGCCGTCCATGCCGCTTTGGGGAAAAAAGCGCCGTGCAGATGGATCAAGCAGCCACCATCTTCTGATTGATCAAGCGCCGCTGTCAACGATTTCGCATCGATCAGATCACAGTGGACTAAGCATGAGTTCAGGGCGGCGGCCGATGGCCGGACGCCGTCAAAAGGGAAAGACGGGTCATAAAACAAAATGGGTTTCGACATTGCAAGTGCCTCCTCAAATTACGTCATCGCCATTGCAGTTACTTGACCGCGCCGTTCGTCACGCCCGCAAAAATATGGCGCTGCAGGAATAGATACATAATGGCGGTCGGAATCATGATTAGCACGATGGCGGCCGAGACCATCTGCCAGTCGCCGCTGTTGTTTCCGAAGAAGCGCATAAGCGATGTCGAGACGACGACATTTTCCGGACTCGGCAAGTACAGATACGGCGTAAAGATATCGTTATAAATGGCGATGATCTTCAGAATCGCGATCGTCGCCGTAGCCGGCCCCAGCAGCGGGAAGATGATCGTGGTGAAAATTTTGAACAGCGATGCGCCCTCCAGCATGGCGCTTTCGTCAAGCTCATACGGAATGTTGCGGATGAACTGCAGATAAATGAAGATCATCATAATGTCGGTGCCAATGTACAGCAGGATCGGTCCCATCAGCTTGTCGTGCAGGCCCAGACTCTGGATCGTCTTGAAGTTGACGACCTGGTTCGTAAAGCTCGGAATAATGGTCGCGAACAGGAAGAGGCCCATGACGAGGCCCCTGCCTTTAAACTCGAAGCGGCCGATGGCGTAGCAGAACGCGGAGCCGAGCGCCATGCTGAGGACAAGCGATACACCAATAAGAATTAGCGTGTTTTCATAAGCTCTCAGCATGTCGGCGCTTTTGAACGCTTCGCCGAAGTTCCTCAGGTAAAGGAAGCTGTCCGGCAGCGACATCATTGGCTTGGTATTGAATTCGTCTCGCGTCTTGAACGCGTTGGCGACGATGATGTAAGGCGGATACAGGACGGCAAACACGGCGATGACGAGCGATAGATATTTAAATGTTTCCCATACAGGATTGCGGCGTTCCATGAATTAGTCCCTCCCTCTGAGAATCAAGCGCTGTAAGCCGAGCACGACGATCACGAAGACCAGCAGTACGCAGCTCATGGCGGAGGCCAGTCCGTAATTGTTGAACTGGAAGGCCGTATGCACGATGGAGAGGGCGAACGTCTCGCTCGCGCCGGCTGGGCCGCCCTGCGTCAGTACCAGCGGAAGGTCGTACACTTCAAGCGCGCCGGTTACCGTCAGGAACAGGTTCAGCTCCAAAATTTGGCGCAGGTTCGGAAGCGTAATGTACATGAACGACTTCCAGCCGTTTGCGCCGTCGATGGCAGCCGCTTCATAGATATCCTGCGGAATCGATTGGAGCGCGGCGAGGTAAATGACCATGTTGAAGCCCATGAACCGCCAGAAGCCGATGGAACCCAGCGTATAGTTGATCATCTTCTCGTTGCCGAGCCAGCTCGTATCGCCCGAGAGACCCAGATGCCCCAGCAGGAAGTTCAGCGAGCCGTTCGTCGTGTCGAACACATAGCCGAACAGGTACGCGACGGCTACCCCGTTCAGGATATACGGCAGGAACAGCAGCAGGCGGAAAAAGTTCCGGCCCTTCAGCTTGGCATTCAGGATAACGGCGAAATAAATCGCAAAGATGTTTTGGAAAATGCCGACGACAAAGTAGGCCAGATTGTGCCGGAACACACCGAAAATCTCCGGATTTTTGAAGACTTCCTTATAGTTCGCCCAGCCGATGTAATGCTGGGTCGGACTCATACCGTCCCAATCCGTAAATCCGAGTCGAATCAGTTCCATTGCCGGATAGTACGAGAACGTGAGCAGCAGGATAAGCGGAATTATGATGAAGCCGATAATGATGATGAATTTCTGTCGCTTGAAACTGAGCATGTTTAGCATGCATGTAGCACCCCCCGTTTTCTTATCGCCCTGCATAACAAAAACTTTATTGCCCTGGTGGATTGATCCGCCGACATATGGCAATTCGAACAAAATGAACGACCCGCCTCCACGGATCGTTCACTTTGCCTTAAGTGGTAACCTGGCATTAACCGATAGCTTGCTTGGCATTCGCCCATGCCTTGTTCATTTTGTCAAACACGCTCTGCGGGTTCTTCGAGAGAATGAACCCCTGTTCATACGCGCTCTCATCGATTTGTGCCTTGTTAAGAATCTGTGTCGATTTATCGTTGGCCGGTATCGTCTCGATCATCTGCGGCTTATAGCTCTGGAACTCGGCAAGTTGCGGCAATTTCGCTTGCTTGTCTTTCAACGTCGGGATTAAACCCGCAAAGTCGTCAAAACCGGAATCCTCCACTATCCACTGCACAAAAGCTTTGGCTGCTGCCACGTTGCCGTTCTTGTTCACCGCATAGAACCAGTCAGGGTTCAGCGGAGCCTTAGGCTGGCCGGAATTATCCGCCGGGAATGGATAAAAGCCGATATCCTCCGACTTAGCGCCATTTTCGATGATTTGGTTAATAACCCAGCTTCCCAATACATAGCTCCCAAATTTGCCCTGTGCCACATCTTTCTTCGACTGTTCCCAGTTTGTAGAGTTGACGTCCTTCTCCAGATACCCCTTCGTGTACAGCTCTCGGATGATATTCCACGATTGTCCGTAAACCCCATCCATAGTAAATGGCGCATCAGTGTCTGCCCGGACATTCTTATGATCCGACTTACCGCCGATGATGGTCGGAACATCATCCGTCCATACACCAAGCGGCCACTTGTCTTTAAAGTTCGAGGCGACCGGAACAATGCCAGCCTCTTTAAGCTTTAGACATGCCGCGTAAAATTCATCCAGCGTCTTGGGCACCTCGGTGATACCGGCCTTCTCATAGGCCTTCTTGTTATACACTACGCCCATCGTCGAACCGCCGGCAGAAATGCCGTACATCTGACCATCAACCATCTTCATATCCTTGAACCAGATATCGCCGGAAAGCTTGATATCGCCAAGCGGTGTGAAATACTTCGGCAAATCGCTGTTGGCAATCGATTGGTTTACCAGCATGACATCCGGATATTTGCCGGAGGAAATCCGGATTTTGGAGGCTTTCTCATAATCCTGAACCGCTTCGAATTGAAGCGTGACACCCGGGTACTTCTCTTCAAACCGTTTTTTGTAATCGACAAATTGTTTGCCGATCATGTCCGTACGGTTCGTATAGAATGTAACCTTGCCTTTGATATCGGACGCCTGAGTATCTTCGGCCGATGTCCCGGCGTTTGGCGACTCGGCGCTGCCATTCCTCGTGCTACTGTTATTGCCTCCGCAGCCCGCCATCAGTGTCAGCATAAGAATCGCCGCTAGCATCAATAATGCTGTATTCTTCATCCTTTTCGTCTCCCCTTTGCTTGCGCTTTCATTTGCGTCTTTCCCGTGTCTGTCCTCCTTGGCCCGGTGGCCTGAATCACGGAACTTCGCCCTCAACGAGTATAACGCTGAGTTAAACAAATTTCAATTAAATTATATTATATGAAATTAAATTTAAAAAACCCGCCTTATTCGGCGGGCTCCCATTACCTAACACTCGGACCCAAAGCAGCAAAATCGGATCTGCGGATCATGTCCCGCTGACTCATTGCTTGGCTTTTGTTCAAAGAGACCCGTGGGACGACGCCCGCACCGAACCTTAATGACGATAGCCTCGCCTGGAAACAGTGTTTCGTAGAGGCGGTCGGCGCGCATCCAATACGCGTCGCTGGTTTCCTGGGCATAGACGTGAAGGGCGGTCTCCGTGCCGTCATTTCTTACCACGTAGGATCGTTCGATTTCCGGCATCGTCCCCGTTTCGCACCCGTCCGGAACAGAGCGCCACGGATGCAGCGGCTCGGCGGTCAGGCGGTGCCCCTTAATGTCCCTTGCGGAAGCGTAAATCGCATCTTTTGCCCCGGACGAGAAGATATAAAGATTAGGCACCTCCTCCGAAGCATTCCCCTCCATAATGCATGTTAACCGTACAAAAAACAGTTCGTTGGCAACCGGCGGCACGGTAAAGATGAGCTGGCCGGCGCACACGGCTTTGTCCCGCTCCGTCATTCCTTGGAAGGTCTGCTCATGCAGCCACTCACCGGTCACCGTTAACAACTCGCACCGAACCGTGTAAGCCGATGGATCTCCGGAATGGTGAATGTAAACCGGCGCAGAGAAGGCTTCGCCCGGTGAAAAGTCCAGCTTCCGGTAATCCAGCGATGCATGGTTAGTCGCAAAAGCTTGTTTGACCCAGTAATATGCCATCTTAGGTTCGTGATAATAGTCGATCAGGTTGGTACACGAAATGTTCGGCCACGGTTCGTTCAGCTGCCATATGATGCTGCCGCTGTTTTTAAACTTGCGCCGCCGGTTCGCCTCCAGGATAAAGCGCAGGCCTTCCGCCTGTATCCACTGGCTGCAGGCCGCAAAAAGATCGAGGTGGTCCAATCCCCCAAAAAATGCCGTGTCCCGCTTATACGTATCCCACCACTCGCCGTGATGGCGCCACACGAGGTCGCTAGTCATGGACGCAGGCGTCAAATGCCGGGGACTTAAGAATTTCCGGAGACTCCGCCCCGTGCTCAGCCCGTCAACGCCGAACTCGCTATGAAACAGATTATCGGATTCGGCATACAACTTGTAATGCCCGGGATTCCCTTGGTATTTCCAATGGCCGTGGACATCGTGGCTGACTCCCTTTTCCTCGGTAATATACTGAACCGGGCCCGATGCGGAGGTAGGGAGAAACATACGCTGGGGGTCGTACGCCTCCACCAGTTCGCGAAGCATCGCGAGATTGGAATCCCCGTAATCGGACGGCTGGTTCGGGGCGCTCATGAGTTCGTTGCCCCCGCTCCATACCGCTAAGGATACATGATTCCGCCGGTCCTTTAGCGCCGCCTTGGCGGTCTCCCGAAGCAATTCCAGAAACTCAGGTCGCTTGGAAGGAATATTGTCCACCCCGGAGCTAGACTGGATGAACTCCTGCCATACGAGAATGCCAAGACGGTCGCAGAGCTCATAGAATACCGTCTTCTCAATGACGCCGCCACCCCACACGCGAAGCATGTTCAAATTAGCCTCCGCAGCCAATCGAATCAACCACTCGTACCGCTCCGGCGATACATTGCCGTAGAGATGGTCCAGCGGCGTCACATTGGCTCCCTTGATGTAAATACGGCGGTCGTTCACGACAAACGTATAGGGCAATGCGGATTCGGGGCTGTCGTCGTTTGGAAGATAGCGCAGCTTCCGGATGCCCGTACGGAGCTGTTTGTCGTCCAGAACCCGGCTGCCGTCGCGTAGCGTCATCCGCACCCGGTACAATGGCTGGGGGCCATATCCGTTGGGGTACCACAGCTGCGGTGCTTCGACCCTGGCCCGAACCGTCTTGCCGCCCGGTACAATGGCGTCCTCCCATTCAAAAACGGGGCTTCCTGCCGGGTCGGTCACGGCGATATGGAGCCGGAGCCCCCTGTTGCCCGCTGCACAATCGCCCGCTGCCGTTTGGACCGCGTTGCTTATGTCAATGATGCCCATGCCGTCTTCGACATCCGTAGCAACATGGATGTTGTCAAGGTAATGGCTTTGTTTGACACGGATGACAACATCGTCCCACAGACCGAGGTTCACCAGGCGCGTCGAGAAATCCCACTTGTAATTAAAGCGGCTTTTTTGCGTAAATGTCTCTGAGGTTTTGCCGATTTGCGCCATCTCATCCGGCGCTTGCTTGAGAACGATCCGGATGTCGGCCGGACCAGCTTGCCGAACCAGCGACGTGATATCGAATACGGCGGGATGGTACATGCCTTTATGTGCGCCGAGAAGGTTACCGTTAAAATAAACTAGCGCCTCGTAATCAAGCCCCTTGCACACCAGTTCGATGGTCTCGCCTTCCACAGCGGGCATCTGGAACCGGCACCGGTACATCCACCAACGGTTTTCGACCCACTCGCAGTGCAGGCTGTTCAGATCCCGGTAAGGATCCTCGATAAATCCCGCCCGGAACAAGTCCACATGCACGCCGCCCGGCACAGTGGCAGGCATCCACTCCGTCACCCCGAGCAGTTCGTCTCCGATCTCCATGCTTACCCCTTTTAGTGGGACCCACGGCCAATAGCCTTTAAGCTCCCACTGCTCTCTTGCCAATGAAATTTCCATTCAATACGCTCCTCTGTCTATCATGCATAGGGTGTGACGCAAATGAGAAGAGTATAAAATTTTATGAAATAAAATTCAATATATTTTAATTATTTTTAAAAAAGAATAAGGCCTACCGTCCTGCTGCGCAGGGGCACGCCTTATAGACACGTTTATTGTACGCTTCCGGATAACGCCGCGGTGCTCTCCCGTTTGATGTAACGGGTTGGCAGCTGGACCAGCTCCAGAAGGGTGCCGGGATCAAGAATGCGACGGTGTACAAGTTCCACCGCTTTTTGCCCGAGCTCCTTTCGCGGTACGCTGACGGTTGTCAGCCCGGGGTGCGTGTGCCGGGCCAGTGCGAGATCGTCGAAGCCGCAGATCGAGATCTGCCCGGGACAAGCGATCCCCCATGCGGTGCAAAGCCTTAAAACCTCAATAGCCACCATATCGTTGGCGCAGAACATGGCGGTTACCGGGTCTTCACCTGTCATATGACGGTGAATGTCTTCAGCAAACGAATCGGAAATATAATTGCCCCAGCCGCTGACCCCCATGCCTTTAATCGACCTGCCGTCGATTGCGCGGCCGGTAAGGACTTGGAAATCTGCAATCGCTTGGTCAAACCCCCGCTTGCGTTCCGAGAAGCTCAAGGCAGATGTCTCGTCGCCCACAAAGGCCAAATGACGGTGTCCGTCCTTAAGCAGCTCAGTCGTCGCTTCCCATGCCCCGTAAAAATTATTTGCCAGCACGTGATCGCTGACCGGACTCCACTCATTGCTGTCCACTAGGACAACCGGCAGCATGAGTGCTCTCAGCAGCTCGATATAATCCCGGGGAATATGGCCAAGCACAATGACTGCGTCCACGTTCTTATCTTTGACGACGCCCGGTATGCCGGATTGCGGGGTGAGGGCGATGTCGATCCCCGTAAGCATCAAATTATAGCCGATCTGGGAGGTGCCTTGATGAATGCCTTGAATCAGCGTTCCCCAATATTCAAAATCTCCGAGATAGGCTTCAGGCAGCAGGACGGCGAGATTTCGCGTCGCATCTCTTACCTGGACCTTCTTGGCTGCTTTCACTCGATATCCGAGCTCCTCTGCCGTTCGCCAGATTGTCTCCCGGGTGACGTCGTTCACTGCCGGGTCATTCGACAGCGCTTTAGAAACGAGTGCCTTGGAGACACCCAGCCGCTCCGCGATCGTTTGCAAGGTTACCTTCTTCATTCAATCAACCCTTCGAGAATCTCATCATGTTCCTTATCATAACGATGTTTCTTACAATTTTCAATTTTCTTCAACAAAAAAGAGCTGCCGAGAAAGATCTCGACAGCAATAACGGGTACCGCTATTTTAATTAAGCAGGCCAGTGACACAGCCGCCGCTAAATTTACCGATAATGGGAAACGAAACACGACGGTCAACAGCTGCGTTTCCTGTTACGCCGTCCAAATAAACCGTATATTCTTCCTCCTCGACTCGGAACAACGGAATTAACGTTTCTTCATCGTCCGTATCATCAATGACAGAAAACGCTAAGCGTTCACTTTGGGTTTTAATGATTTTTTTGTTGAGATTGTGGTATGAAAGGCCCGCCATAGCACGATTGCACCTGATTTGAGCCAGCAGGACGGGGCCGTACATGACGGAAGCGATACCATCTATGCCTTGAAGCGAAACAAAGTGCAAGCTCGCATCGATTTCAGAAGTCCGTCCCCCGTAAGATAAATATTATTCAGTTTCACAGTCCTCTCTCCTTCGATCGTTTTTCCTCCGTTTGCCGCTCCGGCCGCAACCGTTTCCGGTAGCTGAAGTAAAGACGGCTCATATTCCCCAGGAGCAAAACACCACAAACGAGCATGAAGGCGATCATCGACCATTGATAAACCTCGCTAAGGAACAGAGCGAGGAACCAGGAAGGAGCGCCTCCCCCGGCGAGCTTGATAATAAGCGGCACGAGCCCTTGCGGGAACGTCGCGAGCATACCGACGAACATGCACCCATAGAAAATGAGCTGAATCCGCGGGGACATCGATTTCGTGACTGCGTCGAACGTCGGCTTCGTATCGCCCGCCTCCGACTGCTGAGCAGCGCCCTCCTTCCCCCGCAGCATAAAGTTCAGCAGCTCGGGACCTTTCGCTTCGAGCCGTATATAGGCAAGCCGGCCGAATCCCCAATAATACAGCCAGCCAGTGGCGATGCCCGCCGGCACTCCCAACAACAGCAGCTCTTCCGATTCGAGAGCAGTCCCGAGCAGCAGCACGCCGAACGTCGGTGCAAGCAGGATAAGAGCCAGAACGAACAGCGACATGAATTGCCACCAGCCGACCGGATGGTCGAACAGATTGTTGCCGCGTTTATGCGCATCAATCATCGGCTCGAGCCGGTAAACCGAGTTGAGGACGACCAGTCCTCCCCCCGCTCCCAGGGCGGCGGCCGTCAGCGAGAGTGCAAAAGGAATGGTCCAATAGTGGCCGCTGATCGCAATCGCCGTAGCGGCCGCGAAAAATGCTACGGGTCCAACCATCAGCAGCCAGGCGAGCTGCCTGCCCCGGATGTCGTGCCGTTCGGCCGATGGCATTGTCAGCGTCATCCACAGCGCGCTTCCATCCGAGCCGAGTAGATTCGCCGTGGCACCTGTCGCCGTAACAATGAACAATACACCTGCCCACGGCAGCGCAAGGTATTCGCCGATCATAGCGGGATAGAGGCAAAGAAAGACGCTGTAGAAGAAGGAAAAGGACAGGTGTCCGATCCTCGTAAAGTCCCGCGTCCACGTCAGCAGCTCCTTACGCGCGACCGCCCCCGCCCGGGCTGGCGAATACGGCGTAGGAGCGGCCGGCCGCTCGGCGAAAGGCCGGCTTCTTCGCCGTTTTCACGGTGAGCCGCCTTGCCAGCAGCAGCCCCCAGCAGGCGCGAAGCAGCGCGATCAGGAGACACAGGCCGGCAAGCGCCATGGCCGCGAATCCCCACCGGCCTTCGTGAGCCGCGTTGACGGCGGCAAGTCCCCAGCCGGACGGCAGTATGTAGAGCGCCGCGGAGAAGACTTCCGGCAAGCCGGCGAACAGCCGTTCGAGATCAAGCTCCAGCAGCACCCAGCCGGACACGAAGAACGCCATGATCCCGCCCGTAACGAGCGAGCTGAGAGCCGCGGTTAAGGCCGATTTAGCGAACGCCCGAAAGGCGCCCGCGGCCGCCCTGGACAGCAACACGACGAAAACAAGCTGCAGAACGAGCGCCGGTACAGCGATGATAGCCGGTAGCGCGCCGAGCGGGAGCGCGTACAGAAACAGGGCGAGAAACGCAAGCAGGCTGATGACAGCCGGAATACCCGCGAACGCCGCGGCCAAAAGGCCAGAGGCAAGCTCGCGTGGCGTGACTGGCAGAAATCGGAAGTGCTCCGGCAGCAGCGTTTTATCCTCCCCTACAAAGACGATCGGACCGAGCATCCAGCCCAGAGTCCATACCCCGAACGCAAGCGCGAGCATATCGCTCTCCACCTGCCGCGAGGCATATTCGCCCAGACTGACAGCAATGGTTAGCGCCGCGGCGGTCAGGCCGAACAGAATGTCCCAGCCCATCTGCGCGAGCCGCGTACCGCGCAGCCCGTGGCGTATAACCGCCAACTTCATCCGGATCAGGACAGCAGCCAAGACAGCCCCTCCTTGCCTCCGGTCTCGCCTTCGACGAGCTCGACGAATCGTTTCTCCAGCTCCCTTCCTGCCCGTACCTGCTCCATCGGCCCTTCCGCCCGAACGCAGCCTTTGCTGATGACCGCCAGCGTATCGCATAGCTGCTCGACTGTAGCCATCACATGGCTGGAGAAGAGGACTGAGCCTCCGCTGTACACGAACCGGCGAAGAATGGTCTTAATCGTTGACGCCGAGACGGGATCGACCGCTTCGAGTGGCTCGTCGAGCACAAGCAGCTTCGGTCAAAAACCGGCTTATGTAAAGCTTCGCGAATGTGATTGTCTGCACCACAGAATCAGGTTTATCGAATCTCCCCGATTTATAGTACAAGCACGCGCTCCAGACTTCGACTTCGTTCTTTCCTAGTTAAGGATCGAATTCGTCTCCCTTCGCCCGTTATCCTGCAAAGCCGGCCGAAATTCGTATGAAGTAGGCTGTCCTGCCTTTACCACTCAATCATGTTCACTTCGCAAACGGGCACGCTCGCGTCCTTCGAGACCCGGAACGTTTTGATTTCGCACGGACCGAACGTTGTCTTGATCGTGCGTCCCCATTGCGGCAGCGTAATTGTGGCATCCGTCGCGACCTTCGAGGTTTCGTACAGCCGGATGATCAGATCGTCGCCATCCTCGCTGTTTTTCATCGCGCCCACAATGACGTTGTCTTTGTCCACGGACAGGAAGGAATTGATTTGTGGAAGTGCCCCATTATGATACGTCTCGATAACCGATACCGGACGCTGGATTAGCTCCTGCGCTCTCTTGATCGTACCGTCCCGGCCCATCCCCGCCCAGGCCGTGCCAAATGACGATATCGGTATCGGTAGATAGGATAAGTATTTTTGCTCCTCCCGTCAAAACGGCAGAGTGCCTTTTGTCTTTCAGCTTTTTGGGCGCAAGCAGCCGGAAGAGCTTGAACTTAGATGGCCGCAATAACCTGTTATCTGCGGAGTCACGCCTAGAAAGCCTGATCCGCTTAAGCACCTTCCGGGAAAAACTTGCCGTTATTTATGATACGGTTCACGGTAACATCTATGGAGCGAAATCAAAAAGCACCCGATTAGGTGCCTTATTGTTATTAACGTATTTTGAAAGTTGGGGTACGCGTTCACACTTTAAATCGATACCCCGCACCCCATACCGTCTCGATAAACTGCTGCTTCGCCGGGTCCTTCTGAATCTTGTCTCGTATCTTCCCGACGTGGACCGTGACCGTGGCGGAATCCCCGAAGTTATCGATACCCCACACCTTATCCAGCAGTTCCTCCTTGGAATAGACCCGATTCGGATTTTCCGCGAGGAAGAGCAACAAGTCGAATTCTTTGGCGGTCATCGTGATCTCTTGCCCGTTCAGCGTCACCCGTCTGGAATCGACCTGAATCGCAAGTCCGCGAAAGTTCAGCTCGCGCATCTTCCGGACAGATGAAGCGGCGCCTGCCGCGACCCCGGTCAACCTGTCATATCGTTCGAGGTGTGCCCTCACCCTCGCCACGAGTTCCGACGGACTGAACGGCTTCGTTACGTAATCATCCGCCCCTAAGCCGAGTCCCCGGATCTTGTCGATATCCTCCTTGCGGGCGGACACCATCAGCACCGGAATGAATTTCGTCACACGAATCCGCCGCAAAATGTCGAAGCCATCCATGCCCGGCAGCATGACGTCCAGGATAATAAGATCGTACGCTTGCTCCAACGCTTCTTCCAGCGCTTGTCGGCCGTCTGCCCGAAGAGTCACCTCATAGCCGTGTACCTCGAGGTAGTCCCGCTCCAGTTCTGCGATCGCTTGATCGTCCTCGATGATTAACACTTTCCGCTTCGTCATCTTCTTACTCTCTCCCGTCACGCTCGAGACTGATTCATCGGAATCGTAAACAACACCTTCATAGATTGCCCAAGCTCGCTTCTTGCGGTAATCGTCCCGCCATGAAACGCGACGATTTGCTTTACGATGGCCAAACCTATCCCGGAGCCCGCCACATTCTGATTCCGATCGGCATCCGCCCGATAGAAACGGTCGAAAATCCGCTCTAGCTCGCTCTGCTCCATGCCGGGACCGTTATCCCTCACCGCGATAACCCACGCCTCCGATTGCCGGCCGAAATACACATGGATATGCGGTTCCTTCTTATCCATAAACTTCACCGAGTTGCCGACGATGTTCAGGATGGCCCGCTTGACCTTCTGGGCATCCATTGTCGCGACAGCGTCCAATCCGGCCTCGTATTCGCCCGTCAGCCGTATGCCCGCGCTCTCGTATTCGATGTACAGTTCGCTCATGGTCTGCCGGTAGAACTCCTCCAGCGACACCGCATCGAAGTGGAACTTCTCTTGATCGAGGTCCAGCTTCGACAGCAGGAACAGGTCGTCGATCATCCGGTCCATGTCGAGCGTCTTCGTATAAATAACGTCGATATACTTCTTAAGCTTCTCCGGATCGTTCGCGATACCTTCCCGAATCCCCTCTACATATCCCTTAATCGAGGTGAGCGGCGTCTTCAGATCATGCGAAATATTCGAGATCAGCTCTTTGCGGTTCTCCTCCAGTGCCAGTTGCGCGCCGATGGATTGCTGGAGCTCACTGCGCATTTTCTCGTACGAGCGAATTACGCTGCCTACTTCGTTGCGGACCTTCGATTGCAGACTGAAGTTCAAATCCCCCTCCGCGATACAGCGGGAACCTTGTTCAAGCTGCCGCAGCGGCCTGACGATATCCTTCGTCGTTATCCAGATCAGCGGGACTAGAACGATCCCAAGTAAGATCGCAATGCCTAAGACCACAAAATATGGGAACCGACCGCCCTTCACCGACATCTCCGTCACGTCGATAATGAGGTAATACGTTAAGGGATCGTCAATCGCCGGAAAATCGTACCGCAGCGCGAGCAAGTCGCGTCCTTCCCACGAACTCACCGTGAACGCGCCATCCGTATGTTTTCCCGGCTTCGAAACGTCTTTCCGCAACTGCGCAAGAAACGTATCCTCTTCCTTGAGCGCGCCGTAGCTTTCCCATCGCTCGCCTTCCTGGACGACAAGGAAGCCCCCGAACGGCTGCAGTTGTTTCCCTAACAGGCTCGCAAATGCGGGGGAGACCAACTCCTCCGGCTTATACCGCTCCGCATAGCGCAAGTCCACGATCACATCGATGCCCCGTTGAAACGCCTCACGCGGGTTTTGATCCTTCACGATGCCCTTTGCGAAATACGAGACGACCCCCGTGACGAGCCCGATCCCCGTCACCGTGACGATCGCCGCGGTCAGCAATATGCCAATAATATACGTTAAGATGAGCTTCAGTCGAATGGACATCTATTAGATCTCTTTTCTTTGGAAGGCTAACAAGCCCAATATAGTGCCAATCATATAGTAGGCTATTATAAATAGCAACGCCGAGATTGACGCGCCGGCATCGCGTGCGTACAGAAGCGGCCTCACCCAGTCCGTGAAGTCGGTGACGAGGAAACGGCTCAGTTGCGGTTCGAGGAAACCGACGACACTCATCGCCAGCCACAGCACAACGCTGACCGCCAGCCCCACTCCGCCGCTTCCTGTCCATAAGGCCACGCAGTTAACCAGCACCATTAGTAATCCGCAGAAAAGAATCGCAGCGCCGAGTTCAGCCAAATTCGAACCCAGCTCGGAGAGTGCAGGCACACCCTGGAGTACCAGGCTTCCGATCAACGTCGGCACGAACACACTTAGCACGATCATAGCACCGGCTGCCCATCCTGCGAGCATTTTCCCCATGAAGAGGGACTCTCGGCTGACCGGCAGCTTTAGCGCATGCTTGATCGTACGGTCCTTAAATTCGCCGACCATAAGGTCGCTCCCTAACGACGCCATGAATAGGGGGAATACGATCCCAAGCAACAGTTCCAGCGTGGTTGACGGAAGGTTGTCGTCCAGCCCGATACGGTCGCCGATAAAGACGATGAAGACGCCGATCAGGAAGGCGAGCAGCAGCAGCACCTTCAGCTTCCCTCCACGGAGCAGCTTACGCAGCTCTTCCCCCGTGAGATAGTTCAATTGCGCGATCATGCTACTCCGCTCCTTTCCTGCCCAATACCGTGCAAATAGTATTCTTCTACACTAGGGAACGATTCCCGAATCTGTACGACGCTCGCGGTACCGACATGCCGCCCTTCGAAGATGATGCATACATGCGTGATCCAATCCACGATATCGCGCACTTGATGCGACGAGACGATAATGCTCATACCCGTCTCGGCTACGAGACCGCGCAATATCGCGGCCATCTCCCGCCGACCCTCAATGTCCATGCCCGAGAACGGTTCGTCGAGCAGCAGCAGCTTCGGCCGGTGGAGCAGCGCGCTAGCGAGCTCAATCCGCTGTTTCATGCCGGTGGAGTACTTTTTGATCTTGAGCCCGTGGTGCTTCGACATTCCCACAAGCTCTATCGTTTGCCGAATACGTGCTTCATCGATGCCTGGGTACAGCTTGTGATAGAGTCTCAAATACTCATAACCCGTGAGATAAGGGTACGGCGTCGGCTCGCCAATCATCAAGCCCATGTACGGCCTCGTCTGCTCGGGCAGGTCGGCGACGGAGGCGCCATCCAAACGTGCATTCCCGCGGTCGCTCTCGATCCACCCGGCCATCGCTTGCAGCGCTGTCGTCTTTCCGGCACCGTTCGGTCCTAATAAGGCGACAACCTCACCGGGAAGTACGGTGAGATTGAGCCCTTGGATACCGCGGCCGCCGGGGTAGACCTTAGACAAATCGTTCACTTCGAACATAAGACAGGTCCTCCCGTTATCGTGATGTTAGCCGCGATCGTCGAACGTTGCTGCGTCGATGATTTCAATATTCTTGCCGGCAGGGTCGTACATGTCCGGCGTCGTTGCGTTAATGCCGCTGATGTCTCCTGCGCCTTCGATTTCCACCGTGTGGGCGGTACCCGCTTCGTCCTTGCCGCTTACTTCAAGCTCACCATGCACGCTCTTAAGCTCGTTATTCGCATTCACCGTGAACTGGAGCATCACGTGCTCAATCGCGAAGTCTTCCGTCAGCTCTGGTATTTGCTCTTCAAGGTTGATGTCCTCAAGACCTTGGAAGAAAGGAAGCTGCTTGATCCGTTCCCATTCTGCCGGCACTTCCTCCGTATGCTTGCGTTCTACCCTGTCCTTAGACTCTGCCGCGTCCATCAGCAGGCGAATCGGAAGGGGAATGTCCTTCTCTTCAATGTCCGCCGTAATCGTCTTCGAGCCGTCCGCATGGTTAGCCACACTGAAGTTATTCTTTAGGTCGCCCACCATGAAATCGAGGAGCACTTCTTCCTCTTTGCTCATCGAGCGGTCATGGAAGTCGCCCTCATGGGACCGCACGCGGTGCTTGCCGGCGTTCTCCTTGTCAATGTTAATCACCTGATAGTTCAAATCATGCGTGCGGTCGACCATATAAATGCTTTCAACGCCGTTGCTGTACAGACTGCCGCTGCGCGCGACGCCCATGATGGTGAAGTCGAAGTCGCTGCTCACGATGTGTCCGTCTTCCGCGTCCGCCACCTTTGCATTACCGTCCGCGGCCAGCACTGACTTGCCATCTACCGTCACGGTGAAGTTCCCGTTCATCGTCGCGCTCTCGAAAGCTTTGCCCGACAATTGGTTCTCCTTCAGCACCTCTTTGAAAGAGTTATACCCCTCCGTATTCGGGGTGTACGCGAACGCCGTCGCCGAAAATAACGTCACAGCAGCCGCCGCGCCGCCGATCATCAACCATTGGTTTCTCTTCTTCATTTCATCCTCGCTCCTTTAAGATTGCATGGTCTCTCTTGCTTACAACCTTAGTCTAAAGGAGGAGTCTAAACTCCCTCGAAACCAATTCGAAAATATTTCTAAATTGTGGGCATGCTTGCAAAAACAAAAAGAGGGGATTGCTCTTCTCAAGCAAAGCCCCTCGCATCTGCTGTCTCTCGCCAGCATGCTTATTAAGCAATAAACAACATATCGTATCAAAGTAAGTACAGACTGTCCGCCGAGGAAAAGATGCACTCGGTGCGCCTTAGTGACAGGTTGGCATGAACGCACCGAATGTCGGGGGCGGCGGATGGGAGTAAGGGTTATAACAAGTATATTGTTAGCCTCAGCGGGATTAAATCCTGGTTATTATAAAAGAAATACCGCAGTAGATTATTGATTCTACTGCGACATTTGTTCTTTACGTTTAATTTCTCTTCTTGAATACGCGCACCGCGAAGAAATAAGCGACTACTAGTATCCCTGAGCACCATGCAAGAGCGATCCAGATCTCATTGCCGACCTGTTGATTCGATAATAATGCGCGAATGGTCTCTACGATCGAGGCCACTGGCTGATTCTCTGCGAAGGACCGTACGACCGCCGGCATCGATTCGGTCGGAACGAACGCCGAGCTGATAAACGGCAGGAAGATTAGCGGATAGGAGAATGCGGTAGCGCCTTCCATCGAATTAGCGGCTAGTCCGGCAATCGCCGCGACGTCAAGCGCATTGACCAAGGAGCGATTGGGCTGGTTGCCCATGCACCCCGCATTGATTCCTGATCTTGAAGAAGGTCATTATTTTCACAAGTGAACGGCTATCCTTCTGTTCCCGCATGCGCTTCGGTTGCCAAATCTGACGGTACATCCCCTCTTCTATCCGAATCACGATTCATCCATTGGAGAGATCCTGCGAATAAGCGAGCATTCGTGAGAAAACCGCATCGTATCGAGGGAGTTTAATGACCCTTTATTTAGATCGTTGAGTTTGAGAAGATACCTTGCGCTTTAGTTGAAGAATTGCCGTAACTCCTGCGCCACCAGATCCGGCTTGCCGCCTCTGTTGGCATTGCTGACATCGCATGCTCCGCCATGATCAAGTCCGGGAAACTCTACTCGTTTGGCATTTGGAAGCCCTTTCTCCAAAGCAACGAGCACAGGCTTCAAGTACGACAAGCCTCTATTGCCGCCGAGTAACAGCGATTCGATTCTTAAAGACATAAATCGATCCAGCTTCCCCGTCATCTCAACGAGCAATCGCCCGTCATAATGAAGCGTCGGAGCCAGCATTCTCATGGTTACATCGCCTTTCTTCGCCTTTTTGTCCTCGCTATCCATCATCTTGTTCGTCATGGATTCGAGTAGACGGCGAGGGATGGCATTAAGCACCATTCCGCCAAGCTGCAGCCCTTTCAAGCAAGTCACGAGAGCGGCGGCTGTCTTGCCTTGCGCGATCTCTTGGTCATACCGAGTTAACCATGCCGTCCGTGCCGAGTTCGTCAGCAGCGCGGGTTCGTAGAGAGCGATCTTGCGAATTGCGGGCAAGGCGAGCGCTGCTTCGAGCGCGATAAGCCCCCCCGAGCTGATCCCGAATACATACGAGGCACCTGTTCGAGCAAGGAGTGCTTCTAAATCTTCGACTTCCTTCCGAATACCGTAATCTTCACCGAAGGGTCCGCTTAGACCGCGACCTCGGCGGTCAGGAACGTAGACCGTGAACGCGCCCCTAACCTAGCCGATTGGCACACCAGAGCATGCCCCTTCACAAAATTTCTTGGAATTCCGATCCTTGTACGCAAAATCGTCGTGACCAGACTGGTATCAGAACACTAGACTGTTCTTATACTGCCTCGTCCAGGCAATCGCCTTCATGCTGTTCGGATGGTCGGCCATAATGAGAATTTCATTGTCCTGATTGGGCTCGGCCATCGTGTACGTCTCATCGATCATGGCGAAATTTCGCAGGCCGCGTGTGATCGGATGATCAACTGCGGTAAGGTCGTAGCGCACCGTCTGTTCCCAGTAATATTTGAAACTACGGTTGCCGACTCTGGCCACATCCATCCACAGTTCCCAATTGCGGTAATTCAAGATGGCATCGTGCTTATTTTCGCATGCGCAAATTCCTATCTCCCAGCAACCGACTTAATAAAAACGACAGTCGATTGTAAAATCGACTGCCGTGGTATTTCCATATTCAGCTATCGTGTCTCGTTAGTTCAATAAAAAAGTCTGTTCCTGACATTTCGTCAAGTCCAGGCTTGATCTATTTATTACAGTTTTACAACATTTTCAGCTTGAGGTCCTCGTTGACCCTGGACAACATTGAAATCAACACGTTGCCCTTCGTCCAAAGATTTATATCCTTCGCCTTGAATAGCAGAAAAATGAACGAATACATCGTCGCCAGTTTCCCTTTGAATGAAGCCAAAACCTTTTTCCGCATTAAACCATTTGACAGTACCTGTTTCCATTAATTTACAACCTCCAAAGTTTAAACATTATGCCCCAACAAAGTGGGCTATTCATTAGTATATCCTATAGAAAACGAAAATATTGTTGGAATTTGTCTAAAAAATGATGGTGTTCTAAAAAGTTCTAGCACCTAAAATTCTAAAATTTGTGGTCTACTTACATTTACTGATTTTGTGCTCGACTGTTCGTTGAACAATCCCTAGATGTAAATGTAACCTGCCTTCGTTGCATCGTGTTCACGACGTCTTCCTAAAAAGCAAGAAGCGGTGGTACAGGTATCCCCTAATCGGTCTATCATCAACCTATATTTTTTGTTTCTCCTTCATAACCTCTTTGGACTTTTCAAGCTCAAAGCTTTTCAAGGATCTTGCAAATCGTTTGAGTGAAGCCACTTGGTTTCTTCTACAAGTTCCTCGGCACTCACCAGTGCCTTGAGTAATGCTATTTGGAAATTAGGAGCATTGGATCAAATCTGTTCATCGTATCATCTCTAACAGAGCTGTCTTCCTAATTTAATGGGAGCGTATACTTATTTCTAATGCTCTGTTAAAAAATACTTGAGGGAGCTTTTTAATAAGAGGTTTATAATTAGTATATCTACCTTCAAGAGGGGGCATCGTCATGTGTGGACGGTATACGATTAATGTAACGCTTGAAGAGCTTATGCAGATCTTCTTGGTTGAGCAATCTAATTATCCGCTAAAGCCTAATTATAACGTTGCACCTACTCAAACTGTTCCGGTAATTCTTCAGGAAGAAGGAAAGCGTGTTCTTGAAGGATTTCATTGGGGATTGGTACCCTTTTGGGCGAAGGATAAAAAAGTAGGATTTAAAATGATTAACGCCCGAGCAGAAACCGTTGCTGAAAAACCAGCTTTCGGACGATTATTGAAAAGTCAACGTGTCATTATCCCGGCAGATGGATTTTACGAATGGAGAAAAGATGGGAAAGAGAAACAGCCGTTTAGGTTTCAGCTGAAAGACAAGTCGACGTTTGGGTTCGCAGGGCTCTGGGATGAATGGACTCAACCGAACGGAGAAAAACTACGGAGCTGCACCATTATTACGACGACTCCAAACGCATTTGTTGAAGACGTTCATGACCGCATGCCGGTTATTCTTGAACGGGATACAGTGGAAGCTTGGCTTGATCCTCAAACCAACAAAGAGCTTCTGCAGAATTTCCTTGTTCCTTATCCTGCGGATAAAATGATACGCTACCCGGTTTCGAAAGATGTAGGGAATGTCAAGAATAACGGGGCAGACTTACTCGAAGAGGTTGCATTGAATTCTAAATGAAATAAAAGGGTGTCAGCGGAAGCTGGCACCTTTTCTTTTGCGTAGCTGCCGAACTTTTATCTGCATGACACGGGAGTGCCGGCGAACACGACATCGGCGTCGATTCGCTCACGGGCGTCATGAACATCGTTTACTACAGCAACCAGGTGAATGGGTTCGAGCCTCGACGTCTACGTCGCATGCTCCATCGCGGCACGACTTTCACGTACACGCACATCTCGAGCCAGTAGTTCAACCCGAACGGCAACTCTCCGGTGCCTGTGCCACTGATTGGCAACGTGGGCTGCTGGGTGATTATATCGGTGTATGGATGTCGACACAGCCGTTAGGAACGCAAACTATTTGGTTGGCTTCCTTTAAAATTATTACATCGTCCACAATACTTCGTGGAAAGTAACGACGTGCTACCTCCCCTGTGTTTGAAGAACTTATCGTATAGAAGAACCTGCTGAATCTGAGGAACCTTTTTTAGCGAGTAATATCAACGAATTCATTGATCGGAACATCCGTATGCCGTATCCCTCGCCGCAGTTCCGCTTTGCGTACGATATCCGGGTACATATCCTGCAGATACGATTCCGATCGCGACAGTAAGTAATGCTCGGAGATCATCCAGATCCCGTTCACCGGTCCGTCGCCTTCCGCGACTTCGACTTCTGATATAAAGCCATTTCCATTGGTAGTAACCTGAAAAGCGACCCCATAATAAGGTGGCAGGTTATATAATAATTTGCTTACAATTTGAATCGGGACTGAAAAGGAGTGCCTCCGCTGAACTAGCACCTAAACACCACACCAAGCCATCTAATGGCGGGCGCCTTCACCGTTGCGTATATCCTTGAACGCGATGAGAACGGATTAATTACTCAAATCTGCCCTTATGATTTGCCGTCACGGTAGTCCGACAGTATTCGAAGCAACGTTTCCTACATCTGCGAAGGAACGGGACTTGAATGGCTCCGATACCTGTGCGAAATACTCCCCAAACTTAATCGAGAGCTGCGTCTTTGCGACGTCCCTGGTCATCCCAAAGGTATCCTCGAAACCCCGACAAACGATGTGATAGCTAAGTACCAATTCCTTTTGTTCGCCTTCCCACCATTTGATATTTGCTTTCCGCAGCTGCATCCGAATATTCTTTAGATCGGCAAGTACTAAATCAAGCAACCGATCAGCTGCTTTAAGGAATATCGGACGCAGTAGATTCCTCGAGTTTTCTATTTGCTTCCGGTTAAAATCAATCATCTCGAGCATCTTGATCAATATGATGTTGTCTCTGACGAGACTGCGCTCTTCAGTCGTGATCATTCTTGCAAATTTATCCTGCATAGCGATGCACCAATTTAAACGCCAAAATATTTTTAATAAAGAACACGCGTGGCCCTTTTGACGTCAAGCAATACGCCCGGATCTGACCGTCAGACACTGCTTTTACTTCAATATCTCGCTGTGTAATCTGGCCGCGCCGATCAACGTAGACAATCCGTAATGTGTGTCCTTTATAATTTTCGAGTTTCAACGCAATCCCCTCCCGTTGCGAACGTATGATCTTATTATAACCAGAACACATGTTTGTCATGCAAGAGGTATTTTTATGGAAAGTGTCATCCTTGTGCCCTTCTCGAAAATCCAGGAACGTTTAACCCGCTCCATAGGTACGAGAGGGGTAACTACTGCAGATGGATACAGCGCGCCCACCGGAACGAATCCATATACAAGGTTGTGCACCGATCGCTTCTGTAATAAGCCAAAGTTGAGATTTTGACTGTTGTATTGTTGGGAATCAGAAAAGCCGACCCACCGTAATGACTTACGGCGTGATAGGCTGAGCTTTATCGCTCAAAAAGTTGCCGGAAAATGCAGTAAGGATCCTGCATTTGTCAAGATCGATTCGACGGATCAAATTTGAGTATACAAATTTTGTTTTAAATGTATGATAAAAGATGTCACGATTCACTTTGCGATATGTCCTACATATCGCCTTTTTTATTTTATCGACCAATCTTATGTCTTTCGTCGGTCATGACAAACTAACTTACAATGGCCTGGCTTAAGATTTTGTTTCGTTTCGCTGTCTCATTAAAGAAACGGTTGAATCTCGAACACCTCTTAGAATCTATGGGATAGGAATTAGCCTTAAAGAAGAGTGGCCTCCGATTACTTTCTTAGAAGACAATAAAAGAATATAATAGTATATAATAGTAAACCAAAGAATATCGAGGAATAAACATTCAAGGAAGTGGTCGAATGGTGATTATCAAAGTCAAAGAAGTGCCACAAGCTAAGGCTCATTTAATGGAACGTGTACGTAGGGCTTGGCGTATCTAATTGGTTTGTCTAATTCCTTGTGGGCTTATAGCCCGACGGTAGAAGAAAGACTATATGACTCGAACAGGCAAAAACAACTGGACATTAAGTCCGCACTTAAAATCCATTCATGATTGAGAATCAATCACCCTGCTACTGGTGGAAGGAAACCTCTTCAAAAGTGGCGAGTAGTGTGAACAGGAGGCGATCTACATGTTCAGCGTAGGCCAAGAGCTCTACCTTGAGACCGATCTTAAACGCGCCAAGCTTGCGCAGCTGCCGGTCATGGTAAAGTACGATGACGGCGAGATAGCTGACTACGGCGGCCCTATTCAGGAGCTCAATAAAGATGCCGTCAAAATCAACGGCATGTACTATACAAAAGCCACTTGCCGGTTCTACGTCCGGTAAGCGGCTTTGATTAACTTTCTCCAGTAAAATAAATTAATGATGCGCTGCTCCCCATACATCTGAATTATTACCAGTCATGTCCAGTAAAATTTCCATCGCATATCCTCCATTTTCTCAAAAAAACTCCGAAAAATAAGCAGGGTATCTGCTTGTTTTTCGGTGTTTCCGAAATGTCTTTGCCTATTGGCTATATATGGATACTATCATGCTCTTGCAGAAGCTTCAAGCGAGTTGTATTGGTAAACAACATAACTCTTTTCACATATGTTGATTTTCAATTATAGTTTTATTTGATCCATACATCCTCCTTATTGAAAGGGTAATAATTCCATTGCGTTTATGATTGTCATCGGAAACTACATAAGGAACTTGATGTTGGAGATTTTTTACCTTACCTCCTCTTCAAGGATGCTGAGGAGTCCCTAGAATGAATTACCTCTTTATTTCCTTACCTGCTGCAGCTGCATTTGGTTTTTGGATTGGAGGCTATATTAATCACATATCAGTTCGATTTGCAGAAAAGCCGAGCTCTCCTCCACCCTATTCATTGATGATCCGATTCATATTGGCCGTTTGCCTTTGCTTATGTGTTTGTTCGATTCATAATTTTGCTGAGTGGTTTATCGCCATTCCTTTTGCTATTGTCTTAGTCGTAATCTGCTTCATTGATTTACGTCACAAAGTCATACCTGACATAGTGACGCTGCCTGGTATTCTAATCGCTATGACACTTCGACTATGCATACACCCGCTTCCTTTATTAAACTATGTCTTGGCAGCCTTCGTTGGAGCGGGAGTCTTTTACCTAATAGCCCTTTTCATGCAGTTAACCTCGAGAAGAGATTCGATTGGCGGCGGTGATATTAAGATGCTGGCTATGACCGGCATCGTGCTCGGACTAAAGTTAAGCATCCTCTCTGTGTTACTTTTCAGTTTTGCAGGGTTTATTGCCGGCTTGTATCTTCTCGTGACGAAGAAACACGGCCAAGAATTAATTGTTCCGTTCGGTCCTTTCATTGCTGTCGCATCACTCGTTAGTTATTTATGGGGATCCTCATTTCTTAATTGGAGCTTACACTCGATGCTATAGAAGTTACATCACACGGGTAGCCAGTCAGGATGATCGGCTACCTTTTTAACTAAAAGCAGCATTGAAGTTTACCATCATCCCATTGCCAGGGGTTAATGACAACAAACAGCCCAGAGGATAAATTCATATCCCCTGGGCTGTTTTCTAGTGCAAGCGGTGTGTTGCAGTCTCGCCCCAAATACTGTCCTTAATGGTAATCGTCACATTGCTTGTTTTCTTCACGCCATTTAAATAGGTCACAACAAAGGAAAAAACATAGGGACCGTCCGTAAGTTCATCAAAGTTACTCTGCCACATGCTTCCGCTCCAGGAAATCTGCTGCACATTGTCCGCTGCAAGATAGACCTTTACCCCATTCATGAACACCTCAACGCGAGTCGCTTTAGTCGCGGTTCCGGTATCCGTTGTTTGAGCTGTTAGAATAAATTTCTCCCCGGCCCAAAAAACGCTGTACCCACGCGGGCTATCTTGCGTACCGGATTTATCCATATTAAATGCAATCCTGCGTTCATCCCATTGGGGCGTATGGTTCACTTGCCCCTGAATGGACAATGGCAACACCTGAATAGTTTTCGTCACGATAACGGGCGGTGCTTTCCCATCAGATACCGTAAGTTTCACTGTGTAGGCTCCGACCTTCGGCCCCACAAACGACGGCCCGGTTATCGCGTACGGACTATCTAATGTAAAAGGGTATGTTGTCTTTTGGCCTTCCGGATCCGTTACTTCGTATTGAGCACTAAGGGTATCCTTATCCGGATCGTCAATTGCCTGCGAGATCTTAACCGTGTCGCCTTCATAGACCGGCTTCGGTGACCAATCGAAGCTAGCAGTCGGCGGTCGGTTCGTCTCAATCAAAAAGTAATGCGGATCGCTGTAATCACTCCAGTCATATCCATCGAAAACACGGATAATGACGTACATGTTTACGTGCTCTGGAAGATCGGCACCTGGCACCCAATCATTCGCATGCGATGTCTTAACGCCGGAATCATACTGTAACACGCCACCATACTTATAGATTTTAACTTGGAATTGAGACTGGGCGTCGGTGTCTGGATCCCAATAGTTCCATTGAAAATCCGGTCTAAGCACGGTTAACTTTGTCGGGTTAGCCTGATCGACACTTTCTGGCACGGTGATTGCTGCCCCTGGTTTCTTATTCACGATATTCACCTGCAGACTAAATTCCGCAGATGCACCATCGGAGTCTGTCACTACCTGACGGACCTTGAAGCTCCCCATGCTGCTAAAGCTCTTCGTCCAAGTTGTTCGCGAATCGTTTGCGAATGTCTCTGCTCCGCCAGTCGTTGCATTTGAAAGATAGTATTCATGCGGCAGCTTCGTACGTTCGCCGTCTTCAGCATCATAAGCCGTAGAATCGAAAGTTATGGGCACGCCGCGGAACGTATTGATATGATCGGACGTAAAGCCCGGAACCGGCGGCGCGTTCGGCGGCGCCAAGTCTGTCACCGGCAACAGGACGACGTACCAATCCGACCAGGCACCATACTCGTCAGCGACCGCCATGCCGACCTCGTACGTGCCGCGTTCCTGCGGCGCGGTGAGCTTCGCTTCTTTATACACGCCGCTTGGTGAGACGTAATAAAACCGTTTCTTCAAAATCCCTTTGGTCGCCTTGTAATCGATTCCGGTATCCTCGGTTGAATAGTCTGTGCTGCTGAGATACCTGTCTGGATCGTAGCTGTAATCGGTCCACAGTACTTTGTGCTGTGCATCGCTGTCTAGCGTGAACTTGGCGATCGGCCGGCGGTGCACCGTGATTTTGTTGGTGAATTCGTTCGATGCTTTCCGGTAGTCGGCGAACGTGTCATCCGGCGAGAGGTAGTCCGGATTCGGATCGTCCTTTGCCTTTAGAGAGACGACGTAATCCCCGACCTTATCGAATGTGAGCTGTGCATTATGGAACGTCTTACCGTTCAGTGCCGAGACGCCCTGGTTGTGAATGAAACGTACGGTGTGCTTCACGGACCAATCGTATACACCGCCAGCCGGTTTATCGTTCTCCGGATCACTGAATACGATGTTGTTGTACTGAATTTCCGCTTTAGCCGATCCTTCGTCCCAAATCGCATACTGATCGGACCAAACGTCGTTCTGCACGAGCGGCTTATACGCAAGCCCGTTGAACGTGACGAACGACTTGTTCGAGAAGTAACCGAAACGACCTACGGTATAGGTTTCGTCATCCGTTTCAAACAGGGGCGCGTTGTCGAGAAACACGGCAAAATGACTGCCGTTCATTTGCAGTTTCACCGCGTACGTCTTCTGACTGAGCAGCGGATATGCTTGCGATTTAAGTACGGTTCGCGCGCCGCCGATGTACTTCACCAGCTCGATCTTGTTCCCATCCGTCTCGAGCGCATAGCCACTCTGCCGATCCTTCATGCGAAAGGAGAATCCGATCCACTCCTTATCGTAATCCACGTCATCAATTTTGAAATTGAATTTCACTTCATCATCGGATAGCGAGAATGGCGAGTAAAACTGACCACTCGTAAATGGCTTAAAGAGGAGTGGATTCGTTGTCGGCTGACCGACCGAAACGGTCATGCGCAGCGTATTCGAATATGTCCCCTGATCGGAGCTTGACGACTGATTAGCTTGGGATAGTGTGACGTACACACCGTCCATGTAATAGGCACCGTAGATTGGCTGTGTCGAGTAATTACAGCCAGTGGACACCGTACCAGCTGCCTTCCCTGAAGCATCGTACACGGTATTTTTACCATAGATCGAATACATGGTAGACATGCCTTCACACGTGACGCCTTCTCCCAAACTGGTGCTGTATCCGTCCGCAGTTTGACTAAGCCGACTCTTCTGCTTCAGATTTCCCGCAAAGTCTGTCGAGAACTGCGTGTACGGCCCAAAATCGCTTCCGCCATAGTGGTACATCGTCATGTCGTCGCCAGTTAACGAATCTGCTTTACGTTTGATCGCACCGGAAGAGCTGCTGAGTACGAAAACGCGTTCGTATAACAGGGGGAGGACATCACCGGGCCTTGTATGATCGTAATAAACCTTTGCGTACAATTCATTCTTCGCTGGATTAAAGAAGAAACCGCCTCGCGTCTCCGGATAGGAATACGCGGTGAGGAACGAGTTTGCTGGCGTCACGCCGATGCTCTGACCGTTAACCGCCGGGTCGTTCCGAATAGATTCACCGATGTATTGCCGCCAAGCGAGCGAGTAATCCGGGTTATATTTCGCAACATTCAGATCATAGTAGCCAGAGTTGTAGGCCAAATTGGCATACGTCTCTAGTCGGTAGATGTTACCGGCAGCGTCGGTCATGCTTGCTACGGCCATATAAGTAGGCATGTCCATTGTCTTAATTGCCGGATTAATCGGCGCCGGTTTCGTCCAAGACGGCAGCTCAACCATGGACATGTCCCGGTTTAATTTGAAATGCTTTTCACCTTCATTGGCTGTCCCGGTACAGAGAATGACACTGCTGCCTTGTACACCACAAAAATCCATGCCGCTGATGGCCGTTTTATTATAATAATATTGCTCGATCGTTGTATTAATAAAGGTGCTGGACAGCTCCTTCCCCGTTCGGACATCAAACACACCAATGTCCGAAATTGAATCCTTTCCGAATTCCCAATTCCGTTTAATGTACAAATACTGATCGGCTAGTTCATATTGCGGTGCATCCTTCAAATAGATGTTGACGTTTTTCTTCAATGTGCCATCAAACAATACATCTACGGTTCGGCTGCCGCCTAGGCTTGAATTGGTCAGCACATAAGCGTTTGGATCACCGTTCGTGTACGCTTGAGAGACTGATCCCCAATCACCGAACACATCTTTTATCGGTGATAGCTTATGCGGATCAAGCGCGAAAAACTCATCGTCATAATAGTAGGTCCATGACCCATTATTGGAGTTATAGTTGCTTGTTGTATAGTGATAATCATAGATCAACAGCTTTTTTGTAGACCGGATCTTAGGCGGATTATAATACCAAGTCAGAAGTCCGTCGCCCTTTTTATTTAAGAGATTGGTGACGATGGTGGACTGCAGTGTGGATCTCCAAGGGTTTAGCTCGTTTGAGCCATATCCGTTGTTCGTTAACGGATAAGCCTGATAGGAAGACAGCGTTCGGCTGAACCGGGTCATCGAATATTGATACGCTTCATCCGTTTGTTGGCCGAAGTTCCGTCCTTCCCCGCTGATCATATTCCCTGTCGTTGTCCGCCACAAGTTGTTGGTGTTGTAAACCGAATTGTTGGTACCCGGCACATAAACCGGCCATTTTACCATCTCTTCCGGTTGAATGCGTGTATACGGATCAAGGTTTGGATTTGGATTGTTCCCTCCCATCTCAAAGGAGACTTCCGGTGCGTTATTCACAACATCGAGCGTCAGCGTTGAAGGTGGATCAGAATTCGTATCATCCCACTGACCGTACTCCTCCGTTACCTTCAAGTAGAACAGGTACTTGCCGACCTTCAACGGAGTAAACTGAAGCTTAACAAGCGTGCCGTTTGCCGTCTGCCATGTATCATCCCCAAAGCCGTTGTTGTTCGCGTCATATTTGTACTTGTATTCCGCTTTCACAATCGCATCAGCATCCGGACTCGTCGATTTATTCAACAAGTCCAATTGCGTGCCGCGGACCGATAACGGCGGAACGACGAGTTTGGCGACCGGCGGGAGATCCGGCTTCACGATAATCGTACATGTCGCCGGCGCCAACGATTTCAAGCCATTCTCATCGTAGACAGACAACGAGACCTGTACGGTCGTATCCGTCGTGCCCGGATTTGGATAGCTGGTCTGCTTGTTCGTCCATTCGTCGCGGCTGTGGTCGATTTTTAAATACGTAATTGGACTGTAACTGCGATTGCTGTTAATTGCACCATCAGGAATCGAATGGTTCGCGATGACGGATGGAGGGCAGTCGATGACGGGAACCGGATTTTTGGGGACGACTTCAATATACGTACAAGCCTCTGCGGTCGCGCCCCACTCGTCGCGCATCTGCGAGCACACGTACTGGTACCCTAACGTGTCCATCTTTACATTATGCTGCCCGTCAACATATTCAATGCTCTTGGATGGAATCGACTGGACAAAGGGCGAGCCGGCCGCGAAATCGAATCCCATAAAGTAAATCGAATCTCCGTCCGGATCGTTCGGCGTCGGTACGGTCGGATCGTTGATAAAAATCAAATTGAGCGTCGTTCCCTCCACCACTTGATGCAACGGTTTCGTAGGTTGGCCGGGATCGACGAAGCCGATCTCAAATGTTGGCGGGTTATTGACGGTCGGCCCCGTCACTGTAAGTGGCTTGGGACCGATCCAATCTGACGTGCCGCAGCTCGTCACAATCTGCATGTAGACGTTATGCACGCCGACCCCGATTACCCATGGATAATTACCAAACGTGTATATCGAATCCGTTGTTTGGCCTGTGACCGGATCTCCAACCCACGTTCCATTTCGTTCAATCTTGAATCGGTGCGAAATGTAGGTGCAGCCCTTCAATTGAAAGTCCCTTGGATGCAGCCTAAATGAATCTTTATAGGGAATCGTGCTTGGAATGACATCGAAATCCCCGGTAAAATCAAATGGCTTTTCATAAAAGAATGAGACGTACGCTTTTGGCGTTGTTGAATTGACCGTCACCGATTGACTGGTTTTAACCGTTACCGTGTTGGAGTAAGCAACATAAGATAAGTTACTGCCCTGGACTGCGCCGTATGTACTGTCTGAGCTGTAGGCTGCGCCGAACGGCAGAGACGCGACCGGGATGGTCTGTTGCTTTGCGAGGGTATACGTACCGTTCGGTCCGATCCGGACCATATGCCGAATGTTGATTTCTCCGGCCGTTACCGTTGAATCGACATCGTAGTAATAATATAGATATACAGGATTCGGGAAAGCTGCTTTCGTATACGTCCCAAGCGTGTACTCGCCGGAATTATTAGAGCCACTTGGGATGCTGCCGGACGTGGATTTTTTGTAACCAGCATATACATAGCCAGCGCCAGCGGTTGGAGCGTCATGTGTGAATGAATAGGAGTCCCCTTCCTTCAGCACCTGTTCCCGATCGCTGAGCCCTGCGATACCGTCGAGGCTGTTATTCTTGGTGTCGAAGTGCTTTATGATCACCTTGCCATCGTTAGAAACCTTGTCATAATAGTAATTCACTTTGTACGTATCAAAGAGACCGTCGTACACAATAGACGGTGTTCCCGATAAAAAAGAGCCTTCAGCAGGATCACTACCGTCGGTCGTCTTCTTGTATTTATTTGCGTATGTGTACCTTGCAATGACATCCGGTGTAGGAGGATACGATGAACCGGCTTTCATGTCTCCAATTTTGGCTGGAGACAAGGAATCCAACGACTGTCCGTCTGAGTCCTTGTGATGTACTTCATACTGGCCATTCAAAGTGAACTCTATAAATATAGGATAAAAATAACGTTGGCCGACAACATTTTCGGAACAAGAGCTACATACATCCGGCTCTTCAATTCGTATGAGGTATGGTTCCCTAGCCGACAATGTACCAGTTAATGAGATATTAAATGATATAGTAGACGAATCGATTCCAGAAGGTGTAGATCGTACTGGATCTGAAGGGTTTGCACCAACCCAGTTCCTATAGTCATCCCAATTTTCTGTTCTGGAACGAGTAAAGAAATCGTTTTGGCGATCGTTAGATGGATCAAATCGGTAAACCTGAACATCCTTCACGGTTCTTCCTGGGAACGTGAATGTATACGGAGAAGTAATAGAGACATTCGACTCCCCCGGTTTATGTGTGGTCCATTGTCCTGATGAATCGGACCAAATATCATAATAAACAAATGCAACGGCATATCGCTTATTTGAGGGAAGTGGTTGACCGGTTAAGGAATCAAGTTCTTTAACAGGTGTAATGTTAGAATTACCTGTAGCGGCTTTTGCAATCTCAAGATATTGCATCCATGAAAATATTGAAACGATCAGACAAACCAATAGAAGAATAGCTGGGTAATTGTTCTTATATCTAGCCCTCAAACTAGTTACCTCCAAGGATTCTTGATAATGATAGCGGAAGTTTCATCATCTTTTATCCGGAAGTCTCCACTTAAACCAAGGTAGGAGATGTCTTTGATTGTTAGTTCATTATAGTTCTGAATTTGATCATTAATTTTATCTGCCTGTGAAATTATTGGATGAAACTTTTTTCGAATTCCTGATTCGGGAGATGAACGTAGATATCTTGCCTCTGGCCGAAAACGAGGAAGAGAATTGTTTATTAAATAGTAATAGCTAAATCCCATTGCCGAATTATCTAATGAAGTGGTTTGGATGAAAAGTGATCTATTGGTGTCGTATGCCAAATCGATCCTATAGAACGTTCTTATACCAAGAGTGAAAGGAAAGTCATTAACCGTTAGAACAGAAATTTTCTTATAAGGAACTTCCTCATAAACCTCAGCAAGATATTCCTTACCTTTATAGAAAGGAAGGAAGGGCTTAATATCGACCGGCTTTGCAATATCTTCAATTTTCGGGACTGACTTGCTTCCAATCCAAACGAAACGAAGAACGCTATCCCACTGAACCGAGACATTTAAGCCTTCACTCACAACACGTAAAGGAACCAATGTCCTTCCGGAAGACACACGAACCGATACGGGTAGAGGAATTGCTTTTCCATTTATCGTTGCCGAAGAAGAGCCCATCGTTAGTTCCAACTTACTGCTTCCCTTCACGATGCTGATCTTTTTGCCGGTCAGCGTCAACTTGCCCCCAAGCTTGTCGGAGACAAACCGGATTGGGACAAGAACAGTTCCATTGACGTTAACTGGTTGAACGTCCGTAGCAATCTGTCGCGCGTTATATAAAACCTTAATAGGCATATTGGTCGGCCGCATAACCGGCGTCCCTGCAGCCGCGGCAAATCCAACGTTAAAGATACTTGATGCCATCACCGTGGCAATAATCGCTCCTGTTAAGCTCTTCTTATTCATCATCGTTTTCCCCCAAAAAGTTAAGTAATAAGTACTATTAATATCGGTCACCACATGAAGTTAGTAAAATGATCCAAGATGGCGAGATCATATTGCTGCCACTCTCCTCTCGATGACGGGCGTTCAAAAGTTAATACTTGAGTACGTATGGGTATTCATCGAAATAATTATTGTATATTAGTTTATTAATTAGATTATATACCACAATTGAATACGCCTATTCTACCTTTACTTAGTAAAGTATACTTCCTGTACAGCCGGTAGTAATAACGGTTCATCGGAAAGCGAACCAATACCCTCATGTATCGTATCGACAACAGCTACGATAGATGGACCCACGATTGTCTCATCAATGAATCGTGTTATTTCTGTAGAGCTCCCACTGTTTAAAGTCACCGCACATGTTGTGCGCGAAGCTACGAGGGAGTATGAACATGTAGTCGGCTTTGTTCCTAAGTTAAGTAGCGTCCCAGTTTCATTATCAATATAGATTAGCTCATCCACATGAACCGGTGTCCCCTGCTTTAATTTACTGCCAGTAACTGCAATATTGTTAAGGTCTAGTCCCATATTTAAACGAAGGTATTTGTAGAACATGTCCTGGGCGCTAATCCCTGGAGTGGTTGTATCCAGTTTAAAATTGCCCTCTGCAAGTTCAACTTCGTTAATTGATAACGATCCAGCATGGACCGCAGCATTTAAGTCGTTTTTTAGTTTATTTTGCGTACTGTACAGCAATATATAATCAAGGCAGTACACCATGACAATTACAGAAAAAAGCAAAGCAAGAATAGAGAAAATCATTATTGAAACCCCGCCTCGTTCGTTACCCAAAATTTTCAGTGGTTTCATTTTTGTTCACTTCTTCCATAGCCTTCAAGATAGAAGTATCCTGGATCCTCCGTCGAGGCTACTCCGAAGAAGACCATTAATTTCGCCAAATCTGAAGCGGGATATTGAATTACAAGTTTAACTGTCGGATCTGCATCGTTCTTACGTACTTTATTCATCGTGCTACCAGCGAAAGTTGGAAAATTGGTTCCACTTTTAGTTACTGCATCGTAGCCTAAACTAGCCATTTTAGTTCGAATATCGTCTTCTATGGCAGGTGTCAAGTACCCAGCTGTTTCAACCATTTGAAGGGCCCGGTCCTTGATATCGTCCAGTTTGGCCTGTCTCATTTTAAACGTAAATAAGGTAACCATCATGACCGTCATTGCAAAGAAAATCGGTAGGACAATAAGAAGCACAATTAGATCTGAAATCCCCTTTTCGTTCTTAATAGGACCAGCTAGCAGCCTTGCAATCATGTTCTCACCCGCTACTTCCCAATTAATTATGGAGAGGGAAAGCTTTCGCTCTCCCTCTTTGTTTTATGGACCCGGCTTATATCCATAAGAACGCGTCTCAGTTTTTAAATTCTCATAGCCATTCTTTATGGTATTGTTCATACCGCTAGGGCCTAAAAACATCCATGTGCATATTCCGATAATGATGACCGCAGTAATGATAATTATTACAGGCTTGTCCATCTCTTAATTACGGCGCCGTGTGACCGGCTCCAGGAGCCGTTCCACCGCTATAATCAAAGGTGGCAACTTTTGAATGAACCTTAGAAGCCCCGCTATCGACACTGCTGCCTAGACCATTCGGGTTATTGAAAGCCCAAAAAAGAAGTCCAATTCCGATCACCACAATAATAAAAATTCCAATTGCCTTATCAATCATCAGCAAAAACCTCCTTATTTTGTCGCTTCTATAATCTTGTCTTTGACATTCCTTCCACCTTGATCGAGCCCAGGCCCTATTCCATTTGGATTGTTGAAAACCCAGAATGTAAGCCCAATAACAATAATGCACACAACGATGATTGTAATGATTTTATCCACTGGATCCCCCCTTAAAATATTTGCTGAATAGTCGCTTGGAAACTCATATACCAAGGCAACAGACAGAGAATGCCCGTTACTAAGAAAGGTATCAAAATGACAAAGGTTACACGCAAAGGCGAGGCTTCAATTTTCTTTTTCACTTGAAAATCTCGCATGGTATCAATATTGCGAATTTGTTGGTGAAATAAGTTGATGATTTTATCCTCTGGCGCGTTCCAGCTAGCCAATAATGTATTGGTCAATGGAAGGACTTCATTGATGCCAATCTGTTCTCCAAACTGGTTAATGGCAGCTCTTGGATTGTTCATCCAATCAATGAGCATCTCGTCTACATAAGGCTTGAGGACCTTGCAGGTCCTCCCCGCCCGACGTATTGCATAATAAAGGGGAATTTTATCAGTCACGCAAACAATTAAGCGATGTGAGAACTTAACAATTTCTTCTGCTAATACCTCTCGGCGCTGTCGAGCAAACATGACTAGAAAGATAGGGGGCGTCGCATAGGAGAGCAAAACGATAACGATAAAGGGAATGATGGGGAAGTTGGTCACATACCCATTCAAACTATTTCTTAGCACGAACATTAATAGGATGGTTACCAGCGGCAATGCAAGACGTAGCATATTGTAATGAAACACTTGCATCCCGAACGGATTACCGGCGGTTTTTAATCTTCGTGCGACTTTATAATTAGATTTTCTGACATTTTCTCGAGTTACAGCAGCCGCGTACTTTTCTTGAAAGAGTTGCCTCCTTTTAATCCTCGTAGAAGGAATCCTAAGCCTTCTCTTTAACTTGACGGAAAACAACATCGAATACACAATTAAACCTACGCCTACGGAAAAGCCAACGCCAATAAGCACAGATACCATTCATTACTCACCTGCTCATAATTTTTTTCGTCCCATGTACATCGCTCCTATGAACGATATGAAGAGAACGAAGACAGACAACGTGATGATGTTAACCCCGGTTGACGTGTGAAAGTAAAAATCGTAATTCTCCGGATCCATTCTTATATTGAAGTAAACAACAAATGCTGCTAAGCCAATCATAATAAAGGTTCCATACTTGTAGGCCGTCAATAAGGTCAACCGTTTTTCCTCGTTGTATTCGGAGTTTTGCATTTCACCAATCAACTTAAACAGCGAGGGAGTAATGTTGACCCCGGTATCTACGTGTGTAATGATGATGTCCGCGAAATAATGAGCCCAATCGTTCCCAACACGGTCAGCAAACTGAATCAGTGCTTTTTCTGGCCTTTCTCCAGTCTGCAAATCCATAATAAGGCGATTCCACTCACTGGAAATTTCGAATGGTATTGTACGTGCTGCCTTGTAGATAGCACTTTCTAAGTTCTCAGCTTCAGTAAAATAGCCAATAAAGTTTTGTACGGTGGGAATCATGACAGATGCCATCGCTATCGTCTTCTTCTGAAATCGTGACCAGCACCAAAGAAGTGGAACGGTACCAAATAATAAGGCAATGATGATGTCGTATCCAGGCGCCGGCATCATTTTAAAGCTTATGATGAAGACAAAAATCGTGATGAGTAAACATAAGGCCAAAATGTAGGTTGCAGGTATTGAAACCTCTGCCACGCTCAGGTAATCGTTAAGCTTCATCATGACCGGATGATTTCGTAATGCATGGCCTTCCTTAGTATGATATCGCCCATTACTCTTACGCTTTTGGTAAAATCGGCTTCGCTTCATGACAAGAAATCCGACCATTAGCCTGCCGACAATTGGTTCAACAATAAATATGACGCCAATGATATAAGCGGCCAGAAATGCGAAATTAATCAGTTGCATCCGTATAACCCTAATGCCGTGAACTCCTCAGCCGATGCACCATAGCTCATCATGTGCTCCATCAGTTCCTGACTAATTTTGTGTTCCGTCCTTACCCAATCGTTTTTTTCTGCTTTCCATTCATATAATGGGCGCATGATTATATCTCCGTTTTCGGTGGGTACGACCTCTGTGATTTCTGTCATCACGCGAAGATTTTTTCGTTCATTCACTTTGACAAATCGCTGATAAATGACAATGTTGAATGCACGGCCAATGCGGTTCTTGAGAAGGTTGTCATCATGTGTTCGCCCATCCTGCTTAACCATGTCCATGATGTCCGTGATAATCATGCTCCGATATTTTGAGTGAAGGGACACCATGGTATCATGTCCGCGTAATGCAGCCTGTACAGCTTGAGAGGCCTCAGGACCTCGAACTTCGCCAATGATTATGCGATCTGGACTTAAACGAAGAAGCGGTAAAAATGCATCCTCCATTGATATTCCTAGTTCAGGAACCGCTTGAAATGGCACAATGTTACGGCCTGGAAGACGCTCATCTAACCGCATCTCCATTTCTGTTTCCAGGGAGAGCACACGTTCAAGGACTGGTATTTCCTTGGCAAGTGCGTACAATGTAGTCGTTTTACCGGTTTTAGTTCCCCCAGCTACGATAATAGATGCATGATATTTTACAAACAGGGAAAGCAGCATTGCCATAGCCGTATTCAGCGTACCGCGCTCAACCAACGTAGAATGCAACTCTGGATCCCGAAGGATGAAATTCCGAATTGCAATTGTCGGGAAGGCTGAATACGGAGACTGCGTCATTGTAAGCCGTGCTTTATTGAACATATAGGTATGACAGATTGGATGCTGCTCGTTGATACGAGCTCGGCCGTACAGTGCAAGCCTTTCCTGAAGACGAATAACCTGATCCATGTTGTTAAACACCCGTGGAAACTTAACTGATACTCCATCTCGCATGATGTATATGTCAGTTCCGTTTACTTGGACTTCTTCGATCTCTTTTCCCTTATATAAGTCCTCAATGTAGCCAGCGCCAACCGTGAGGGCAAAGACCGCTTCTGGTAAACTCATTCGTTCTTGTAGCTCGCCAAGCGAAGCATAAAGCATATGATCATAGATGATCTGCTTTATAATCGATTTCACGCGCTCTTGCGCAATTGGATTGCCGAGGCCGGCTTGATGAATCATTTCCTTGTGTTCGTCCTGCTCTTCCGCCGTTCCATCTGTTTTCTTCAATTGATCCTGCACAATCTTCACAACTTCCTCGAGCGTTCGATGCTGATAACCTCGTATGGAGGCTGTTTTTCTCTTATCTTCTTTTTCCTTTTGAAGGTGCTCAACTATGCTGAAATTATTTCGCTGTGGACGGTGCGGCAATGTTGATACATCAATCATGGTCTTCCCTCCTATCCAAATAGTTTGAATAGTTTTCGTTTACCTCTTAGCGCTGATTTACTGTCGGTATGTAACGGCAGGAGTTCAATCTTCGCTTTTTTTGCAATCCATGCTGTTAATTGAAGAACATTTTCTCTAAATCCAGCAACATCATTATCCGAGTTAAGATAAAGGGGTTGACCATAATTAATTGCCTTAATGCCTGCACCCTTTTCAACGTTCTGGACTCGGGTGACGATCTTAGCCCCCACTGCTTTCTCAATTCCGAATCCGTCCAACGCATTTTTATTGTCTCGATTGACGACTAAGTGGAAATCCGATTCCTTTAGGCCATAGTGCTGCCAAACGCTGTTGTACCAATCATTCCAGGATGATTGATAACTCGTTACGATTGGCTGTACCACAATTAGACGGTCATCGGCTTCTTTAATACATTTCAAGGTCGCTGCCTGATCAGGAAACGTGTGTACGTCTGTGATTATCAAATCAAACGTCTTTTTCGCAATGAACAAGAAGTGACTAATTTCCTCGATTGTAATTTTTTCAGCCCATTCGCGACGTTGAATACCGGTGAGAATATATAGATTTGACACATTTTTGAGCTGATCGCACACCTTAAGGAGAGATGTCTGTTCGAGCGTCCCCGATCCACAATCCGCTTGGATCATTTGATAACCTTTATCAGATTGAAGGTTAAGATGGTCCCTTACTTCGGGACTCTTGAGATTAAAATCTACAAGAAGGACCTTCTTTTCCGGCATTCTCTGTGCTGCACAAATGGAGGTAGAAATTGCGATCGTTGTAGCACCGTCCTTAGGGGAGGCGGCCATTATGGTTATTAGGCGTCCACTGCTATCTGTATGTCCAGGTTGCTTTGTTCCATGGCTATAAAGTCGATTGCTCACCTCATCTGCGATTTCTTTTGCTGTCAGCCCGTTTGGTAGGAGGGAAATACAGAGGTCGATGCTAAGGCGTTTAATGATCTCCTTATACAGCGAATCTGTTGTCTCAGCAATTAATACAACAATTCGTGTTTTTGCATTCACGGACATTTTTATTAAGCTCATCCATTCCCAGGGATATTTTGAACGGAAAATATCCTCTTGAACAAACAGAAAATCAAGATCGTTTCCTGACTTGTTAAGTGCTTTCATTAATTCCTGTTCGTTGAAAGCGAAGACCGCTTCATCACTTTTCAAAATGACTTCACCAATGGATTCAGACAATGCAGGCTTTGTTGTTGCAATCGTAATCTTCACCTTGAAACTCCTCCTTAATGACTCTCCTGATTTGAAGGAAGAGTGGAATTCGTAAAGTTTCCAGTAGTAGAGGAGTCTTTTGTCGTCTGCTCTACCAACGGTTCCTTTGCTTCACTTTGCAAGCTGGTAATTGTACCAAATGAACTCAATGTATTGGGAAGACCTAACCGGATCGTCCCCTCTTTTGTTCCGGCCGCAAAGGTTTGATACTCTTCCGGTGACATGATAAATGTAATATACGCGGGTACTCCCGTCGCGGTCTGACGATAATGATCCGCGCTTGCCTCGTCACGGTGTGCAGCACTACCTGGGAGCGATATTGGACCACCTAAGTCTGCATCGATTATTTCATTGCCTTCTGTATCTTTTACATAAGCTACGGTAAGATCGTTTAATAATTGCTTTGTGTAAACTTTGGTGAACACAGCCGAAGGCTCCACAGATAGGACAGCTTGCTGCTGAGCCTCGCTTATTTCATGACCACTAACATCTAACACCTTTGGCTGCGCATACTCCACCCATGCCACCACTTTATCCCCACGACGCACCATGTTATTTACCGCACCAACAAAATCAATATTGAAGCCGATATATTCGTCTTCTCCGGAAGGGTAAAGCTTGTCCTCTCCGATCTTCCACAAAAGGAATTCCTCAGTCTCCCCGATTGGTATTAAAGCTCTTTTTCCGATAATCTGACTCTGCTCGACGATCGCGTTATCCATATGTTGAACTGTCGGTATCGACACTTCACGTATCATGCTTAATGTAATAAGTTGGCCTTGTTGTATCATTTTTACCGGCTTCCATGTTTGCATCGTCGTTACATCGGTCTCGATACTATTCATGTATTTCCAAAACCCGATTGAACACCCTACTACAATCAACAGGCCAATTGCGCCGGAGATCCATTTCCGATTCATAACCTACTCCTTTCAGTTATTCAATTGTCTGCAAGGCTTCATCTTCGGGCGTCTTCAATTGAGAGAAGATCCCCTTCAGCTTCGCCTTTAAGCCATGATGTTGTTTCAGTAATGCATATATTTCCTTAGCCATTACTGCTCTTGCCATCGGCTTAAACGGTGAGAATAGCGTGCTTTTGAGTTTGAAGTCATCCCACGCAAGTTTCCCATCCCATGCCAGTTTAATCACAGTACTACCGAGATCCGGAATCAGCGAAAGAGTCGGCAACATTACTGCTTCCCTCCATTCGCTTTGCTTAATGTAGCGGGTCCATTTGTTGCCGATTACTTTCATGGGTTTTCCAGGGTATTCAATTCTTAGTTCGTCGATATGTTGAAGACGGTGATTTAATTGCACAGGATCCCCATCTGTGACTATCCAAATTTCATCTGACATGCTCAAAATCTGTTTGCAGCGTGGCTCTTGGTAATGTGATGAGATATCACAGAGTGCAACAGGAAATCGCTTTGCTGCTATTAAGAGCTTCATCGTTTGTTCGTCTGTCCAATTCTCAGTTGGTCGTACATTGGCTGGGATCCAATTAACGCCTTGGGAGAGCCACGATTTGTCGTTTGATATGTATCCATTCTTCTGAATTTGCTCCGCCCAGGACTTCCATTCTTTTGGAGCATTCATATCGCCGTGCAAAAGCTCGAAGTAGGTTGAACCAATACTCGATAATACTGGTTCAAATACCGCAACTGGCACCTTGTTTTCTCCAAGCATTCTTGCGAAGTTGGAGGTAACGAAAGTTGCACCAGCTCGAGGGTACAAGCTAAGAACAGAAATTAAGATGGAATTAAAATGCACAGGTACATGAACCCTAACAATTCTCTCTTCAATAATGATGCGTTCTTTGATTTTCTGCAGCTTTACTTTCTGCTCTTCTGCTGTACTATTCTTTTTTTTGGTTTTCGCTTGTTGGGGCTTTACAAGAGAATCTATAGGTTCCTCAACAAGACGGTTATCATTTGCTATTAAGCTATTTTCTGAAATTACATCATTTTCTCGGTCTATACTCCAGGGTTCATTCGTTTCTGCTACTGGAAGCGGAGCATCTTCGTCATTTTTCTGGAGGCTCGGCTGAGCTTCAACCTCCTCAGCACCGATAGAATCATCGTCCTCAACGAACATGGTTGGAATTTCTGAAATGTGCGGAACCTGGAGTAAATGCTTCCTAGGTATATGATCTACTGTTAATCCTAGTAAACTCGCTTCAAGCAAGTCGGCGTCTAATTCATCAAAACTTATGCAGACGTTACCTTCTGCCTCAAGCAGCAAAATTAAATCATCCTTGGTTCTGTAATGAATAAATAGGAATACTGTTCCCGGAGATTCATGACGAACAGATCGATATATTCTTTGAAAAGATTTATCGGAATGAACAACTGTTTCGGGAATGATAATAACATCCGCTGGTGAATCGAGTGAGCTCCATTGAGGAATAAAGAAGTCCAACGACTCTATACTCCGTATCACTCTTCCGTATTCAGCAAGCTCCTCGATAACCCATTCTTCAAAATCAGTATCATCATAAACAAGAAATAAACGATGGCTCATGATTTCACCTGCCCGCATACACTCATATATTAATTAATATACTAATATGTTACTATAGGATTCTGTTCTCCTCTTTTCTTTTGCCGCCCGGAGTGGAGGTCTCGACAGGAAGATTTACTACTAAGAGTAAATAGAATTTATTATCCTGTAAAATAAGATCCGCGAGTCCGCTACCAAGTCGCTCAAAAGAACCTTGCCTGTATTCGACTACACGAAACGGAACTTCAATACGTTTTTCAAAAGTAGCTATAGAAACGTGGTTCATCCATTTAAAAGCAAGTGATCGAGAATCATAAACGACTGATGTAAGATCTCCGAACCTCATTACTGCATTGAATCCCGATTTGTACGAATCGACAACCTTTCCTATGGCGCGAACTACCATCTGAGAAGGCATCGAATATTCTTCTCGAATGTCGTAATAGCATTGCTTCGAAAGTCTGACTTTACTTCGATGTGTCCTTGTTCGGAACCCTATCTCGCTGATGTGATTACACACTAGGTTGAAACGGGACATTACATTGGTAAGTGTATCATGCTGATGTACATCAGTTAGAAGTTGCAGTTTCATCGTATGAAGCACGCTGGCGGCACTCCTCCCTTCCATCATCGCAAATCGTAATAAATCTTCTGGTTCTCATTGAAGACAAAAAATCCATTTCGTAAATCAACAGTTTCATCGAGCAAGTCTTTATCGGTTACAAACCAAATTCGACCCTTTAGATCCTCCTGCTCAGCAATTTTGCTTACAAGCAAAGCTCTTTCATCAGAGGATACCAAAACAACGATTGTTGTGTCTCTCTCCTCACTGGTAAAGTACTCCTTAAAGAATCTGGCTTGAAAACGTATTGTTTTTAACCACTTCTCATCTTCTCGCTGACACAGAAGATAAAACGGCATTTCTTTGCCTTTCGGATTACGTAGGACAAACCGAGCGGTTGGAATTACATGGGCTTCCTTTCGTTTTAATGAAGGATGGAATTCAAAATGAACAAGCTCAAATAGTTCTTTTAACTGGATGTATAGTTCATTCGTGATAACATAACGCATTCGATATATCATGGTGGTTGTTTTTGGGTTACGCGGATCTCGCTGTCCAACCATTATGCCATATTTATATTTAAGTATATCTGCACCGCTATCTCCTAGTTCATAAATGCTTGGTCTATTCTTCTCTGGCAACGAGTAGCTGCTCCACTGGGTTTTTCGTAGTAATCCGTATTTGATAAGACGGTTAATCCGATCACGAACAGATTTCCCCCTATCTACATCAGGAAAAAACAAGCGTTCAATTTGCTTCAGTACAAGCCAGCGATGTACGAATACAAATCGGACAAGCTCAATATCACGTTCTGTTATCCAGTTTCTTTCGATTTTTTCGACAATATAATAATATTCGTGTTTTGGCAGCTTACTCTGGTTTGTAATGAATGCATAAGGGTCATCCCATGCTGGCTGTTCAGGAACCGCTGCATTGCTGTGCGGGCTTATGATTGGCGAAACATTAATGTCCATCAGCTTTCACCTTTCGTTAGATCTCGTAAGGAAAATCTACAATTTTGGACCCAATTCTGCGCTTGTCAGCATTTATATTTTTAATACGTACCGACACTCTCTTTCCCACGAGAATTCCGTCTTTAGGCATTTTATTTGCTGGCGGAAACCAAGCAAGTGATTCAATCCCCGGTGCGAGCTTAATGAAAATCCCAACTTCACCGGTAACAATGTGATTCAACTCAGCTGTAGACCAGAATTCCTCTTGCAGTTCATCAATTGCTTGTACACGAGAAAGAAGTACAATTCCTTTCTCTTCATCAAACACATTAACCTTCGTGTCATCCTGTCCTAGCTTTGTGACATCAAGAACCATGAAGTCAATTTTGTGGCCAAGAAAACCAACGAGTGAGCTGTACTTCCTGCGATCGAATTGATCCTCGTAAATTAACCCTTTAAGTCCATAATTCAGTTCTACAACTGCACATTGCATATTCTTCCCAAATGGTGAGTGATTCTCAATACCAATAACCATGCCTTGATGGAGCATTTTCCGACGGGCAGACGTTCTATATTCTTGCATTGGGCTGGTTAGTAATGGTCCATTCATCTACTTGCCTCCTCACGTCTAAATGAGATAGTTTCGAACCGACTTTGCAACGGCTGTGGCATTGAAGCCTGGGTGAGTCAGAACGGAATTTAGCCCTTGAATTAAGTTCAACGTTTCATGTCCCATTTCAGACTCATTCCCCATCTTTGTCAGTATCATATTGAATAATAAACTAATATATATACTAATATACTACTATACGACAATGGGATTGAGAAGGACTATTTTATCCGTGTCAAGTGCCCCGCTGTCTTGCTGCTTTTCCATGCTTTAATTCTATCAAGTGGCAACTCCTGTGGTTCTATCTTCAATATAAGATTTCTTAGTCGGTCATAATTGAAATTAATATCGCCAAATTTGTTTCAAACAGATGATAACCGAGTCATCGTAAAAGCTCGTAGCGTCCATTACTTGATCAAACTAAATGAGCTAAAATTAATTTATTTTGCATGAAGCATCCCATTTCCTCTTCTAGGTGGCTATATAGTTCTGATAAACCTTTTGAATCATTCTTAGACACACCTATGACGAGGTTAAGGATTGCCAAAACATGAGGCTCTGGTAGATTGTTATGGATCTGATATTAACAAATCCATCGCAGTAATCTTCCGGGCAAACAATGACTCTTTGTGTTTCTACATCGAGCTAGTATCGAAACTGAGACTAAAGATCCGGTCGTGAAAATTGAGAACAACTGCTCACCATCCTCGATGCATTCGTCTGCAATTATGTCCGGATAACCATAATGCTGAAGACCGTTCGTTTGAACATACAGAATGTTCCCATCATCAAGATCAGTTGTAGCTACCGGTAACAACGATGGATCAAAGAATTGTCTCACATTGATTCCCTCCTTCCGGAACTTTAATCTGAATCTACTCAAGACTATTCGAAGCACAAAATGTTTCGAGAAAATATCTTGTGTATTTTTGACGATATTCTTCAATAGACTTACACCAAAAAAAGAGGTGGTAGCCCACCATTCTCCATATTGCTGCGGTTATCCGAACTCGATTTCAAGCCGTTCAATGATTGGCACATTTTTTTTTACTGATTCTATTAAGCGAGCCAATTCCATTCTGGCCAAGTCTATCGCGTTTTCCCTTGCTTCCTCAAGAGTATCGCCGATAACACCAAGACGTAATTCAGGAATATAAACGGAATAATTTCTGTCACTTTGATTACCTTCAAATAGCAAAGTAATTAACACTTTGTTCGAAATTTTAGCTGCTGTTTGCATTTTCAATCTTCCTCTCCATGTTAATTTTGGGTCATTATAACCATTTAACGATATAAAGCACCGTATTGACTAATTCTAATGTACTATTTTTAGTACAGTGGAATTGTACTACGACGTATATTACCGGTCAACATTTTTCTTCCAATTCAGCCTCTATTCGACATTTACAGACAACTTCAATCTTTTTTTCGACAATGCGTTTTCCTAATTCCCATTTAATCACTGGATAAACTTTTAATCATGCTATATTTTTATTAAGAGGTTGTATGCAGATTGGGCAAACTGCGTGAAAGCGCAGGACGCAAAACCACGGGTCTAAAGATTCTTTCTATGATAGCCGGGTTGCCAACTCTCGCCTAAACCTAAATTAAAGGTGGATATTCCAGTGAGCACAAACAAAATCGGGTCCCATCTTGAATCACTCAGAATCGAACGCAAATTAAGTCTTAGAAAAGCTGCCGAAAAAAGCCGGTTAAGTCATGGCTATATTCGTGATGTCGAGCTGGGAGAAAAACGATGTAATGGAGAGGGATCCGAAATCATTCCCCGCCCTCAAACCCTTAGGAAATTCGCGGAAGCCTACGACGCTGACTTCAATGAATTAATGAGAATTGCTGGGCATGTTGACGATCCTCAGCATTCGCCAAACAAGCCTAATTGCATTATTGAAATCAGTCTTCATGATGTCCTGTATGTCCATGTTGACGAGAATAATCAAGTTCAAGTCCATCTTCTCGAACAAGTCTATTATGAAATTATGCATTTGCATGAGTACATGCTGCTTGAGGAGCGATTAGAGAACTCGGACTTTATTCGAGTTAATGTAGGTACCTATGTAAACCTAAGAAAGGTTTATTCTTATGATGAAAAAAATGGCCGTATCTATTTTGATCAAAGAAAGGCCGGTAAATTCGTCGAAATTGCATGGTTAAGGGCAAAGTTATTGAAAATGCCAATTGAGAATGCTGTTGCAAGTAATAATGAAAATTCGATCGAATATAAAATCGAAACTAATCAATCTCGTTCGTTATTCATTCGTTCAACAGAGGATTAGGAATTAGGACTACTGTATCTCAAGTCGATAGGATTCTACGAATAGTGTTAAGTTCTCAATGATAATCGAAGCTGTCACTAGGTAAAATGAAAATTCGTTTGGCAATATGATATAGAGGAATCCTAAAGATGATAAGAAGATTAAAATCGAAACATATAATTTACTTAATCCCTGTCCATGTTTGGCCATAATTCTCGGACTTGCTAAGAAGGTAAAATGAATTTTGTTTTTTATCAGTACATTACTCACAGTTGTTAATATGAATGTATTGATTAATTCTTCAACAACCCTGCTTGTAGGATCTCCATAATGAAAAGTTAATGACTGTACTAAGAAGCCAAGACCGCACGTAACGGCCGAGATCTGTATTGCATCTCTGATCTTTCTCCTTGACAAGTAAATTACTGTAACCACCATTGAGCAGATTATTATTGGCCCAATAGCTTTCATATTGTAGACATCAAAAGTGAATGTAGTTACAATCCCAAGGAACGTACACATATACCATATCTGCCTTGGGTTGATTTTGAAGCTGTATAGACTATATCCAATTCTAAGCAAGCTACTCCAACCCAGGATACAAAGAACTCCATATAAGGAGAACTCCATTACAATCCCCCTATTCCATGCATGTTAAGATCGTTATTTTTAATTAATAATAGTGTAATTATCGACTATTGAGATATGATCTTGAACAACTCTCTGATTTAACTTAATGGAATAAGGTATACTGCAGACTTCAACAGGATATCATTGTTGTATGTCAATTAATAATTCGATGTGATACTATATTAGTTAATTGAGTAACAATCGTAAAGGAGTGCAATGAGTTATGTCTATTGACTTTGAAATCGAAGGCACGCTACAGCCTTACTTGGAAAAAATGATCAGTAACTTGCCTAATGGCCCAAAATTGGTTATGCAGGCATTGTCCAAAAAGGATTATAATAAAGAGGATCTTTCTTTAAAAGCAAGAGTCAGAAGGGGCGAGCTAAACTTCGCCGTTTGTTGGCTTGAAGCTCTAGGGTTTGCTGAATTTAACTCCTCCGGCAGACAAAAATTATATAGTCTCACTCCTCTTGGCCTTGCTGCCTTTGAGAAATTCAATGAATTATTTATGGACATTACTGAGGATGAAGATGCTGATTAACATCAAATTCAACCATAATAAATAATGAAGCCGATGTCTTAGACATCGGCTTTTTTCAATGTTCATCCTGAGTTTCGAGCGGCATCAGCACGCTGGGCAAGTTTCTCTTCAAGATCGTTTAGTGCCCGATTCTTTGATGCCAATAGTGTCCCAGTTTTAACAATTGTTTCGTCTTCTACTACTTTAACTTTACCTTGAGCGACCTTTGGCGTTTCATCATCTTCACTATCCCATGCTGAACTCCTAATCATATTTGGACCAGTTTGCGACTCCTCTCCCCCACTGCTCGTTTCTTTAGCTGCTCTCTTCCCTTTTTCCTTTATCTGATCCAATCGATTTTTGGAACTCTCACTTCGGTCTGGCCCCCCACTTTTGGATAGAACTGTACGCTCTTTTGCTGAACCTACCATCTCGGAATTGCCGGGTTCTACATTTGGTTGACTTGATTCTTCAAGTGGCTCGAATAGTTTTCTTGGCAATGGATAAATCAGACCAATCACTGGTTCCATTCTTACGTTGTTGTGAACGCCTCTAAATAGACATTCACCTGGTTCACCTGTCTCTGGATTGTATCCTTTTAATCCTGTAATCTCGCTCGGCATTACTCGATAACGTTTCTCTTCCTTAAGCTGAGTTTTAAACCCCGTGACCGACATTTCATCGGTTCCGCTACTCTGGCCAATTTTATAATCCTCACCAATCATATCTGCATAATACTCTGCGTCCTCATTATCGAGGCCTGCCAAAATGAATTTCTGAACCGCATTTTGTTTAACCATTCCTCCGAGTCTTTCACTAACATCAGTCAATTGGACATTTCCTTGATGAATGACATTCACATACACTTCAAACTCACGTGCCATCTCCAGAAAAGTTGAAAATTCTTCATCTGCAAACATTTCGATCTCATCTACGGTCAGTTGATGCGGACGTACATTTTCAGTCAAATTTCTTCTGAAGGTACTTGCACGCAATAGATTTAGGAACAGCCTTCCTACAGTGTAGGTTAAAGTCTGCAACTTTCCATATGCACCATTTACTAAGATGACCTCACCATTACGTAACGCATCATCGATATTAAAAGTAGATTTACCACAGAAGATTCGTTGGACGTATTTGCTTTCTGTTAACTCACTTAGATAATCGTATAATCCCGAGTACGTTTGCATAGCATGTTCTTGCAACTTGCCCCCACTCGCCATGTTTCTTGTGTATTCAAGAAGCAATGGAACCTCTGTCTCACGTCCGATAAATTCAGACATGATCTCAGCTCGATAGTCATCATTTATCGGTTGAATCAGTCTATTCAAATGATTGTATGTGCAATCATTTCCCAAAACGATCTTTAGTGCCTTGATACCAATACGCAACAATTGCGTCGACCGACTTTTAAAATATTGTTCTGGATCCGGACCTAAATAGCCGTGAAAGGCAGAGACATTTGCCTCAATCATCGGTTCAATGTCTTCTCCTTCAGGCACAAAGAATGGGTTGAGGCAATCAGTCAATGAATACTCTGGATCTAGTCTTCTATATGGCCTACCGGTCCGATCCATGAAGTTTGCCATTCTTTTTATGAACGAACCTTTCGGCTCTAGAATTGTGGTACCCATAAAATCATTTAGAACATCTTGAGTAACGAGTGTAGTTGCAAGAAGCGTTTTACCAGCACCTGTTCCACCTATCGTTTGTTGATGCTGCGCCCGATCCCCTCTGTTAAGAACAATCAGTTCACTCCCTCGATATTTAGTAGGTACTGTATGAAAAAGTTCAAGTTTACACTCTTCAGAATAATATCTCAGATGACTTAATGAACCCTTCTTACTTAAGTCGATCTTCTCAAGTGTGGCAAAGCCTCCATTTAAGATCCCATCCCATTTACTTAATTTTAATTGACTAGAAGTGTTAATGTTGAGTGTTGATTCCTCAGCTGCTCTAGATAATTTATAAAACACTGTTGACCGTATGTTAATTTGCAATGTATAGAACAATGTCAATGCGACTGAACCAAAAAAGAGGATAAACGTAATGGTGAGCCCTTGCCATCCTTCTACATAGTGCATAATTATTTGCCCGGCTGCCAGTACACTTAGTGAATTTAAAAACGTTTGAATAACGGGCTTTGAATACTTACTTTTGAAAATAAGTGGGGATGAATAAATGATATGCCCTAAAAAGCATGAAATAAGGAGTGGAACCGCACGATAAAATACTGGCTCCCCGACCCCATAGAACAAATCCTGGTATTTACCCACTAACCACAAAAAACATAAAATTAAAATCGTCAGAACGCTTATTGCTTGCATGTTCCATATCGCGTTTTTATTTGCTGGATCCATTGCATATCGTCGCACCTGAATGAAAGTATTTTTGAACATGAACGCAATCACATGCCCTATTGCTGACAATATTCCTCCAATAACCATGCCTACGTATCTCAATTGTCCCGCTCCTTTTATCAGTATATTAATTTACTAGTATATTAATATATAACAATAATCCTTGTCATTGTTTGACTTCATTCCCTTGTGGCGCTATTCGCTCCACCTCTATTTGATAAGTATTTGTGGTGTACAAACTGTCGATCTTACACTTCTTGTATATAACATGTCGTATACTAAATGTAGTTTATTGAATACAAAATAAATATATGTAGTTCACTGATTATAGAATATACGCCACCTGTCTTAAACATCTAAAACACTGAATGTAGTCTGTATAATACTTGATAGGAACATATAGTGTACCGAATGTGAGATGTGAAAAACAACTTTTGCACATATTAACTACTTAAAATAGGATGTATAACATATAAAATAAACATGTTATAGACATAATGTCCTCATTGTAGTAATTATTGTAGATTTGTTGTCAACTGAATGTATTATGTTTTCTACAAGTAGCAGTTTTGGCTTGCTATTGCTTCGGTGTTTTACCGCTCATAAATCGGCTTGTCCACTACATGTGATGACATTATCGCTGTAATTGTGTATGATTGACGTACAAGTATTCTACAAATAAACCACAAGCTACTTGTGGTAGACATTTTATAGAGGAGGAGAGTCATTGGAGCTTGAAAAAGCGTGGAAAATTTCGGAATTTGCTAAATTGATAGAAGGCAATCATCACAATACAATCAATCAATGGTTCATTGCATTGGAAGAGAAGAGAATCCATTACGTTAATCGCATTCTTGGGGAAAAGGTTTATGACGAAAAAGACCTTGAAATCGGAAGATACATTAGTGAAGGTAGAGCCAAAAAGTATAACCTACAATTAATATTCGATCAGCTTCCAGATGTTTTTGAGTTACGACCATTTCCGTTAGATTGGGGAACAGGGGAGGGAGGATTAGTCGATCTCGAAGCCATAAGACGGCAAATGGAGGCTACCTTCGAAGAGAAGTTTCAGAAAGCCCAAATTGAAATTCGCAATGAGGTTGTATCCGCTGCTACACAACTCTTGGAAGAACATCGTAAATCGCTACCTGCACCGAAATCCGACGAAGAGATCCGCCTTGAAAAAATTAATGAAAAGATGTCTCGAATGAGAATTGAATGGAAATTAGAAGAAAAGGCCATTGAGGAATGGTCAAAGCTGCCGGAAAATGAACGAATGAAGCGCATTGGGTTCTTCAGAAAAGACGAGGATTTGGGAAAAAGGTCTACGTTTATCCGTCAGTATGTTCAAGAAAACATGGAGGCGGCTTTAAAAGAGGAATATGGTGTTAACTAGGGACGCACATGTTGCGTCTCTTTTCTTTATCACAAACAAGACGTTAACAACATGAGTTCATCATATGCACTTCTTATTAATTACATATATATAAAGGTAAACCAATATTGCACTCAAGTTTGTATAGAGGATCAATCTAATTATAATTTAATTAATCCTTAGTTATAACTTTATATTAATTGGTTTCAGCCAAAACGAGCAGAGGATTCATCATAATAGCCCTGGTAGTTTAATATCAGAGAGATTAGACAAAAAACGTTACGTTGTTCAAACCGATGGGCCGCTGCTAAACGCTTTTTACCAACTTTCGTTCAGGTGAAGATAGACGATGTGAGTCGCCATCGCTTCAACGTTGACGGCCGCATAACCAAAACGAATAGAACAGAGAATGAGCCCAGAGCACATATCATCAAGGGAATCCGTAACAGATATCAATACCGGCGGCAATGCCCTAAATATGACGCCCGCGAAACTAGCTATTGAGCTCACAGTTTTATCAGCGAGAGTCCGACACGACTATCAGTACCAGCCACAGTGCCTTATTAGTTGTGCGGCTGTAGAACTGAACATAGATCTCACGGTTGTATCAACAGGGAGACAATATGTTCGTGACAGATGCCAGGACTTAAACTTAAAGGCCATTACGATGTCCATTACGACGAAACTAAGTGTAGGGCTTTGACAAAGGAGGGAGGAAACAGCGGAAAGAGGCAGAGGCGTTGAACGGCGTATACCTTCGCTGCAATGAACACGATCACGGTACCTGTAAACCAAGTTTGGATCTGAGCAATTGAGCGCACGATATATACCAGATAGGAGTCATTCTAGGTTCGCAACGCATGCCAGCAAATTTACAAGGCCATTATGATCCCGCTGCGAAATAAGAAGATGACGACTGAGCCATTCGTTCTTTAACAGGGGAGAGATACTCCGCTACGCATCCTTCGCTTTAACATTCACCGCACACTACTGGTCACTCCATTGATGATTTTTGAGTACGCTGTAAGCGCACAGGCAGTCTCGCTACGAGCTACGCGAAACCGAACATATAATCCCCATAAAGTAATAGAAGAACCCAACATCACTGAAGTGCACACTTGGATAAACATCCTCGTGTTATGCCGATGAAAACGATAGGGGTTTTTTATAGCGATAATGGGTCGGCCATTTAACGTATAACCTGGAGACAAAGAAGAAAGCGATTGAACTGGGATTGCAAGGGATGACGAAGCAGAAGGTGGCGGAGGAAAGAATCGTCGATGTGGGCCGACTGAGGGCGTGGATGCTCCATACAACCAGATGGAGGGAGGAGTTAGGACTCTTAGATACACGGGGGAAACGAGAAACATTCCAAATATGGATCGCTATGTTCGAAGGGTGGAAATGGAGAATGCCGTCCTCGATACGTTTTCAAAAGCGTTTGAAAAAGAGAAAGACGTGACGGGGCTGATCGTTCACAGCGACCAAGGGATCCGCGTACACGTCCTACGACTACCTCGACATGCTGCCATTTGTTGGCGCCGGAAAGCTTTTTCTATCATCTTAAGAGCGAAGGATTCTTACCTTAACATATCCGATCCTTCAAGAAAGCACAAAGCTAATTGAAACGTACATACACTTTTACAAACGATCTTAACGAAAGTAAAACAAACTGACTTCGGTGAAGTACCGAAATCAGTTTACAGGGTAGGGTTTTATTTCATTGTCGACGAAACGGGGTGTTGACCAATCATTGGGGATCCTTTATTCAGTTTGCATATGAACTCGTAACGTCTGCACCAAAAACTTTCTTTGCCGGTCTTGGGCTTGATCCTGGTGCAACCGTCTGTTTGTCAATCGGGGTATTGTCCGAGCTTTTAGGTTCAAAATCATTTTTTATCACAGAGTCATCATTGCCTGTAACAAGATCCGTGCCTTCAGAAAGTTCATGCTCATGAAGTGAGAACGTATCGACAGCACTCACGTCAGGGTCAGTAGTAAGTCGTGTGATGCGTTCCGCAGAAGTTATCTCTTGTTCCTTTAAATCCGGTTGCAGGTCAATTTGAGTAGCCCCGGGTCCTGATAACACGTTCATGGATTTCAGCGTTTCAACCGTACGATGTTGTGGAATAAAATGCTGCAGATTCCTTAGACCGTTTTCAGCGATTTCTTTTTGTATCAGATAACGGATTGAATCACTATACACGCTTTGCAGATTCAACCATTGTAAGACGCTGGTTTCTTCATCTTCACGCAGTTTCATGACTATTGGTTTACCGGGGACCGCTTTTGTTTTTGTTTTTTTCAAAAAGTTCACCCCCAAGTGAAATCGTTATGATCATGATACTTATTGCTCTTTAGCAGCTGCAATTTGCTTTTTGGTTTTTTCTGCGATCGGAGCTGCTACAGTAACTGCTTGGGATTTTAACGCCTTATAAATATCGCTGTGAACAAAGAAATCAAGGCCTTCGGCATTTAACGTCACAGCATATTTAGCTGGGACGTAGAAGAGCTGAATTCGGGAATCGTCACAAAGCTGCTTCAGTTTTGGTTCCAGGTAATCTCGCATCAAGATGCTTCCACCGCCATAAACAGGAACGATGTCGATTTCATTTGCACCGATTTTCAGAATTTGATCTGCAATGTGCTTGAGGATTTGATTGACCTGATTTTCACAGTGCGGCCTGAATGCTGATAGAGCCTCTGGCAAGAACTTATGTTTCCGACCGGAATATTGGCTTCTCAGGATATCACTGTATTGTTGACGAGAGAGAGAATTAAAAACATGAGGTGCAAGATCCAGAAGATCATCGATCGAATCTGCAATAGCATGTCCAACACCGTGATTTACACCACTGCAAAAATCCTTATCGACCGAATCTCCTCTTGTAAATGGGTCATCGAGCGTTCCGTCACCCAGGTCAACGTGAAGAAGGTTTTTTCCATCAAGATAGCTGCCATCCGTATCGGCAGGGAGGTCATAGATTTTCGCGAATTCAGTGAACAGATCATTCTCGTTAGAAGCTGGGTTATAGCCGCCAGTTCGCCAATCACCGTTTTGGTCCATCTGTAATGCAAAGACCGGTGGCGTTCCTTCTTGAAGAATATGAACGTATTCAAACTTAATTTTAACGTCCACTTTCTTCGTCAAACCAAGATGGACGGAAACTGTATGTGTATCGTCCATGAATTTTTTCTTCATGGTATCAATATTTGTTGGCATGTGCTGTTTAACTGGGAGAGCAGTAGCCATATCAACGGTCAATTCAATTTCGTTAACATTTGCTCCACTCCGGTTTGCTTCTTCAACAGCTTGTGCTGCCAATACGGCCAAGGAGCTAACGTATGGAACCTCTTGATCAGATTTGGCGTTGTTGCCCTTTACATACAAGCTTGTGACGTTTTCGCCATATGTCTTCAGAGCATGACGGCCGACCGCATACATATTCGTCCGAACAGCGCCAGAGATGATTGACACTACCATGTTATCGTAAATGTTCGAGAGGTTTTTCTTTACATCTAAATCATCATCAGACCAAGGATTTTTGCCAGCTACAGCAAAAACATTTGGTTGAGCAATCAAGACTCCATTTACGTAAGCATCTAATTCAGAGTTACCAAAATCAAAACCTGCATTAGAGTGGAGTTTCAGTTTCATTCTATTTCCTCCCGAGGATAAAATATCATTCTGTCAAAATTGTATTCCTTTTTTAAATCAGAGTCAAACTAAATGAGTATGAAGGTAAAACAGAGTTATAACGTTATTTATATCCGGTATTAATGAGTAATTGTCTCTCTCCCGCAATCCTTGCTTCGTCATTGAGGCTCATAGTCCACGGTCATAATTCCACAATTCCACTTTTCCGACTAATTCGTTGCCGAACCAAGGCGCCTATATTAAGATAATTTCTGAAGCTGGAATATCCATACAAGTTTTATCCAAGGAGGCTTACCACCTGTAAGAGAGGAGGGCTCATTTTTTTAATCATCTGACAATTTTATAAGGTTCCAATGTATTTCAATATCTCAATCAGAATGAGTCTACACCGTGTTTAATAATGCGTTTCGTCCTTGCTTACACAATAAAGGTTTTATCGTGCAGAACATTGCAGCCATTAATCTTAATGATCTTCTCAAAAACGTAGCTATCTCAAATACTCACCCGAGTCATGAAATCACGACTAATACGAAATGTTTGTGGTATGAAAATGACTTCCGTCGCCATGAATCCGAAAGGAGTGGAGGCCTTTGAAGGGAGCACTGGAACATGTCCCTACAAGTGGAGAAGGTAAGAAACGAAAGGTTCGTACGCCTGGTGAATCGTCGTTTGGTTCTGTTGTTGATCGATTAAGTTCGAGAGATTGGCGGTTCCTAATCGATCTCTACATTTGCAGATGCATGCCAATCTCGGTTGCAGTTGAACACTACTTCTGGAGTAACCCAGTGGATGATCCGGATTATGCCAGATCCTCAAGAGATAAACAGGAGGAGATGCATGCTAAAAGTTTGAAATCAGCCAAACTTCGAACACAACGGAAACTCTTTGATCTTTACGCTAAGGGTGTTTTGGAAAAGTCTAATGCACTTCCCGATGAACTAGATAAAGCGCCTAAACTTAGGACGAGGGTGAAAGGGGAGACTTGGTATTATTTGACCACCCGGGGACTACGACTTGTAGAGATGAGAATTGGCGTATTAGAGGAGTCCAAGCTCTCGAAACTTGAGCTCGATCTAGAACGGGCAAAGAAGGAACACTTCTGGGAGCTGGCCAAAGTGTATCTTGAACTGAAATACAAGCAGTTGGAGCAAATCGGTGCGAAGCAATTTATCGATTGGGATTGGTATCCCTCACTTTCGATCTTGGGAAACAAGGACTTTTATATCGAGGTGCGACCAGATGCTGTCTTTAGATTGGACGAGCAAGTGTTTTACATCGAACTCGACCGATCTACAGAACCCGTGCAGCGATCTCCATTCGTCAGCGCCAGGAACCAGCAGGTATCGATTGAAAACAAGCTGCAGCGCTACAAGCAAGTCATGCATTATAAGGATGCGCCCCTTATCCAAAAGAACGGCATAATTGCCTTTATAGTCCCAGAAGCGAGATATGAGGCTCGTCTGAATAACATTAGAGCGGCAGCAAAGACGGTATTTAAGGGATTCGATACGCAAGTATTCGTTGGCCGCACCATTGGCGATGTATTATCGCAACGATTCGCCGCGGCAGGGAGGAAGGATGGTTAAGTGCATATAAACAAAGTGAAGACGTAACAGAATAAGTTTATGGATTTATTAAGCCTACAAATTTACCAATAGTCATATATTAATTAGTATAGTGATATGTTATATTATTGATCATCTAATAAGCTGATTTCTATTCTGAGAGGAGGTGAGCGATTGCGTAAAAACATGAAGGTCGTCTTCATAAGTGTTGGAGCGTTACTTGCCTTAATCATGGCGGTGCTAATGATTCGGGATCCGGCACCAAGGGATGAACAACATTCCACGAAAATTGAAAGACCAGTGACAACGTCAAAGCCCGCTCCTGAGGACGGTACCCCCAAAGAAATGGACGGTTCACATCAGTTCGTTGCCGGAATCATAGATGATGCATCCCATGCTGTAGCTGACAAAGCACCAGGTGTCTGGAGCCGAATGGTGGATTATTGGAACTGGTTGATGGAGTTTGACGCTAAATATGCAATTATATTAATTCTCGTGGGAGTGATGGTCGTAGGCGTCCTCATCAACGGTAATAACGCGAGCAAGAGCAAACGAAAAACACACTAGGTAGGTGATAAAGGTTTGCCGTTATTAAAGAAAAAGAATACGACCGATGACGATTCATCGGAGGAGAAACAAGAACTCAAGAAAAAGAAACAACTTAAGCCGAAGAAAGACAAATCAATCAGGCCGCGAGCGCCAAAAGCAATGGCCGGTAAGAAAGTTTTACGCATGTTCTTTTGGGTATTCGCAAGCCTGCTGCTCTTGAAAGGTGCTATCGCTTTTGCGCAAGGTAACCGGACAGTTAATCAGACAATCGTTGAAGGAAACACAACACCTGTCATCACGGATTCTGTTAAGGGCTTTGCGGCTGACTTCGCGACGGAATACTTCTCTTGGGATGCAAAATTCGTTAACGACCGGACAACGCGACTAGCCAGCTTTATTAAGGGGATTGATCCTGCTATGGGATTAAATAGTCTTGACGTTAAAGGTTCAAGCAAAGTCACCTCCGCCGAAATATATGACACCCATCAACTTGATGCAAATCATGTGGATGTAACGGTTGTGGTTTGGCGTGACGTTCAACAACTCCCGGATCAATTGCTCGATGCACAAGGAAAAGCGGGGATGCCGCCCATCTTGAAAAAGAAGTCGTACATGGTTGTCCCCGTTACGTTGGCGCAGGAAGGACCCGTCATACAATCCTACCCACGATTCGTTTCTGAACAACCAAGAGGGGAGACGGTAGACGACACGTCGACGGGAAAGCTAGTCGGAAACGAAGAGCTAGTAGTGAAAAGCAAGGAGCTCGCTGATAGTTACTTACGGTCATGGTATGAAGGGAATGCGGGCCAGCTTCGTTACTTCTACTCGGACAGTGTCAAAGCGCCAAATGAAATGAAAAAGTCCGAATTCACGTATCAAAGCCTCGATAAGCTGTCTGTGTATGAGCTGCCGTCTGGGCTAGGCGAGCTGACAAAGTACCGAATCGAGGTGAGTGTTCTGGTAAATAGCGATATGGGTGAACCTTTCGTTAACTCCTGGAACCTTGAGGTCGTTCAACAAGAGGGACGCTTGTATGTGCTCTCAGATGGCATCACGCCTACAACAGATTCGCTAAGTCATACCGCCGAGAAGGATCCTCCTGCTTCTGAGGATCGGGATGATGCATCCAGTGACAACCTAGATGGACCAACAACAGACGGATAGTTGTATATTAGTATATTGATTAATATGTATTGATGAATCGAAGGGAGATCCAAAAGAATGAAACCCACTAAAGCACAATTAGCTCTCCGTGTTGTCGTGCTTTCCTTAACGATCTTTGTCATTATTGCTCCTGTAGCATTTGCTGAAACGCCGGGAGAAAAGCTGGGGCGTTCCATTACCACGAACGTTAACGCCCTAATTCCGGCGGTTCTCGGCATTATTGCGGTCTTTTTCCTGATTAGTCGTGACTGGTTCAAGATGATTAGCGCATTTGCCATCGCATTGGTTGTAGCTGTTTTTATGAACTGGACCTGGGTAGGGAATATCGCTACAAAACTCTACAACGCCTTCATCGCTTAAGCCATGACCGAGAAGAACGAAACGCCCCGTGTCACCGTTTCAAATTATACGCGGATTTGGAACCTTGATTTTGTCATTTACGCGGTAGAAGGGAAGAAGCTGCCGGTTCCTGCCAATCTGAAGGTCGTCGGTATCTTCTTCGTATGCGAGTTCATTTTCTGGATGCTTGGAAAAACCATCTTCTTCTTTCTGCCATTTGCGTACAACCATATTCTGTTCCCAATCGGAGCCACCTGGCTCATCGCAAAGCAGAAGCTGGATGGAAAGGCACCACACAAATGGCTGCTGGGAATGATCTTCTACTGGATGCGCCCTAAGCGGCTCCATCGGTACCGGAAATTCGAGCACTTAAAGCGTTATACGTACGGAAGCAAGGTTGTGTATCGCAAGGAGAGGGAGCGTGCTTAGCGCGCTCCTCTTTCTACTAGGAGGTTTGGACATTGGCGATAACCGTTAAAAAAAAAGTCAGCAAGGTGAACATCGAATTCCCGATTGGTTACTTTGAGGGGAATCTCATCTTTAATCACGATAAATCCGTATGGGCCATCTATGAAATTGATACATTCGTTTATGATCACCTAAGTGATCAGCAAAAAATTGATAAACTGATTGCGCATACCTCATTTCTAACGCTGCTCACCGATCGTTTTCACATTCTATGGCTGCCACGCACCCATGACATAACCGAACACCACAGCCGCCTCAAAGAACGGCTTCAAGGCCCATTAAGAAATTGGGGCAAAAAATTCATTAACACCCTGGACATTTATTTAAACGAACGATATAACGCGGTATCCGGAACCAACAATGCGGATTACCGTGCCTTTATTGCCGTTTACCTCCCCAAAAACGAAGCGAAGGACCTCGTGGATCAACTGGGGACCATTGCAAGCGAAGTGAAGAAACTTCTTTTACATCCGAAGCGAACAATTGAACATTTTGCCGGCCTCAATGAACCGGAGGTTTTTGAACACGAGTGGCAGGCCTACACCATCAAAGAGAGGCAAATCTTTGATCGTCTCTCGCGAAAACTGAAAGTCGAGCGGGTCGACCACGAAAAAATCGAATGGTTGATTAAGCGAAATTTCTGGTGGGGGATCGCGGAGCCTACCCTTCGTTCATCCGACATCGATGGCTGGAGTCCGAAGAAGACAAAAGGGCTGCGAGGCGGACTTAAAACCTTCCTATACGATCCCCGCCAAGTCCTTACGCTCACCGAAGGTGACATCGATACCAGCCGTGCACGCCGGGTTACGATAACCCAGCCATATGATGGAGAGGACAAGAAAATTCATCATGCGTACCTTGCACTCTCCGATCTTCCGGACAATATGGACCACCCTGGCAGCGAATGGCTGTACAGCGCCGCAACCTTACCGTTTCCGGTTCAAATGAGTATTAAAGTCGACGTCCTGGAGTCCAGGGATGCCATCAAGAAGCTCAGTCGCAAGAAAATGGATATCGACAACCAGGTCAAAAACATCAACGAAGCCAATGCTCAGGTTCCGCTTGATCTTCAAGAAAAACAAGAAAAGGCGTTGTACTTGGAGGATGAGTACAAGAAGCGAAAGAACCCTACGTTCGTTACGCATGTCTCGTTTGGGCTGTACCATGCCGACCTCAATATGCTGAAAAGTAACGTGAAGATCTTCCAGGACCACTTCCGCGATATGGGCAACATTCAAATTGAATTGCCCGCCGGCGACCAGTGGCTCTTATTCAACGACTTTATCCCGGGTTCTCCCCGTTACGTATCGGATTATATTCAACGGATACCGCCTGAGACGCTTGCTGCCGGCATGATTGGGGCCACTCAAAGCTTGGGAGACGGGAAAGGACTTTATATTGGCACAACCGGATCGAACCAAAATCCGGTCTATGTGGATCTCCGTCATGCCAGTCAGATTAACCGCTCGCCTTCGTTTAGCATTACAGGTACATTGGGCGGTGGTAAATCGGTACTCTTGAACTTGCTTGGCTATCAAAACACGATTAACGGCGGCAAGACCCTGATGTTCGATCCGAAAGGGGAACGATCGCATTGGCCGGATATGCTGCCCGAACTTAAAGGTCACATTCAAGTCGCCACCCTATCATCGGCACCCGAGGATGTCGGTAAACTCGACCCGTTCGTCATGCTGAAGAACATCGAAGACGCTAAAGAAGCCGCCATGGACATCCTGGCCTATCTCAGTTCGGTCAAGACGGACACGATCGGATACAGTTACATTTCCCAGTCGGTTATGCGCGTCGCCTCTGAGCCTAAGCCCTATCTCACAAAATGCATTGATGTCCTTCGTACGATGGGGGAAACGCGTCACGAGGCGGCAGTCATTGCGGAAGTTCTGCATAGCTTTGCAGACCTGTCATTCGCAAAGCTGCTCTTCGGCAAGGGCGACCATAAATCGATCAACATGGATTTCGCGATGAATATTCTCCAGGTTCAGAACTTGAAGATGCCACCCGTCGAGAAATCGCCGGCCAACTATTCCTTAATCGAGAAAATGTCGATCGCGACCATGTACTCGATTGGTAGTTTCATGGATTCCTTTATCTATTTCGACCGAGGCGTCTTCACGCTTGCCAATATGGACGAAGCCTGGGCCATTCTAGCCACGCAAATAGGCAAGGAAATGGCGAACCGCGTCATCCGGACGGGACGCTCCTTGAATGGTGGCCTTGGCATTGCAACGCAGAATGCGACCGATATGGCCGGTGACCTCGCTGGGAATATCGGGATGAAATTCGCCTTTCGGGATCAAGACACGGAGAAAATAAAAAACACATTAGCTTATTTCGGCTTAGAACGCACGCAGGACAACATTGATCTGATTCGAAGCCTGGAGAACGGGCAATGCCTCATGCAGGACATCTATGGGCGTGTTGGCGTGCTTTCGGTCGATGTGGTGTTTCAGCATCTCTTCGATTGTTTCGATACGAGACCGCCTGAACGAGCGGAGGAAGAAGAGGTGCCCGTAGAGGAACATGAATTCTCCATCCTAGAGCGATTTGCGCTGTATCAAGCGGAGGCAGCAGTGGGAGGGGAGGATCCACATGATCTCGATGATGCAGATGCCGAGGATTCGGATGATTAGCCCCCGTTCGCGCTTTATCCTTAGCATCGTACTGACGCTTCTCCTTGCATTCGTAGTATCCGCAACGGTCGTGTCCGCGGATGCGATGGACGAAATGATACCCAAAGATACATCGACCGGCACGTTATACAACACATACCCGTCCTCTCATTATTCGTTTCAAACGGTTTCCCCCGAACGGCATTTCTGGCAGATTGGCGCGAAGGCTAATGATAGTGTCAGTCGCATCTACGATCAGATGCTGTCCGGGGGCTTTTTAATTGGGGTTCAAATCACCCGCTTCTTCAATTTTATAGCTCGAGAGGCGTTTACCTTTTCCTACATGAATAGCCTTATCGACGGTACAGAGGGGATCATTCAAAATGTCTCCGGCATCAGTCATGGCACCCTCGGAAACGGCCTTTGGAGCGGGATGTTTGGCGTCTTTGCATCGATTACGTTGCTTGCCGTGCTCTGGCAAATCGTCCGATTCAGGTTTCTGGATTCTCTGCAGACGATGGTCTCCTTTCTCATTGCCCTTGTCGTTGCATTGGCCTCCTTTTCACAGGCAGGAACCTTTCTAAAATTCTTGAATGACACGGGCAACGAGGTGGCCGCCTCGATGTATGCCGGGCTGGCCAAACCAGGCGGCTTGAGCTCATCCACCACGACAGGCGTCGAAGCGATTAGTGAACAAATCTGGATGGAGCTTGTCATGAAGCCGTATGGCATGCTGCAATTCGACGACGCGACGGCCTACGAGACGCATACGACGGAAGTCGATAAGGTCCTGAGATCGCAGCCTTGGTCAGACGATCGAGACGTAGCCTTAAAAGCGGCGGAAACAGATTTTCCTGCGGTTAACGATGTGCGTTCAGACGAGCAGATGATTGTCCTATTATGTAATGCGGTGTTCGGCACTATCATTATCGGCCTATTAAGCTTTTGGTCGCTTGCCACGATCTATGCTCGGCTAAAACTGCTGATTCACGCCATGGTCATGGCGGTCACACTGCTCGCTTCCCTGTTGCCTGGGAGGGAAGCAGGACTGTCCGTGGTTCGCTCTCAATTTCTCAAATTAATTGGTCTCATGCTCATGTGCGTATTCACCATGTTCTTTCTTGATTTATCGTTGGTGGTCGGGCATATGGTCTATAACCTGGCCGCCGTAAAGGCGAAAGCGGGATGGTTCGCGGGCATGCTGCTCGAGTCCGTTGTCATCTTTGTCGTCTTTAAATACAAGGATGAAATCGGATCCGTCTTCTCCAAAGCCGCCGGCCATATCCCATTGCCGGCGAAAGCAAAGTCTGCAGTGGTAGATGCTGTTCAGCGTAATGTGACTCGCTCCCTCTATAACAAAGGTCTCTCCAAAGTAACCGGCATGTTCAATAAGCAGGAGATTGAAGGGGTGCCGAGCACGTTTAATCCGAGCGCCCTGTCCAAGTCGAACGAAAACCTGAATGACGCGACCACGGCGAGCATGCAGCTGCGCTACCAGCGAGAAAGGGAAGCCGCCGAGCAGCTCGCCATTGAGTCGGGGCAGCCCGTGCAATATACGCCATTTGTATCGAGCGTCAACGCGAACCTCCGGACCAATACGAAGAATCCTTTCCGTGGGATGGACAAGGAGTGGAAGGAGGAGAAAGGAAGATTGTCCGCGGTTCAAAAAGATGGGGGAGACGTGCGCCAAGCCATTCTCTCGCAGGGTATTTCCGAGGATATGAACGACCAGCAAGTGGCGGCGACGATGTATGCCAACGAGAACGCGATACGCCAGGCATCCACCTTCATGGTCAACCGCCCGAAGGCGGTTGTTGGACAGTTGCAGCGGGCAGGTACGCTGAACACGAACCGCAAACTGGAGACCAGCGTGAACGATTTCGTTATGGTGGAGCTGTTCCAGCGTTATAAAGTGGAGTATAAAACGGCGATTGACACCTCGGCGGCCAAGGGAGCGTCCGTCAATCATACCGAATTTGTAAAGAAGATGGACGAGCGTTTCCTGGAAGCCGGATTAACGAACACAAATCAAATCAACCAGGTGATGACGACACGAAAGGGCCGGATTTCGTACGCTTGGCAGTTTGAATCGATGCCGGAGTTCGGAAAGAAAAAAGACGACTTGCTTCGGGCGAATGAGGCATTCCGAATCGCAACGGGAACCGTGGAGGAGGTGCATCAACCCGTTGCACCGATTCGTAATGCTGCTCCGACTAGCACAGCGTCTATCTTGAAAAACGCCCCAGCGCTGCCTACAGCGACATCTAGACGCGAGGCGCCAATGGCGCTAACGACCAACCCGGTGGTGCAAAACAAGCTCGATATGAGCCAGGTAAAGCTTCCTAACGAACTGAAGAAGTCCATGAACGCCGCGCAAGAAAAGCTGTCGAAAACCGCGCGCATGGAAGTGGGAGATCGGCTTGAGCTGAATGCCCAGAAGAACGTACATGTGTTCTCGACGTTAAAGCAGCGTGTGTCGCCCGAGGTATCCACCAACCTATCCCATCTAAATCAAGAACTCGAAGTCATGCAGCGGGCAAAGGTAGGGAAGCAACAGGCGAGTGTAACGGAGGACACGAATCAAGTCGTAAAGAAAAACATGAAGACAGCGCAGCAAACCAGAAAGAACCTGCAGCGCCCCGTTGTGGAATAGGGTCTGCACATTGGTTTCTCTTAAACTACCTCGGTTAGACTTGAAGATTGCGAAGGGAGCCATAAAGGAGCGGCTAAAGAAAGAAGCCATGAGGCAGCTAAAAAAGAAGCTGCGCTCCACCTTCTTGAGCCATGTAGGAGGATTCTGGTGGGTGTATGCCATCCTGCTTGGTCTTTTTCTCCTCCTGTACTTCATCGCTGCCGTAATCTCTTCCAGCCAGTCGCTTGCTGTCAGTGCCATTCTTACGGAAAGGTTCCTTCCTCCTCAGATTTATAATCCGGATTTAGAGAATCTGATTACAGATGGGTTTGGGGAGCGTGTTCACCCGGTTACGGGTGAACCAAGCTTTCACACGGGCATCGATATCGGGGTGCCTACCGGCACCCCCGTATCGAGCTCTCAGGATGGTGTCGTAACGTCCGTTATCTACCCGAAGGCTACCGACCCGGACGCGCTCAATACCGGCGGCATTAACGTTGCCATTGAAAGTACGGATGAAGAGATGCCTGGTACGACACGCTATCAGCATTTAAGCAATGCGCTTGTTGGCCCCGGGCAGAGCGTAAAGAAAGGACAGATCATCGGTCTATCGGGCAATACGGGCCGATCAACCGGGCCGCATCTTCATTTTGAGTACCTGCCGGATGGGAAAGAAGCGACTGATCCGTCCCCCTATGTGCTTTTCATGAGTAAGATTACCGATATGGCGAGTGAAGCTGCATTCAACGCGGTTGGTGACGTCAATTTCTCTGAAATGAACGGGTACGATTTTAAGACCAACCCGCTCCTTTATATCAGTCATGCCTACATCGAGACAGTAGCACCCTCTTTTAACGAATCAGGAACCCTCTATACGCGCGATATGAACTCAGGCACTGTTCTTGGCTCTGGCACGGGAGGCGGCTATGAGGGGAGCGGAGGACCGGTTATAACGGTACCAACCACGGTTGGGGTCTTGCATCATCCGTTCTTTATCCAGTGGGCACCCTATGCCATGGACTCCGAGAAGAGAACGGGGATTAAAGCCAGCGTGACGCTCGCCCAAATGGCGCTTGAGTCCAATTGGGGGAGAGTAGATATCTGCAATAATGTGTTCGGGATCAAGGCCAACTCTTCTTGGAAAGGTCCCGTCTGCTATTCGGGGACGAATGAAGAAGATTCAACCGGCACTCATCACGTCAATGCTGCGTTCCGCGCATACCCGAATTACACAGCATCCTTCGATGATCATGCTCTGTTTCTAATTCAAAATCCGCGGTATACCGTCACCCGTTCTAAGAAGAATCCTTTTGAATGGGCAAACGAGCTGCAGCGCGCAACGTATGCAACGGACGGGCAATATGCAAACAAGTTGAAAACCCTCATGATGAACGATAACTTAGTGAGTCTCGACCAGGATCGTGGGATTGATCCGGAAACGGGTGAGCCCTGGAAGGACGTACCCTATGACGGGTATATCCCGCTTCCACCTACTGCGCCATCAACACCGACGCCTCCATCTAAGCCGGAGGCGCCAGTAAAGGTGAATACATCGGAATCCATTACCATTATGTTTGGCATTGAGCAGCTCTATGGGACGTATGGCCGTCAGGTGCATCGAACGCAGATAAAGAAGCCCAAGCCTCCCACGAACGGAGCGGGAACAAGTACAACGGGTTCTGGCGGCACAAGCGGGGTTGGCAGTGGTACCGGGAGTGAGGACGATTCTACCGAAGAGCAGATAAGCTACACGAACCTAACCGATCCTTACACTGGAAAACCGGTCATTAATTTGGAGAACTACAAAAACGTGATACCGTTTTATTCTGGAGAACTAGAAGCACCACGTATCTTTGTAAAGGATCTTCCGGACGCTATTGCCGTAACATTGGAGTCTAGTTCCGCCGATGATCTCCACGTAGCTCACGTCGATTTTGTAAAGGGACAATATTAGAGATGAACGTATAATTAATGGGGAATCTATTGTGAAATCTTACTTGGTGATGTTTTGAAATCACCTTTAGTGACGTTCGTGCCTAATTAAAATGGTCAATGCCCGAATGGATGATGCCACCTTAGTCTAAAATCTTGATGGCCAGAATGTAGTCTATCGATATGAAGACGTATTTTTTTAATTGAATCGGGTGGATGATAGCGGCGATGAAGATCACCCGCTTCACGATATAACCGAATCGGTCTATCAGCTCTTTTCAGATGATGCATATGCGGTCGCTCCAAGGTATTGAGAATGCCATGATTGACCTTGGAATCGTTCTGCAGAAAGATAAGAACAGTAAAAAAACCTATCTGCGCAACACTGCACGATATGTTTGAGAAATAGTTAGTAACGGCTGCCATTCTTGAGGCGACCGTTTTTACTTTTTGTGACCTGCATCTGCTTGCAAATAAAAGGGGCCACTCCGGAGAACGCCCCCACGTGGCCCCTTTAACGCCTTTTTAGAACGTATTTACTCCAACCGGACCCGAGTAGGATCGCCGCTGCGTTACTTTCACCAGTCGCGACGCTGGTTCTGAGTCCTCAGTTAATAGTTGTTCGATCCAAGCACATCCAAACACGCGGTTGTCTAACAGTGTTCGCATAGGCTGAAAGGCTCTTATTGAGACTGGCAACTTTTCTTTGTTAAACGGTTATCTGGCCCGGTCGGTTCCGAACGTTGGCTTTAACTTTGGATGAATTCCAAAAGCGACTTATTGAACTCCTCTGCATGCGTGGCGTTGACGCCATGCGGTCCGCCTTTAATTACGACGAGCTTGCTTCCTGGAATCGCTTCATGCGTTTTTATGCCGCTGCCCTCCACTGGGACAATGGCATCCGAATCGCCGTGGATAATCAGGGTCGGCACATTGACTTTGGTCAGATCCGCACGGAAGTCGGTTCGACTGAAAGCAGAAATACAGTCGAGCGTGCCCTTCGGGGAAGCGAAGGCGGCGATGTCCCGATTGTAGAGGCGGAACTCCTCGCTGACGAGATCAGACTTGTCCCCAGCGGTGAAAAAGTTTCTGGTAAAGCTGTCCAGGAACGCGATACGGTCGCTCCGGACACCCTGCTCGAACATGGCGATTGTAGCTTCGTCCAGCACGCCTTCTTCCGGGAATTCCGCGGATTTATAAAGATACGGAGGCACGGCTGCTGCAAAAACGGCCTTGCAGACGCGTTCGGTCCCGTACGTGCCTATGTAGCGCGCCACCTCGCCGCCGCCCATGGAGAAACCGACCAGCGTAACGTCATGCAAATCGAGCTGAGTGAGCAACTGATTCAAATCTGCAGCAAAGGTATCGTAATCATAGCCGTACCACGGTTGGGAAGACGCACCGAATCCTCGGCGGTCATATACGATCACCCTGTTTCCTGCTTCCACGAGTGCGGGGATCTGAGCTTCCCAGGAACGTCCGCTGAGCGGCCATCCATGAATAAGTACAACCGGTTTACCGGCGCCTATATCCTCATAATAAAGTTCAATCGGAGTGTTGTTTTCCTTGCCTACTGTAATTTTTGCCATTGCGTTGGTACCTCCAGAAAAATTAAAATTTAGGACCCTTTACTACAAACCCATAATACACATGTTCACACCATTTGAACATAGATTTAAAAGATCTTAAAAAATGGGGCCGAACCCTTAAGTATGGAATTATATTCCATATATTCTTAAATTCCAAGGACACCGTATAATGAGAATTGTTGTAACGGGCGAGAGATTATAAAAGATAGGCAAAGGTAGAATTCAATTGCAGCAACGATCCGATTACGGTAATTGTAGATGAATCCAGGTGAGACTATTCAAGAGACAATGATACGAAAGGTTAATGAGGAGACCGGATTATCTGTTAAGGACAGTGAATTTATTCAATATAGCGGCCCAATAATGATTTATTCCTATAAAACGCTAAGGTAACAGAACGCGCAAGGTTAAAGTGCACCTAGAAACGGCAGCCAGGAGCGTGGCTGCCGTCTTCGTTCTCCGGTTGGAGGTTGCTGACCCTCTGTTTGTGTCGGTGGCAAGATCTTATTTATGGCTACGAAAGCCGCAGGCTTTTTCGAAGGTAAACTTCGATTCCCACATAACAGGAGAGAAAAAGATTATATACTCCTTGAAAGGAATATTTCCATTGGGTGTATTGTGGATGTTATTAGGCGGATAGTTAAGCTCCCTCGAAAATGATTCACTTTCCTCCCTCAAGCTCATGAATTCGCAGGATTTCACCCCCGGAAGAGCATGAAAGCCGGCGGCTACCACCTTTCCTGGCCATCGGTTCGTCAACTCTTCGCAGATGATGCGCCCTACCTTCCCATAGCCGCCGACTACGACAATATCGTCCCTCATCATTTCTGCTCCTGGCTGCGCCGCGGCCAAATAACCGAGAGATGTCTGGATGACCGATAAATGCAAGACGTCTTGCATATAAAGCGTTAGCAGAAAAAACATGGAGAAATGATGAGATCCGGCCAATATCCCGATAACGACGCCGACCTGCATCGTGGCGATCCGTATGACCGCCTTGGGAACTAGAGGGAAGGAAGCGTTTCTTTTAATGAGAATGAAGCTTCCCCAGAGAATCAGAGCTGCGGCAAGAAGAAGGAAGACGTTCCAGTTCCACCCTGATCCTGAAGCTGTGCTAAGTGCAGAAAGAAGCAGACCGGAGCCCAACGAAACGGTGGCCGCCCCGGCGACAGTAAGCTGCCGATTGCACCTCCAGCCCCGAATACGGCCCCCCAGATGCCGAGCGCGATGTTGCGCTCGCGGCCTTCCAGAAACATTCGGGTCACCGATGAGAGCGAAGTCGGCGACAGAATAGCCGCAGCTAGACCTTGTATTACCCTGAAAAGGATTAGCGAGAGTGCTGTCGGGGCCAACCACACAAGAGCGAAGTCGTTGCGAAAGCCGCAGCACCGATCAGGAAAATCCGCTTTCGCCCGAAGAGGTCGGCGATCCTACCCCCGAGCAACAGGCAACCGCCAAACGCGATCTGGTACGCGCTCATCACCCATTCCAAGCTGGAGTTCAAGAAATGCAACGAATGTTGAATCGAAGGAAGGGCTACGTTCAATCCGATAATGTCGATCACCACCATGAATTGCGCGACCATCAGCGCGGCCAGCGCGAGCCATTTTCCATTTCCGGTTTGGGGTAGCGCCTGCTTATTTTCTGCAATGACATTCATCCATCACCACTCCTAATTTGTATTTAAACAATAATTGTATGAATACAAATCAGATGATGTCGGCCTCGTTGTCAATGATTCTTTCAGAAATTGTTGCAAAAATACAACTTTTTCAACTACAATGGGGCTAAACGTTGATGGGGGTGGCCTGTATCGATCCAATCATTTTAAACGAGCTGATCAATGAGGTTCTGGTCAAATCGACAATACTGAGCTCGGACAAATCCTTCGTGGAAGGGCTGACACCCCGCCAAGCGCACATCGTCATGTTGCTCGACAAGGGGAGCTACCGCAATGGAGATTTGGCGGCCCGTCTAGGCATCGAACCTTCGACGCTGACCCGTTTACTTGATCCCTTGGTTAAGAACGGAGTCGTATCCCGCAACCTGAATCCAGATAATCGCCGGGAGATCTTGATCCAATTGACCGAGCATGGCTTAGGTATGCTTCAGGAGCTCCATGGCAAAATGCTTCACGTCTGCAACGCTGTTCTGGAGAAAGTTCCCAACGAGGACATGGACCAGGTCGAAGCCGGAATCCGCGCATTATTGTATGCTTTCAAACAAACCACGTTTCACGGGATTTGACTCGAACCAAGGAGGGTCCGCCAATCGGCGGACTTTCTTTTTATTTGTTGACACAAAATAGTTGCATAAATATAATAGTTGTGTAATTACAATTATTAGAAGGGCGTGATGGTATGTCCAGGAACGAACTGAACAACCGGTTGGATACTAGAGAGGAAAAAGTGATGCAACAAAGGTTTTCCGGTCCGGCCATGTTCCAAAATACGCTGGCCTGGGTGTTCGCGATATGTTTGATCGCACAAGCATTTTTGGCGGGATTGGCCGTGTTTTCGGACTCCGCGAGATGGTCGGAACATTCGCGTTTTGCCGACGTTTTTGCCGTGCTACCGCTCATCATGTTGATCATTGCAATGGTGAAGAAACATCCTGCGGCAATTCGTGTGCAATGAGCGGCGTTGGTTGGCATGATCGTTCTCATGTTTCTCAGCGCAATCTATTCAGAGCAGATAGACTGGCTCGCTGCGATTCACCCGGTCATCGCCGCCATTTTATTCTTTCGGACAATGGCTCTTATTCGGACCGTCGAGACAATCCGCTAACGGAATGGAAGGTGGAGAACAACATGATCAAATATATTCAATCAACGCCCGTTTTCGCAGACGAAGGCATAGTTTTCGACATGTTCAAGCAAATCAAAAGGGATTTTGGTTTAGTGGGGGACCTGTTTGTTATGCACTCCCTCTCTCCCTCATTGCTTGCGGGGGTTTGGGCATCTTTACGAGAGACGGAAATGGTGGGGATTGTACCGAGAGCGATTAAGGAGGTTGTTGCCACGGCGGTTGCGAAAGGGAATGAATGCCCATTTTGCATGGATGCGCATAGCACTATGCTCATGGCCGCAGGAGAGAGTGATGTGGCACGTCAAATCTTTGGTGGTCGTATCGGGGAAATCCAGGATAGAAAACTCAGATCCATTGTGGAATGGACGCTCGCGACGCGTGTGCCTCATTCCCCTATCTTGCAAGAGCCGCCATTTACTGCAAAAGAGGCACCGGAAATCATCGGCACACTCGTAATCAACAACTACATTACCCGTATGATTGATGTACTGCTGACGAATAAGTCACTCATTCCTGTGAAAAACCCATTTCTTTCTAAAATTACAAAACGGCTTGTGGCTTTGTTATTCTCATCGAACTTGAAAAAAGAAAAAACAATCGGTGATTCTCTCGTATTCTTGCGCGATGCTCAATTGCCGGACGATCTATCTTGGGCGAGCTCCAGTCCAGTCATCAGCAAGGCATTCGCGAATCTTTCAGCAGCCGCGGATCAGGCGGGGGAAGCTGATCTGGATGATGCAACACGTTCCGTCGTTAAGCAATATATAGATGAATGGGATGGAGCTAAACCCGCACTAGGCAGGGGCTGGGTTGAACAAGTCGTAAGACCACTCGATGCCCCGTCCCGGGCCGCAGCTAGACTTTGCCTGTTGACTGCGACTGCACCTTATCAAATCGATGATACGCTTATTGATGAATTTCGTGCCTTCTTTAAAGAGGATAGACAGCTTCTGAATGTGCTTGCCTGGGCCAGTTTTACGGTTGCTCGAAAAGTCGGGGCACATCTGACGGTACCTGCATAATTTAATCTCTGCGCGTTCCCCTCGTCAATAAAGGAACTCATCTTAGTAAATGTCGAGACAATTGTGGGGTGTACTGCTGCTGGCGGTTCCGATGTTACTGAAAAAAGGGCATCCAACATCGGACGCCCTAAAATTCGCCGATACGCTCGTTACGCGTATCATAAGTAACGGCGAAATTTTTGATCATGCCAGATTGCAGATCGTTTAAAACCATTAGAGGCATTGTAATAGTCATCAAGTCTTCAAGAAGAGTTTGTTCTGAAGGGTACCTAGGAATCCGATTGTACCCTTCAGATACGGGGAACCGTACCATAAGTAGGGCGAATCTAGTTATTTGAGTGCAGGGCTTAAATTTACAGATAAGCAGGATTAATGTCCTTGCGCTCGATATTGTGGAATAAAGCATATGCGATGATCGCTCCGAACCACGACAAGGCGATGGGGATGGCGACAATTGAACTGAGCGAGAAGCCACCCGAAACATTGTAGATGGCGGTGACAATCAGAATGGAAGTTATGATGGTTGCCGCTGTCGAATACTTTCTCATGCCAAAGAACAGGGAGTAGTACCCGTTTTTGATCATATCTGCAATAACGAGCGCGTCCTTGCGATCGCTTTTAGACGGGGTGTTGTCTCGGTTTTCCTTGTTCTTTTTGACGAGATGAGGATTAACTAGAACGGCTTCTATGCCTTGAGTGATAAGCCAACGAGCCAGGCTGAACCAGTAGTGGCCGGTGGGTAAGGTCCCGCGAATAAGCCAGTATTCGTGCTCATTAAGAAGCGTTAAGCAGCTTGTTTCATAGGAAGAACTCGATCCGGTGCGTCCGTCATGTTTTGTTCGGAGTAGTGCGTTCGGGACGTACCTCCTTAATCTCCGAGCACTAGGCAGCCGCTTGCGGTTACGGACCTTTGGAGCCATGCCGGTCGTCGTGTTGCACACAAGCCGCGGCACGCCGCGCAACACCTCGGGGACGGCGCCGCGGCGGAATCCTAGCACGGCGTGCCGCTTGCCATCGCTTCGACGAGAACGAGCACGAACGGCTCATCCCAGGTTGACTAGTACGCAGTGTGCATTGGCCAGCATCCTGCGCTTACGGTCGCCGCCGACGGGGCCGATGTAACGAATTTTTTTACTCAGATGCGGCTTGATCTTGGCCTTGTAATATTTCTTGTCGTTCAGTGTGCCCGCGATGATGAGCTTGCGGTTCGTCTTCTTGGCCACCTTGATGGCGAGGTGAACACCTTTCTCTTTGATCAACCTGCCGAGAAAGAGCAAGTATTTTTGTTTCTTTTTCTTGAACGTATAATCGCCATGCGCATTCCGTTGTAGACGGCGTAGCCCTTTCCCTTGCCGTACTTCCGCAAAATGAACTTGCTCACGTAGACCCGAATCTGTACGTTCGATCGGATCCACTTGGAATGAGATTGGCAGATGGTCGGGATCGGAGGTTTTGCCTTGGCGACGATGCCGTAATGGTCGTGGATGATGTCGATGTCCGGAGGCATGTTCTTAATGATAAAGTCCAGTTGTTTGGATTTATCGTTTGATTCGTACTCAAACGTTTGAGTTGCGTTTGACGTAGAACCCTTCTTTGCAAAGAGAAAAACTTCGTGTCCCCGTTTGACCAACTCCTCCGTCAAATAATGCACGTCGCGCTGCGTACCTCCGTAATTCTTCGGGGGAACAGGTATCGTATTCGTCGAGATTTGCGCAATTCTCAAGTGCCCGTCAGCTCCTTAAGTTAAAGTCCGCCATAGGCATATACTCGTAGGATATGAGCGGAATTCCGAGCAGGGCACGGCGATGCACAACTGATACACATACGTAATGACAAATATAAAAGGACAAAAACATACCGATGACAAGAACTTGATGTCATTTCCGACGGCATTCGAAGAATTCGGCAGAGGTGTATATCTTCTATAAGCCGACTGGAAAGGAGATCAATAAAGGTGGTCGTTACATCGAGAAGAGTTTTGTCATTGAGACATTCAGTCTAAACCATTGTTTCCGCGTCACCTATACACTAGAAGGCAGCCTCTCATAAGTTAAAAGCTGCTAATAGGAATGGGATCATTGCCCAGTTTTAAGTTTTAGAGTATAATCGAGACATAACGATTAACGATTATTATTTCTTCGCCGATTCATTTTCAGCGAAGCAGGAGCGTTGTTTTTCGACAACAATTGGAATTTGCCTTGGGATTAGCGCATGCCTTTTATTTGGCTGTGCCTTTTTTATTCCCAGGGCTTTTTTGCGTTTATTTACGATTCGCAAAGGGGGGATATTGGAAGATGCACTATCGTCAGGTCAACTGGCCCTACGAACTCGAGTGTATTCGCAAAGGCATTACAGGAGAAGAAGGTTTTTCAACTGACATCTCCAGACACTACATGGACGATCGACTTGAACTGCGTGGCTATGACCGTACGGACATTGCATGCGCGATTCTGACCGGCACCATCGTTGAAGGCTACTCAAGCGAGGCTAATCGAATGCGTTGTTCGCGTTCTTCTGGTCTGGTAACCCCTTCGCGATGCATCCTCGGCAGGAGCTTACAAGGCGAATGGTTCATTGTTGTGATTGGGCTTGTCAGCACGATAAATTTTCGTGTAATTACTTGCATGATTACGTCTTTCCGACATCAGCAGTTGATTACACCATTGGAAAATGCTTTGGGGGTTCATTAAAACGATGGTACAATGGTGTCATAAGGAGCGTGATTTTATGACGCATTGTGACCGGTGTAAAGGGGAGTATAAGGATATGCTGACGACGGAGGTTGTCTCCTTCGAGGGAGGTATTTTAAATGTTGTCGACGTCCCGTTTCGAAAATGCGAATGCGATACGATCATCGCGCTTGGCGATGGCGTTATTGTAGACGGGTACAAGGGGTTGCTTGAGAAGAACGGGATTATCGGTGCAATTACCGTATCGTTTGATAAGCTGAAGGAACGGTTTGGGCCGATGGATTTTATTCGTCCGCACCTCCAATCCTAGCAGCCGGAGGCAATTCGTATAGGTGAATAAAAGAGAGAATGACTTGCAGCCTATGGTCGCATGGTCATTCTCTCTTTTTTTATTGGAGCTCATTAGGAGGAGAAGCGCTATGTTTATCAGGATCTTGCGTCATTACAAGGGCGGAACGATTACAATTTCGGATGTACCTTTACCCAAGGGGAACATGGAGATTTCAACAGAGGATCGTCAGGTCGTCGACAAGTACATTCGTGTACTGGAGGAACTGAACATTTTCGGAGATATCGAAATTACCTTCGCTGAAGTAAAGAGCAAGTACACCACTAGTCGGGGCGCTACATATGACAAGGGGTAATTCGAAAGAGAAAGGGATGATGTGTGATGCTACGGCCTTCCAAAAAGGAGACGGTGCTTTTGTACATCTGCTACATCGTTGGTACATTCGTCATGCTTGACCGGTTCTTAATTTACGGTCCATGAGTGACTCATTCCTTCCAAGGAGGACTATGAGAAGATGCCGTCGGTAACTTTCTTTGTTGTGCTTAAAGAAGGCTAATCAGGTGTTTAAGAAGGATTTGATCTAGATTAACCAAAAAGCCCAATGCGGTGGTCAAACTCTCGTATTGAGTTGAGTGGCTAGCAGGTCCAGGGGTAATTCGAAGGTTTAAAAAACCATAATGTTGGGAGGAAGCCCTCAGCCATTGGCGCAGGGGGCGATCCCCCACGATGTGGTAGGGGCGATATTCGGATGAAAGATTATTATTTAAGCAAGATCCACTTGATGAAGGTAGCCTTTCAGCAGCAGAAGCGGCAGACGCTGAAAAACCATACTGTCATTGGAAAACTGCTGTCTCGATAAGGCTGGATGGGGGGTGCGAAAGCACCTCTTTTTCATTCCATACACACATCAAGGAGGAATTGGGATGTCAATAAAGGAGCTTAACGCACTTGCCGTTCAGGAGATCCGTAATAACTACTTCCTGACCGGTCAAATTTTATCACTCTCCACACGCGACCTTTTAGTGCTCATGATGGAGCCCATCACAAGTGGGCGATCCTTGTCGTTGCTCGCCGACGAATTGCTTCAGCATGGCTTGCGTAGCCTATCCGAGCTTTCAGAGTTTGAATTGTCTATGCGCTATGGGCTAAATGAACGTCAGAGCTTTTTTCTAGCTTCCTTGCTCGAGCTTGGCCGTAGACAGGTTGTCTCTCGAAAGGAAGATCGGGTAACCATCCGGTCCTCGGCAAACGTCGCGGCCTTCATGATGGAGATGCGTTATTTGGAAAAGGAACATTTTGTCTGCCTATTCCTCGACACCAAAAATCACGTAATCGCCAGAGAAACGATATCTATCGGTACGTTGGATGCAGCGATCGTGCATCCCAGGGAGGTATTTAGTGCCGCTATTCGGCATCGCGCATCCTCCATCGTAGCGGTTCATAATCATCCTTCTGGGAATACTACTCCTTCTCCAGCAGATATCGATTTGACGAAAAAGCTGACAGAGGTGGGGGAGTTGGTAGGAATTGAGCTCCTCGATCACGTCATTATCGGGGATGGAGTCCATAGCAGCCTTCGTGAACTTGGACTGTTCTAGGGGCCTTAGGAGGAATTCGTATGCTACTTGAAGCTAGTGAGACATTCATTTATATCGTCCTTTTGATATTGATCGCGATCCCCGTATCCTCGGTGTTCGTATCACTATACGCGCGTCTCCAAAATCGTTACTTAAACCGGTATTTTATTATTCTACCTCGGAAAAATGGCGGTTATGAACTCCATTATCAGCCCCTTCATGGCTTTTATTATGCCAGAGAACGGAAGTTCCACAGAATGATTGTGGAAGCAATTCGGATTTTTCAAATGAACAATCCGGATTGTATGCTTGTTGCAAATACGTTGACGTTTGTATCCCGCTCCCGCGGCAGTATGCCGGTGCAAACACCTCGTCCGCTGCTGACGTTCCTGCGCTTTATGGCATATTTCCTCGTCCTTTTAAACCTTGCGAATTATCGCCAGGTAAAGAGACAGTGGCGAATTGCCCAGCTCATTCGCAATGTGCATCAGAGTAGGCCGGTGTATTACGTGGTGGTAGCGGAACAGCTAGGAGAGCTTTACAACTGGAGTAATTGAAATGGGTTGATGAACAAAGGGAGGGGGTAGTAAATGACTGCTGCCGGGTTTCCCAACCCTTTGCATTATTGATGGCGAGTTGCTAACTACAAAGGCGGTGAATCTGAACACAGCGAGTAATTGGAGAAACTGAGGATGCTGCTCCTCACAGGGAGTTCACATTTCGTTCTCTGTGTTGAAAGAGGCATGTACTCATCGCTTGGAGCGTCAAACCTATGAATTTTTCATCGTATTGATGTATGATAGTTTGGGGTGATGAAATAGGAATGGTAATTAAATCCTTGCAGGTTCAGAATCTTAGTTACCTCAACGAGATTAAGGGTGACCTCGATCCGATTATTAATACGATGCGAAAACAAAATGGGGAAAAATGGCGTGGGACGGCTTGGAGAGGGCCTTTCACAACGATTCGGGGCTATTTTAAGCATGCTAAACTGCTAAAAGGGATCTCCTGGTCTACACTGCCGGTTATTGGACCCATTGTAGTCGGGGTTGGAGCGGGATACTATGCGCAGTGGCCACTGTGGGTCGGTCTGACTGGTGCTGTTTTGCTTATTTCAGGCATTTACTTTGCTTTCGTCCAATCCTATATCTCTAAAATGGCGACAATAGGGCGGCGAGAGTTTCATGTGGAAGCCTTCAAAGCAAAACGGCCTCAGGAGTTCGAGCAAGCATGGGCGCCTTTTGTAAAGAAGCCTGACTTTACCTTTGACGGCTTATATAACCTTGTGAGTGTTGTATTCAGCCAAAATGACCAAGATCCGTCTAGTGTCGCATATGTTGTAGCCTATTCGCAAAGTCAGCATGACGCAATGCAAAGCAGCATCACAGAGCTAAAAACCACCATCTCCGAGCAGGAAAAAGCCATTGCTACGTTGGAAGATGAGCTGGAGGAGTCCGAAAATGCGGTTTATACGCTAACCAAAGTACTTAGGTCAGTGACAGAGAATCAATATCGTTATGTAAATGACTCATTAGTATTTACGGACTTGGATTTTGTTTCAGGTTTCTCGTTATATCGTAAGGAAGGCAATACGCTTAAAATGATCATGAACAAGGGAACTTCAGGTAAGAAGCGTGACCTTGATCTGGATGAAGATATTAATTATGTTGCGGTAGCAGCAGCGAAGGATGAGGCTGGACAAGCCTATTCCAACAATCCGTATCCGGGAAGGCATGTTGTTGCGTTTCGCATGGACATGCTAGAGGATGAAACGTGGGTGTGGTGTTTTCATTTTGATGATGACGATGATCGTGCGTTGTCTCTCATTAAAAATAATGATATTATAGATTCAAGTCAGATTCGTAGAGTGATTCATGCATTCTGTCTCACGATTCAGAAGCGAATGATCGCTCAGAAGGAGGTTGACTTAAATGCCGGAGCAAAATAATCTTGTGAGTTCGATTCAAGTGATAAAGGATGTCCCTCAACAAACCATTATCCAGAAGCGCCGAGAACAGCGGGAGCAGTTGCTGAAACGGATTGGTCAGCTGACTTCCACTTCGGAGCAATCCATCGAGCGTCTTTATGAGTTAACTCGATAATGTATCTTAAACCCCTTGGGAAGCCAAGGGGCTTTTTATTGTTTATTTGATCCGTTCTTTGGCGACACTTGTTACTATTCTCGCTAGAAAGGAGAATAGTATGAGTAAGAAAAAGATCGTTCCATTCTGTCCTAGACCCTTGCCTATCAAAGATCGGACGCAAGAAGAAATTTTAGCTGATCGTCGGGGTAAAAGAGAAGCAATGCTTGAAAAATTAAGACAAAAAAGCAAATAATGTGCTGCATGTAGAAAATGGAGAACCTTTATAAGTTTGACTTGTAATGCTCCACAGTCGAGCGACTTATTTTTTATTATGTAAATAGGAGAAAGCTATCCTCTTTGGAGGATGGCTTTTTTAAATGAAAAAATAATATGTCGTGAAGTTCTTTGAGACTACTGGAGGTCACCCTTAATTTATAACGTAATACTTAAGGCGTCTCCAATTTCACCGAACTTGCAAACTTTTACTGTTCTATAAGTTGGCGAGTTGATATCCATATCGAACACGCAAATTTGTTTTTTGATTTGATAAGAATCACCATTTTTCATGATATGATAATCGACCGACGGCAAGTTTGATAAACCATCTTCATAGCTTGTATTAACAGACACAATTATGTCTTCTGGATTTGAGACGTCAGTATTTACAATTTCAAACTTTGTTAATGCGGCACCGTTTTTGTCTTTTTCTTGTTTAATTGCTTCGAAGTAATTAGTAGCGATTTGGTTAGCTGCTTCTACGGGGTTCTTTACAAACTTATTAATGGGTACGCCAGTTTTTTCTTCTAATGTCTCATTTTCGCTCTGAGCATTCACGATACCGAGTGAAGTGACTGTGAATATAGAAACCGCCACCAATAGAGTTGCAAAATTGCTTTTTCGAAACAAAATTTTTCATCCTTTCCAAAATTAATCAGCAGCATTATAGACCGTTTAGATTGACTTTATGTTGCACGTTTTTCTGAAGGGTTATATGTATGAAGTTTTTAATCTCAAAACGAATGAGCGATATTATAAGTTTCATGTCTTGGTTTAAAAAAGAGAGGCTTAACACTAACATATTGAACGTAATAGAATGTAAAAAAATATCAACTAATAGGAAGGGAAAAACAGGAATTGTGTCGAAATATCCATCTTTAGCTATATATTTTAGTGCTTAAAGAGGAGAGATTTTATGAAGGATAAGGTTAAAGGTTTAGCAGCAGGACTTCTAATCGGTACTTTAATAACGGGCTCGGCGGCCTATGCAGCGGGGTCATCAACAAAGATCGAAGTGGCATTCCAATCAGTGAAATATATGTTTGATGGCGTTCAAAAAACAGCATCTGACAATGCAATCGTATATAAGGGTCAAATGTATGCTCCTGTAAAATTCATTGCTGAATCGGCAGGTAAAGGATTTTCATACGATAGTAAAAACCATACTGCATGGATTGGAAAAAAAGAAGGTGCTTTTAAATATTTAACCGATATTAGTTATGCAAGGGTGAATACAAAGTATGAATCATTGATTGATTTTAACCAAAACTATCAACGTCAAAAAATAACCATTGCCGATAATACGTATCAAAAGGGAATCAACTTTGCTTATTATTCATATGATACGCTTGGTAAACAACCATCAATTGAATACAATTTGAATGGTAAATATAAAAAATTAACTGGTTTTGTTGGTATTGACGATTATACAAAAAATAGTACTGGTTCAGTTACGTATCGATTTATTGGTGATGATAATGAGCTGCTTACAGTAGAAAATGTTCGTGGTGGCGACAATCCTAAACAAGTAACTGTAGATGTAACAGGAGTTCTTAAGCTAAAGATTGAAGTGGAATTTGTAAGCGAAGATTATCAAGATATTTTTGCTGCTTTTGCGGAGCCAAAGTTATTTCAATAATGAATCCAGGGCGCTACAGGAATGTAGCGTCTTTGGTTTACATTTGGTTTGTGAAAGAGAAGATTCAAAAAGTTTCTTGCGTCCGAGGATATCATGCATTTGGGGTTTTGCTGCGTGTACGCTATGGGAGGGGAAAGTGGTAATACACAATAAGGCGTCTAATCAGATGTAGATGTAAAAGTTATCCACAGACTATAAATCTCTCACCTCTATGTTTCTATTTCTGTATACTATATTTGTAATGTTTATAGATGAATAAACTTGTTAAGAGAGCGAGAAAACGAAGCCCTATCTAGGATTAACGTGCTTAATGTCCGTAGAAACGGGACCAAATGTCCGTAATAAGGGAATAACCTGTCCAAAGGAACGGGACCGAATGTCCGTAGAAGAGGGATGAATTGTCCGTAGAAACGGGGCTTTATGTCCGTACGAACGGGATTATGTCCGTACAGACGGGGCGATATGTCCTTAAAAACGGAACGCGGTACATCAGCTGCTTTTTAATGTCCGTAAAAACGGAATGAAGGCAAGTTTATCCGTTAACATGGGGCAGTGAAGCAGCTTAAGGTTAGCGAAATGTCCGTACAAACGGAATTTGAAGGTCTAGCGCTAGCTTTTCTATGCCGTATATGTCTGTAAAAACGGAACGAACGGTACCCGTAGCCTGGTTTCGTATCTGGAATGTCCGTAGAAACGGGACCGATCCAGGGAAAGTTTCTCGTAGTATCCATGCTATGTGCCTGGACGTAGAGTTAGAACCTTGGAATCGTATGTGTAACGATAACCCGCGTCACGGCTGGGTTCCGTTTCTACGGACATATAAATGCCCGGTAGTGGGGGGGGGGCTGAAAAAATAATTTTCGTTCCGTTTGTACGGACATATGCAAGACTGTTCGTTTCCCCAGATTGTTCCTTCCCTATGACATCGGCGTTTAGCGGCATTGACCCATTCGGATGTGGTTCCGTTTGTACGGACATTACGAGTCCCCAGGAAAAAGCTCCTTTTTCTACCATTTCACCTCTGAACAAAATAGGCTATATTAGGATTGGAAGGGGGATTAAGGCTATGGTAGAGCAGGTCACGGACCAAGAAGAGTTAGATGTAGAGCCTGATGGCCAATTGGCCCTTACAATGCCTGAATCGGTTGAGGCGAACATTAAGGACTACTACTGGGTCAACCAGTCCAGGGAAATCATTAACGCGCAGCAAGACCTTGACCTTACAGAACGGCGATTAATCTTCTCTCTTGTTTCTCTGGTTCAACCGGATGATGAAGAGTTTAAAACATATACGGTTTCGATTAAGGATCTAGCCAATCTCATTGGGGTTGAAGGAAAGTCGTTTTATGAGCGGGTTGAGCGGGCGATCGATCAGCTGCAGTCAAAGCAGTTAAAGCTGTCCCATGAAAACACGCGTCAAAAAATTACGTGGGTACAGAGTGCGACCTATAAGGACGGCGAGGGCCGCGTTACGATAAAGCTATCGGAAGATCTCGCGCCATTCTTCCGGAACCTCAAACGAGCGTACACGAAATTTCGATTGAAGAATGTACTGAAATTGAAATCGGAATATAACTGGCGATTGTACGAATTGTTGAAGGAACGGGAGTTCCGTAAAGAGCGGATTTTCAAAGTGAAGGAGCTGCGGCATCTCCTCAACATTCCGGATGACAAATATAAAATGCTGAAGCATCTTCGCGAACTGATTGACCGGGCGAAGGTGGAACTTGAGGAGAAGACGGACATCAGCTTTACGTACGATATCCATAAGCGTGTTGGCCGGTCCGTAGAGTCGTTCATTTTCCGGATCAATAAAAACACGAATAACCAGCATAGCGATCAGGAAGAAATTAATTACGATGCGGAGAACCTGCTGCAGATGCTGCTTGAAAACGGCATTCACCGTAAAAAGGCGGTTCAGCTCGCGAAAGCGTATCATCCGTTCTATATCGAGGAGAACATTCGTCACGTTCGTTCCATGAATGCGGGACAGTCGATTCGGAATATGGCAGGTTATATCGTGAAGGCCCTCGAAGAGAACTATGCCAATTCGCTGTATGACACCCCGATCGATGATCCGATGTTTGGGCTCGAGCTGCGGAATGTGGAGCAAGGGCTTGAAGAAGCGTCCAACACCGATATTGAAGTGTTTAATGCGATCATCGCCAACTTTAAGGGCATGCTTCATCGGTTAAGTGACCCCACACCTGAGCGTCTGAAGGAGATTGCCGAGGAGCGGGATCGTATGCTGATTGAAGCACTTTCTACCGTTCAGAAGAAGCGTAAGGCACAGCGCAAACCGCCCTTGCTCTATGATGATATTGCGGGGGATCCGTACATGAAGGCCATCTATGAGAAGTGGGAAAATTCATCGTTGCCGTTCTAGCAAAGAGGCCAGCCTCAAGTGCCGGAAAGGTAGTCAACGTTCGCTCTTGCCCGGGCCTGGAAGTCATTGTATAATTCAAGTATGACGAATCAACAATGATTTTCTTCGCTTATTTCTTTAAGCGAAGACGGAGCAACGCTTTAGCGAATAGGTACGGTACATAAACAGGAGACCATTAGAACATGCGTGAGACGTGTGTTCTTTTTTGCGTCTCCTGTTTTTTTGTGCCCAAAAACGAGGAGGAAATTGGGATGAAGGTTGGACGCATCATACTTCTGAATGGAGGACTCTCCAAGTACTTGCTTACTTCATGCGGTCGGCGTTTTATTCGGTGTTTTACGGAAGCGGACGGCAGCTATGCGGAATACTTTCTTGAAACCCCGGATGAGCTTCATGTATTCACGTCTAGCGAGATGTTGTCCGTCACGAGGCAAGATGGTTTACATGTCGGAATCTATGAGGGAAGGTTGTTCCCAAAGAGTGACTTCCGTTCAGAGGGAGGTAATTGGAGCGGACCGTTTTTCGTTCATTAATAGTAAGAGCAGGTCAGCGCGAAATGGGCTGCGCGTGGCCATGGTTTGCGTGTGATTGGGATCTGGAGATTGATTGGTAGCTGCTATAGCGTTTGAAGGATGGATAAGGAACTGTCGCATTTGGGGAGCCCCATACGTACTCCGGCTGAGCGGAGATGAGATAAATGTTGTCTCTCGCTCAGCGCGGGAGACCTATGGAGGTAATTTGAAGATGGCCTTAAATCTATTATTCCTGGTTGACTATTTTTCGGATACGCTTGCCGGTACGGGCGAGCTTTCGGCTGTTATTTTGCCCCGTACTGCTGCTTTGCCGGATACAGGACGCAAACAATATTCCTACGATGTGGGGGAAGAACTTGCTGGAGCCCGTAAGCATACTGCCTCGTTGTTGAAATTCACCGCTGAATGGTATGCGGCGCTTGAACAGGATCCCGCACATGCTTTCGAAGCCATTTGCAAGGATGAACTCCTTGGTGCCTTCCCAGTCCAAGAGTATCGGGAGAAGGGATTTACGTCAGAGGCTGCGTACGCGATCAAACAAATTTGGGATCGCGTTGGCCAACGTCCGGATGACCATGCTATTGCCCGCGAGCACTTTGTAAAAGGGATTGCAGAGCTGAAGCGGGTCTTTGCCGAGGCGTATTCCAAAGAGGCCTTTCGTAGCGCGTTTTACGCGCTTCAGGCGGATGTGAAGAAGGCAACATGGTTGCAGGAAGACCGTCTGCTGCGCAAGGAACCATCCGTTGCCAATTACGCTTTTTGGTTAGCGCTTGGTGACCGTTTCAAGCGGACGTTCATATCTGCAGGCCACGGAAAGGAAGCGGCATACCGAAAGATTTTCGATAAAGCCTTCTCCTCCATTGAAGGTCAGGATTGGAAATGGACAGAGCCTAAAGCTCGAGCTGTGAGGAGCAGATCGAGAGACCGCTGGGAACGGCTTGTGCCGAAGGAGGTTGTCCGTCTTTCAATGGAGCCTTCCGGCGTAGAGAAGCCGGAGGACCTCATGACGTACTACGGTTACCGTGGGATACAGTTTGGAACGTGGATGGAGGATGCAGCCGGCCGTTATCACGTGCTTTGCAGCGGAAACGCACATGCGGACCTTGCAGCCATATTGAACATTCCGCGTCGAGCCATCAGCTTTTACAGCGCTACAGGACTCGCTTTTGGAGCTAGAGGGGCTGGAAAAGCAAGTGCTCATTTTGAACCGTTTCTAAACGTAATCAACCTTACGAAGATGAATGGTGGTGGGGCGCTCTGCCATGAGTGGGCGCATGCACTCGATTTTAACCTGTATTCCTGGTCGCATGGATTTGCAAACGGAATGAAGGCGCCGATGTCTGCTTGTGAAGCGAATGGCTCCCAGGCGTCCCATTCGATCAGGTCCGCGTTTGTTCGTTTGATGAAGCAAATCAAAGAAGGCAATGGGAGGATGCGGTATGCTGTTCCTGCCGTATTACCACCGCGACATGGAAGATACGGCTGGGAGATAAACCGGAACCTTGCACTTGCTGGATACGACGTATCCAGCGCACTCTTATCACTCAAAGGGACTTACCGGATTCGAAGCAGGAGCAAGTGGATTGCACTTGGCCTGTATTACTGTCAGCTGCTTAAAGAGGCCGGCATGGAGATACCGTCCGAATTCTTCATTCCAACGGACTTTAGTGCCTATTATCTTGATGCGAAGGAACGCGGCGCGTACTGGCGCCGTGATCACGAGCTCTTTGCTCGCGCGTTTGAAGCTTGGATAGAGGACGAGCTAGTCGAACGTGGGATGACAAACAGTTACCTGGTCAGCGGTACCCGCTGTGAAGGTCCATATCCTCAAGATGCAGAGCGAATGGCGATTAACGCGGCTTTTCGCGAATGGTGGGGGGTTCTGCTTGCCTCCGGCGTCCTGCAGGACGAGCAGAATTGGAGCAGAGGCTAACCGTTGATAGGGGGAGGACATCGTGCCAGAAACTAGACGCGCTCAAATCCGAAGCGAAATTGAACGCAAGCGCGAAGAAATGCATCGGCTCAGCGATCGGTTTGGGATGCAATCCGAGATCGTGATTCGAATATCTCAAGAACTCGATGGTTTACTGAATCGATATGGTCAATTGGGGAAAGTAGTGAAAACGTAATTCGAATAGCAGGCTGCTAATCAGAGCAGCCTGCTTATTTTTTTATCAGCTTGGGCCCGCCCATTTTGCTAGAAACATGCATCATAATGGAGGCCAGTTTCTTTGCTTGTTCCGGGGTCATCTCTTTTCTTGCAGCCATTCCTATCACTCCTCTGAATTGGTTACTATTCATCATCGACCGTTCCTGCAGCGAATATACGCCGGACGAGCGTTCTATTCGCAATAGGACTGCTCATATACTTGTCTCAAATGGAATTCTGGAATTTTGACCGTTACGCTATCAGGAGAGGGAGGCCAGACCCATGGTAAGCAGTCTAAACGGCATTTTTAGGCCGGCAAGCGATAATCCCGCTACACCGGATAAAGCACAGCCTCTCAGAGCGCAGAAGCCTGCTGCGGCGCCAAGCACACCACCGGCCCCGCAGAAGCGGGCTACACCGCCTACAGCGGCCGCAGAAGAGAAGCCAAAGGTACGCACGCGTAAAGAGCGTTCCGATAAGAAGAAAGACATGAAGTTCCCGGTTACGCCAGAACAAAGGGAAGAGCTGCGAAAGCGCGCAAGCGAATTAAGAATCGCCGATCGCAGGCCCGAGATCAAATATGAAACGATCTCGAATACGGAAATCCTAAAACAGGCTTTGGAGCATTATTCGATCTTCCCCGAACGGTATCCCCCGCTTGTTTATAAAGATACCGGCCAATACATGCACGCGGAACTTCTGCTTCCGAATTATACGGAAATCGAGGTACTCGCCAGGAAGTTGAATCTCTCCATACGAAAGACCGTCTACCGGTTGATTATGAATTACATTTACCGTGGGGATGTGGATATACATGCGTATCGAAAGAGTCAGCAGCAGCCATCTGAACGTATCTGAGAAGCTGCGGGGCTTAAACGGCGGGTTTACGTGGAGCGATCTTTTTACGCGTTCCAAACGGGTAATCCGCCTAAAGGTCCGAGCGGAAGAAATCGATTTTACCCGAGCGGAAGTATTTATCGGCGACATAAACAAGAAGACCAAAGGGGCATTTGCCGAGTTGACGGTGGAGCATCTCGTCCATATCCTGTACGCGGACTTTTTGCTGCACATCCGTGAGAACCTCAGCGAGCGCAAGGAGACAAAAGATAGCGTGACCATGGAGGATACCGTAAAAAGTCTGCAGCAGAAGCGGCACTTCTATTTTCCGCGGCAGCGAAGCGGGGACGCAACGTTTGCAGCACCAAAAAGGTGGGCATTGATGGAGGTTCAGTTTTTGCGCGAAAATGTCAAGCGCGGTGAAGTGTTCTTATATGATGCCGAAGCGACGTTTCCTCAATTCCAAATGAAAGTCGATGAGCTGATCTCAATCTTGTTTGTCGATTTTATCGCGCAGCTGCGCCGCGGGAATCAACAGGTGTTAATCAATGGTCTGATCGATCGGTTCCTATCGCATGACTTTGATTGATGATGATATAGAAGTTCTTATACCTTCGTTCTTCTTAAAGATTGTATTTATTTGGTCTCAATTATTGAGATAGCCTGTCTCAGATTTTGACTGAGGCTCTCTCAAATTTTGATACCTAAGTATCGCTTATAGATTTCTGATCCCCCTCTCTCAAAATTTGATAGGCGGGAATTTGTCTCTTTTTCGGGTATCAAAAATTGACAGAGGGTGCCTTTCAGAAATTTATACGTTGGGTGTCAAATATTGAGATAGGGGGATCTGTTTTTTATAGGCAGCCTTTCAAATATTGAAACTTAGTTATATTTTCAACAATCCGAGCGCAGTGGTTAGTGCGTCAAACCCCAAATAGCACAACATAAGAAGAAGGACCGTTTCCGTTAAGGAAATGGTCCTTCTGGGTTAACAGGTGCGGTCTGGTTAGAAGTTTTCGATAATACTGTCCAGCTTACCTTGTGCGATCATTTTGCGGAACTTGCCCGCTAAGTCTGGCAATGGGTTTACGAAAATTTGAAGTGAGCCGTCGGCTGCAAGCATGATGTCAATTACGTCGAGATTACCTTTACCGCGTTGGCTAACTCCGGTAGGTAGATCGCCGAGTACGAGTGCTCCTAATGATGTCGGAGTCGATTGGAACGCATCTGTAAGCGCCGAGACGATCTCATCACGTATCGTCCCCGAGAGCACTCCATGAACGCTAACCGACCAACGTTGCAATGAGGCTAGGACGGTTTTATATTGGGGGTAAGTGAACGATTCGAGAGGCGATGTTGTGGTGAACCGAAGGTCAACTTCAACTTCCCAGGTTGGATCGGGAACAACAGGTAAACTCACGAAGCCACGAATGCGAAGTTTAAGGGTTCTTGGAACAGATGCCCAGAAGCCGTATGACCAATCTTCGACTCCAGCGGCATCGACGCCGTACAAGCCGGGCCGAATTTCGGCGGAGATTAAATTCAGGGTGACTTTCTTTGTTTTCATTTTACGATCAAAAGTTTTATAAATGGCGTCCCTTACCTGGGATTCAGAGATGACTGCAGCTGGCGCCACCTGAGCTTCGTTACCTTGCGCGAAAACCATTCCGTTCTCAAACTTGCTCCAGTGCATATCTGGGTTGTCTTCCGGAGGGTACAGTCCTGTCAGTGAATATTGATCTGTCACAGGGTAACCGAGCGGTCCGGTTTCCCATCCAATAGATGCCCACCGAAAGCGAACAGCCCCCCTTAGATAGAATGGTCCAGTTCGTGGTGTCCAGTAAATCGACGCGTTTTTTGCAAAATGGTTGAAACGCCCAATCCCATCGGGACATGCTGTTTCGTCGGTGGTTGGCAAACCTAGCAACACCGGGCCATTTACGCCATTATATTTATTGCGAATCTCGCCATGGACCTCATGAGCACCAGTCTCGGAAGAAAAGTAAATATCGCAGTCGGCGTACCGTTGTACGAAACCGTTGCCAGCATTGCGAAGTGAACCCTGGGGGTGACTCGCTATTTCGCCAAGCGCACTAGCTTTTTCGTCGATGGCTTTTCGTGCTTCTGTGAATCGATTGTGGAAGAGGGATACATCTAAGGGAAGGTGGACTGTCGGTAGATACTTTGAGGACAACACGATGTCGTTATCAAAGAATGTCTGTAGTTCAACATGCTCGTCGCCCTCCGGCAGATCACCGATGTCCGGCACCGGTCCAAGTTGAGTGATAATTTCCTTCAATGGTAGCCCAACCAGGGGACCTGCCATTGAAATGGCTTTGTTAACAAGGCCGTGCAGATTTTCGTCATTGGATTGTTCGGCGACGGCTTTGGCTAGACTAACGAAGTATTCATGGGTCTCAGCTGAATAAATCGGGGCCTCGAGGTCGGCGTTAAGCGCTTGCGCGGATAGTTCCCCAAACTTGCTGAGGCCTTTGACGAGACGCTCGTTAAGTTTAGGATCGTTGATGACAATTGAATCTACCGTATGACGAGCAGCGCTGCTTAACTCGGTTAAGAGTTGTATTGCTTGTGTGTATCCGTACTTCCCGCGCGCGGCATAAATGGAAGTCGTATTAATTGCACGACCGTCCGTTGCAGCGAAGTTCTGAACCGTACTTCCCGCGCAACCTCCTTCGGGTGGCTGGCCGTCAGAATGAACTTCTCCTCCTCCTTCTCTGCACAACTCTACATCCCTTGGTGTAGTCATCTTGTAGCCATCGAATTGCCCGCCAACGCAGTAATCTGCCATTTAACATTTCCTCCATCTCATTTAACTCCGAATGAGAAACACTTGAAACTCCAGCAGGCCGGCGATGCTGAATAAGTCATATTTTCAAATATCTGTCATTTCCTGTGACATCTAATTTGTATCATATACGATTCTTGCGGAGATATAGTACTTCAGATGCGAAATAGGAGACTGCGACAAAATAGACTGTAAGTCGAATCACCGAGGAAAAGAAGGATAATACCGATATAAATGGAGAAATTGACGGTTACAATACCATTTCAAGGCCAAGGGATGTCCCAAGTCCTGGCCAATCCGTTTCCGACTGTTAAAAGTTCGTATATTGTAAACAAAAAAGGAGCCGTATCGGCTCCTTAAACCTCGACTGTTTCCACTTGGATCTCTAAAATCGATTTGTCGATTTCGCGGATGAGTTCATTAATTGTTTTCATATAGCGTTCCACTAACCAGTCCGTCACCATCTCATGTGGAGTATAGATAGTTAAGACACTGGCGCGCTTGATTGCAAAGGTTTTCGCGAACCAGTTATCATAGGAAGGCTTAGATATCTTTTTTCTTATTTCAGATAAAACCGCCTGCCAGCGCACCTTGTCAGCTTCCAATTGCTCGCTTTCGAGGATCCGCCGTTTGAGTGCAGCCTCCTTATCCATCTCAAACAAGGAGAGCTGCCTTGTTTTACGTCGGACGTTCCCTTTTTCAATGAGATCATCATAAAGGCTGCTATAATCGACACTTGGATCGAGATCGAGTTCGTGTTCGCAGGTCGTTAAGAGCTTAGTTAAGTATTTTTCATGATCGACTTGCAGCACTTGAGGGAGCTGGTCGCATAGCTCTTGCGAAAGGAGCGGGACCTTCTTTCGTACCTTAAACAATGGGCTTTCGTTGGTATTGTTTAAGTCAGCGTTTTGGACGTTAAAATGATAAACGAAGCCATGATCCTCTAGGATGCTGAGATACTTTTTTACAGTGTTACGGCTCATTTTCATCTTATACGAGATGAGCTCGAGATTCGGCCAACAGAAGTCTCTTTCACCGTAGCAGTATCGCTTCAGGTGCGCATAGAGTGCGATCGCTTCTGCTCCAAGAATGTAACCCCAGTAGTCAAACATGTAGTTATTGATGATCGTCATATGGCCGTCGACATAAGGCACATTCTGACCATGCTTGTCCAATGAAAATTTGCGTATATCTTCTTCGTTAAAGTAGATCCGCTCCAGCTCTTCTTCAAAATAGGCTTGGGGCTTACCTTTGACCATTCGTGTCTTCGGGGTTCGGTTTCCCGTAGGACGTTCACGGTAGTAGAGGAGACGAGCAGAACCTTCCTTCAGGTTTTTCTTCTCTGACATAAAAAGTCTCCCTTGCGCCACCAAAAAGGCAATACTCAAGAGAGAGAAGAGGCTTTATTTTTCAAAAACGATATGCTAAAATGAAATCATACCGAGTTTGTGTAATAGAGCTTCTACTCCTGAACTATTCATTGTCTAAACGCTTGGCGGCCGGAAGACAATGAATATAACCTGGTAGGGGCTTTTTTTATTTGATTTGGAGGACATTCGGCCTTCTTTCGTGCTGTAGGAAGGCGAATCGTATACTAAAAAACACACATGAAATGTGTGCAATAAGTTAAAGGTCAGCAATCAACATCCGTAGAGGTTGACTTGACCCCGGCAGCACGCAAAAAGATTATAACCTACTTCTTTAATTTGGGTAAAGCGAAATATGGCGAATCATGGCGTTGTCAGGGATCTGGTCTTGGCATGCTGCATGCTAACATAGAATCAACCAATATGGCGTGTGTACGTAACAACCTCGCTGTAGGTTTTTACCTGAAGCGGGGATTTATATTTCAATAGAGGCACAAAGCTGTCGCAGGCATACTTTACCTATTTTCTGTCTAGTGCTATAATTCGGGTATTACAGCATCACTCGCTTTATTTTCTTCGTTGTTAGACTTTCGACGAGGATGGAGAAGCCTTAAGGCATTTAAAGTATGTAAATGGAAGCTCAGGGACTTACACTACACGTATGTCCTTTTTTGTTTCCATTCCATTGAAGACGCATTCGATTGTTGAATGCGTCTTTTTTGTTGGCCAGTTTAAAGCGGATGGTTTTTGCAGCACATGGGTAATTCGAAGAGAACAATGGAGGCATGTAGAATGGGGAACCCGGGACAAGAGCGAAACGGCTTTCCTTTCTTGGCGGGTGAGGAGGCCGAACACGTTAAACGTATCGCACTTGAGAAGAAGGCACTTGCACATTCGACAGTACAGTCGGTGTATCAATCGATGGCAAATGAATTCCATAAGCACATTCGGCTGCTTCCGCAAAAGGAAAAGGTGATGGACAAGCAGTATGCTCTTACTGCCGAACAAAGGCAGTTTGGTCTTTACTCCTACCATGGAAAAACGTATGTCGAAACATTGCGGCCGTATGTTGATGTGGAAGGCCGAATCGAGCAGATGATCGCTGTTCACAAAGCCCATGAAAAGAGGTACGTCATTCATACCTTTCCTGAGCAAATCGGTGAGCAGTGGGTCATGACATGTCAATTTGAAGGGTTGAATAAATAATATGGTCAGCCTTTTAAAACAATTGAGCGTTCCATCATTGGATTTGGCGCAACTTCGGGCGTAGATTCTACCAACCCGATAGAAAATGCTTCGACAAGCGCGGTTGGTCGCGCGCTTTCGCATGGGGGGTATGGAAATATTGGCGGAGGTCTCTCTTCGTACGAGGACATTTATATGACGGATGCCCGGCAGAGCGCTCATGAAAAGCTGAAGAACGAAGGCCGTCATTCCGATCCGGTCCAAGGGCAGCCATTTGGTCAAAACGGAACTCTTACTGACGAAGAAGGACAACCGCAAGGAAGCGAGCAACAGTCGCATGGAGGTAAACAATCTGCGTCGCATGGGAATTCCGATCGTTCGCAAAGCCAGAGCAACGGCAGCCGAGGCTCGTCTTCTTCGAACAATGGGTACCCAACCCAAGGACCTACCGGGCAGCATGAGAAGAATCGTCAGCGGGAGAAAAATAAATTTGTCAGCCGTTTTTTGAATAGCACCAAGAACTGGGATAAACAGGACTTGAAGAACAAGGTCCAGGCTGTTCTCCAAATTGCTTCTTGGGACGGCAAGTTTACGTCATTCTCTCTTGATCAATTGCAGCTCCTTGAGGAGCGCATGGGCACGATTTTTCAAGCATCATAAGAAAAGGAGTTGGGGCATGAAGCTACGCAGAATAAAGCACGAGGGATGGTACGAGCTCCAGTCCCCATGTCCCATTTGTGGACATAAAGGCTGGTGCCGGATAAACCGCGAGCAAACAGTTGTTTATTGTATGAGGGTGCCAAGTGATGATTATTTCGATTCCATTATTGGCCGTCAATTCCGGCATGTTCTAGATCCCAATGCCGTACCAAAAATAAAGGTTGAAATTCACGTGAATAAGGCTGTCGATAAGAAGCCCGATCATCACCTCAACCGCGTTTATCGTGCCTTACTGAAGGAGCTCTCATTATCCCCTGAGCATTACTCCCATTTGATTCATGACCGCTTCCTTGAAGAGAAGGTTATACAGCTACGCGAGTATCGTACCATGCCCGATCAGGAACGTTATAAAATTGCCAAGAACGTCATTAGCCGACTGAGCGACAATAGCGATCTATTGGGGGTGCCGGGTTTTTTTTGTCAAGAAGGCCAATACGGCCCCTACTGGACGATGGCTGGCAGAATGGGTCTCATGATCCCGTTCCGTACCATCTCGAATGAGATTACCGGCTGGCAGATTAGGGTAGATAATCCGCCCCTGGAACTGGATATAAAGGGTGCCATGACGGGCGAAATTTTGGAGGAACTTCCGCGAGATCAAAGCGGGAAGCGTCGGGCGAAGTGTTCAATCATGGTTCAAGATAAGCCGTTGACTGTCGAGCTCACCGAGAAGAATAAAAAAGAGATTTCTTCAGCATCCGGCCATTTTGTCTTTAGCATGGAGATCAAGCAGGGACAACGATATTGGTGGTGGAGCAGCGGTTCAAAGGATAACGGCGCGTCCATTGGCGGCCCGCTTCCGGTACATCTCGCGTTGCCAAGCCCTTGTTTGAAATACTGGAACGTCGGGGATACCGCGGATACCATAGTCGATTGTTCGGAAGTCTGGGTAACAGAAGGGGCACTAAAAGCTGATAAGGCTGCGGACGGGTTAGTTAAACCGGTCTTTGGTATACCAGGCGCCGGTGCGTTCTCGCTATTGCTTGAACCGCTGAAGGCACTAGGTTGTAAGCATATTATCTTTGCTTATGACGCGGATGTTGTAACTACGAAGGAAGTTGAGATGGCCCTCGGGCAGTGCGTTGAGTATTTCGCAAAGGAAACCGAAATGCAGCTCAGCCTTGCTATGTGGGACATTTCGCTCGGAAAAGGCATTGACGACTTGCTAGACCATGGGTATCTGCCGCAAGTGTCCACGCTTCTAAGGTGAGTAAAAGATTATTAATGGGAATTGTAGGAAACTGATGCCCACCTTTTAGGTTTGTTAAACGTTTCCCAAGGTTCCAATGGCTGAAGCGGGTAGGCATGGCGTATGCGCCAAGGTGTAGATAATATCGGAAGGGCAAATTTCGTATCGCATCGGGTAGAAGTTAAGCCCGAGGCCTGTGATCTCGGGAATTTCTGCAATGGCACTTCCAGATCTCTTGAATCAGTGGACGGCATATGTATACCTCCAATCGTAAGTTCCAAAACTGAGATTAAGCAGGGAATTATGTTATAATTCGGGTATTAGCACGGGAATAAAGTTGTTCATGGACTTGATTTTACTTCAGACATACGGCAATCGATCGAACAATTCGATACGGATATAATCAACAGATAATGAATCCGAAGGAGGTGGATCCCGGTGTCGAATCCGGATGAGAAGAAGCTGAACACCTATCAAGACTGGTTGTCGTGGGACGGAGTATGGGAACTAATTAACGGTAAAGCCTACAATATGTCGCCTGCTCCAAACGCGCTGCATCAGTTCATCGTTGGAGAACTGCATTTCGCGCTGCGAACGTATTTTCAGAATCAGAGCTGTTATGTGTTCGTTGCGCCGTTTGATGTGTTCTTCAGCGAAAGTGACCAATATGATACTCCCGAACATGTGACGCAGCCGGATTTGTCTGTCGTCTGCTCTAAGAGTCAGATTTCGAAGAATGGCTGCCACGGGGCGCCAACAATGATTATCGAAGTGTTGTCGCCATCAACAGCGCTAAAGGATTTTAATGAGAAGTTCAATCTTTATCAGAAATACGGAGTCCAAGAATATTGGATCGTCGATCCCGGCAATCGCACCGTCCATGTGTATGCGCTACAGGATGGATTGTATCAAGTGCGGAAATTATATACGGAACAGGATAACGTGCAGTCGAACGTGTTTAAGGAGTTGCAGATTCCTCTCTGTAAGCTGTTCAGTCTGGAGACTTAATTTAATTAAGCCGATTCCTACAGGAGTCGGTTTTTTAATGCTCCGAATTAAGCACCTTGGCGATACAAAGCTCAATTCGTTTATGATGTGCTGATCATTGCTCTTACGGACAGGATAGCGCAACTTTAGCTTTATCCATTGCGTATTAGATGTGGATATATTTGTAAATCGAACGAGAGAGCTAGTACATTTTAGCTTAAGAAGTAGCTTGTTCATGCTATTACCTGTGGCATATGTGTATTACAGATCAGTTTTGTTAGGAGGCATTTCCCTAGATGCAATTCACAAGACAAAAACAACACATATTAAGATAAGGAGTGGTCGTTTTGAAGAAGCTGATTTGTGCAGTTGTTGTGTTGAGCGTGATGATTTTTGCAGCATCCGCTAACGCCGCTGAACCGGTGAAAATACTCATGAAAAATCAAATCGATGGCGCACCGATTGCGATTTCCTCCGATGTAAGTCCCGATATCAAGAAGAATCGAACAATGTTACCTCTGCGCGTTATCAGTGAAAACTTGGGAGCAACAGTCGACTGGTCGACTTCGGAAGTCGTGCTCACTAAGAGTGATGTAGAGGTAATATTACAACTGAATAGCAATAAAGTAGTGAAAAACGGTAAGGCGATGCAGTTTGATGTCGAACCCTATCTGAAGAATAATCGTGTGATGGTTCCACTTCGTTTTATTGCAGAAACATTTGGTTGCAATGTAGGTTACAGCAATTCTGCAGTAACTGTCGAAACCAAACCATTAGTCATCGATGGTGTAAAGGTGAAAGCAGTGCAAGAAGAATACTATCTGACTTTTGGCGAAGTAGTAAATCAAATCACCGGTAATACATATAACGAAGCGATATATAATATTTTTGTTGAAAACAAAGGGATGAAGGTCGAAGCACCTTCTAACTACGCCGATAACGTAAACCTCGTGACAACTGGCGACTACTATAAAGGTGGACAATTTGACTTTCTTGACCAGGAAGGGAAGAGCATAAAACGTTTTGATGTTTATACCTTAGTTCAATCAACGACTGCTAATGACGCCCCCGAGACTTTAATTTATGAAGCGAATGAAAACCAATGGTTTAGGTTTAACTACAAAGCACTTCTGGATATTTTGGGGTTAATTGATATTGCCTCAAAGAACGGTTTTTTTAAGGAGATCAGCAATACAGCTCCGTAAAAAGGTACGATAGCTCAATGTGTTGTGTACGATAGCAACTCCGCCTTAAACTTGAAAGGGAATCGAATTTACGGCGTCCAGCTATGAGGAATTTTTAACTGATAAAAATGTCGTCAAGGGTAAATGAGATTGAACTCCCTCAGTACGATTTAGTTTTCTCACGAATACTCGCTTATTCGCAGGATTTCACCCTTGCCAGAAATGCAGAAAGATAGTAAGAGAACCTTTGTTGCGGACCAGGACATCATGAAGGCGTGAGGAAATAGAGGGGGAGGCTGCTACCCCATAACCTTCCATATAATGCACGCATTCTCCACGCCGCCCCTGGAGGTTTTCACTCCCATGTCTCAACGGGTCTTAGCCCTCTCATTCCTTCGTTACGCCTGTCCAAGGGGTGGAGGCCGGTCTTGCTAACGGTACGGGTCGGTGCCCTTTGATTCAATCGTATCCGGTACTCCGTGCTTTCTTTTGAAATCCCGCGAATAAGCCAAAATTCGTACGACGAAACGGTAAGTTTGCTTTTAAGCCGCTAGCGGAAGAGGCAACGTTTTTTGAGGGTTGTAGGCTTCGCGCCTGCGAGCCATTCCAACGAGAATTCGAGCTAATTTGCCGCATAACTTCATAAGCGACCTCATTTTCTTCATCTTCCTCACCTGAACATTGTGCGTATGCATCGCCTTAAATTCGGGATTATTTGCAACCAAGCTCATGGCCATCATGAAGATGAATCGGCGTAGGCGAGATCGTCCGCGTTTACTAATCTTCATCTGCCCGGTCCATTTGCCTGAGCTTGCTTCGGCAAGGTTGAGACCAGCATGACGCAGTAGGGCGTTGCCATGAACAAAGCTGCTTAAATCACCGGCTTCGCCAAGAATACCAGCGAGTGAAATGGCACTAATTCCTTTGATAGCAAGCATGGATTTAGCAAAAGGAATGCGATCCAATACAGCAATAATCTCCGCTTCGACTGTTTTGAGCTGCTGACAGGCAAGGTCGTGCTCATCAAGCAATTGCTGCAAGTGAAGCTTGTAAGCTTGTATGGCTTGTTTTGAGCCAACGGAGCTGCTGGCTAGCGCGATAAGAGCGCGAGCTTTACGCTCACCAGAATGACGCTTCATTAACGATTTCCAGCCTTCAATGATATCTTTAGGCTGCTGTTTACAAAGCTCTTCAGGTATAGGGAAAAGGCGCAGTGTAGCCAGCGCACCGGTACACATCAGGCTCTTAAAGACCTGACGCAGTTCCGGGAAGACAACGTCAACCCAGCGATGGATTTGGTTCTTTGCACTCACAAGTCTCGTCACAACAGATTCGCGGTTTGAGAGATACACACGCAGCTCTTCAAAAGCCTCAGGTGTGTTTCGAACGAAAGAGTAATAACCGTTTTTGACCATGTCTGCAATGACAAGAGCATCCTTTTTGTCGCTCTTAGATGGCGTATTATCTCGGTTTTCCTTGTTCTTTTTCACGAGATGAGGGTTAACGAGAACGACTTCGAATTGACGCTCAGCAAGCCACCTTGAGACGTTAAGCCAGTAATGACCGGTAGGTTCCATGCCCACGATAGCGGTGCTAAGGCTGTGTGCTGCTTGCAACGAATGGATCCAACGAAGAAGATTTTGAAATCCATCTTCATCGTTCGTGAAGGAGAGTGGATGACCGATGACGATCCCTCGAAAGTTAACTGCACGTGCGACATGCAATTGCTGAGCGATGTCGATCCCGATGACGAGATGCTGAGCGGTAATTTTTTCAATGAGTTGATTTTGTTTGTCCTGCGATTTAAACTTCATAGTAGAGCGTCCTCCTGGATGATGGGATTTAAGGGCTATGACCCGTTGCGTACTCCCATCGTACCGAGGCGCTTTTCTTTTTTCAAAGACGAAATTAATCCATCTACAGGAATGCTAACGGGACACGATAGTTGAATGGAGACGCAGCGGCAGCCGGCCTCACGGAATGCCTACTACGATAGGATTCTGGGGAAAGTTGATTGATACTGGGCATTACTAAGAAGTGCCAAAACTAATGGGACACGATATCTCAGTCATGACACGACGGCAGCCGGCTGCAGATCGATCGGCTGCCGTCGTTGCGCTAACGGGCAGCAGGATAGTTTAATCGCTTAGCGAATAATTCGTATTATCAAGGCGGAGGGACTGAGGGCAGAGAATGAATCTCAAAGGCTACACCTGTAGTTGTTGTGGCAACTATCACGATGAACTTCCAATGAGTTATGGATATATGGCTCCCGCGTATTACTTCTTTGCTGAACCAAAAGAACGAGAGAGCAGGTTTGAACTGAGTGAAGAGTTATGTGTAATGGATAATGAACATTATTTTATCCGCGGGTGCGTGGAAATGCCGATAAATGGCATGGATGAAGTGTTTATTTGGGGTGTTTGGGTTTCGTTAAGCGAAACGAATTATTGGAAAGTAAAGGAACATGGTAATGATTCAGCATTAATAGATCCTATGTTTGGATGGTTTTCAACGCAATTGCCTAGCTATCCAGAAACACTAAACTTAAAGGCGAAAGTGATTCATCGCGCGGATGGCCTTCGGCCGTTTATTGAGCTCGAACCGACCGATCATCCGTTCGCTGTGGAACAAAGAGATGGAATTTCAATTGAACGTGTGCAACAAATAGCTGAACAGCTATGTCTCATTAACAAGAGCGAAGATTCATTACGCTAACGGGACACGCTACTTGAATCAATAAGACTTAAAACCTTCTATTAGAAGCACACTAGTATTAATTACTCTAATAGGGGGTTTTATTATGAATTTAAGCGAACTTTGGCATCATTATGAGGCAGATAAGCGAATCCAAGGGTTTAGTCCAAATACATTGAAAGCCTATTCTCTGCAGCTCAAGATGCTGATTACGGAACTTGGGGATCTAGAAATCACTGAAATAACTCTGAACGTGCTTAAGGGATACCTAGCTAAGCAGTCCGATCGATTAAAGCCTAGCAGTCTAGGGCATCGGATTCGTTTTGTGCGTTCCCTCTTCCGTTTTGCATATGAAGAAACCTATCTACCCACCAACCCTTCACTCAAACTGCGTGAGCCCAAGATGGATAAGCGAATTCCTAAGTTTTTGATGGAGGAAGATGTTATCCATATGAAGATATCCTGTCAGACGTCAAGGGAAAAGGCGCTACTCGAGTTTCTCTACAGCACGGGCTGCCGTATTGGGGAGGTCGAGAAGATAAACATTGAGGATCTTAATTGGGAGAACTGCTCCGCCATTGTAAATGGGAAGGGTTCAAAGCAGAGAGAAGTTTACTTCACTACTGAGTGTAAAGTATGGTTGAGGAAGTACTTGGCCAGCCGTAAAGATTCATGTCGTGCTTTATTTGTAACGGACACAAATCCGGTTAAACGTATGGCCATTCCGTCGCTCAGGTGGGCAATAAAGCGGCTAGCAGTTCGCGGAGTGATCGAGGCAAACGTGTACCCTCATCGTTTTCGTCATACTTATGCATGCCAGCTGCTGGATAACGGGGCACCGTTAGATTTTATTCAAGGCATGTTGGGGCATGAAAAAGCATCGACCACACAAATTTATGCGCAGCTCCGCGGAGAGCGTAGAAGAGAACTTTATCGCCGATTTTTTTAGTATACGTTAGCTGCAAATTCTCCCCATGTGAATGGCGACTATTCAACTAAAGGGCAGGATAGTTCCAATATGTGGTATTATTTGGTTGATGGAGTAAACTCAGGGGTGTGATGAGTCAGCGTCGACCGACAAAGGTAAGGATAGGGATTGAAGGCCTAAACGGGAGTGAACTATATTGAATGTGCAGCATTCCTATTTACGACAAATTCAGCTCAAGAGGCACCAAATACCCACTTATAATTGTTATCCCTTTGATTTGGCGGTCATTCGAAGCTTAAATACCCTTGATTTCCACCCCAAGGTAACCTATATAGTAGGTGAAAATGGGATGGGCAAATCAACACTGATGGAGTCCATTGCTGTCGCATGGGGATTTAACCCGGAGGGTGGTACGATCAACTTTTCCTTCTCGAGTCAGGCTACCCACTCGAGCTTATACGAATATATACAATTGATCAGAGGTCCGCGACGCCCGAAGGATGGCTTCTTCTTCCGGGCAGAAAGCTATTATAATTTCGCCACGACGATCGATGAGTTGGACAGCCAACCTTCATTGGGTCGCCCTATTAAAGATTCGTACGGTGGTAAGTCCTTGCATGAGCAATCGCACGGAGAGTCGTTCTTTTCCACTTTCATTCATCGGTTCGGGGAGAATGGCTTATATATACTGGATGAGCCTGAGGCTGCATTGTCTCCCCTTCGCCAAATGGCGATGCTGACACGAATCCATGAACTTGTTTTGCAAAACTCTCAATTTATTATTGCGACCCATTCCCCGATCCTTATGGCATATCCAGATTCGATTATTTACAATCTAAAGCCGGATGGTATCGAGGTCCAAGTATTGGAGGAAACCGACCATTTTATGATTATGAAAGAGTTTGTTAATAACAAGGATAGGATGCTCAGGGAGTTACTCGAAGAAGCACAAGATTAATTCCACTGCTATCCCTATGGAACCCTACAGCTCAAAAGAGGTCATTTTAGACGAAGAGATTTCTTATCAAGACTAAGCTATAGGGACACGTTAGTTCAGAGCAATCAGGAGTAGTTTGCCGCAGTGGCAGCTGCTCCTTTTTGCGTAACGGGCAGAATAGTCCCATAAACCCATTGATAACTAACCCCCGGATGGTAAAGTTTAGGAGAGAAAAGGATGAAGGCGTTTGTGTAGAAGCAGGTGGAGATAATTCGGTGGAGAGGCCGTCCGAGGGGAACGAGCGCTATCTTCTTTCCCAACTGTTTGTCCAAAGTCCAAGATATTTTAGGATGTGAGGTGGTTGCCAAGTTATGCTCGAAAGATCGGTTTGGACGCGTCTGAATAAAAGGAGGAGCGGATTATGAAGGTAAATCGATCTCTACGATTCATGGTCATCATCTGTTTGCTTTTTGGTCTTATATCTGTATCCAACATAGCGGCCGCTGCGGAAATTCCGGTGCAACAGGTTGATGGTGGACGATTTCATTCTATCGTTCTTCAAAGTGACGGTACCGTATGGTCATGGGGAAATAATTGGGAAGGCCAGCTTGGCGATGGAACTAAGGAAGGCCGTGTTACTCCCGTTCAGGTCAAGAGCCTTACAGATGTGATCGAAGTAGCTGCAGGTAATTGGTATAGTTTGGCCCTCAAGAGCGATGGAACTGTCTGGGCGTGGGGGGACAATACCTATGGCCAACTCGGTGATGGGAGTACGATAGACCGGAATACACCCGTACAAGTACAGAGTCTCGATTCGGTAGTCGCGATCGCTGCGGGCAGTGATCATAATTTGGCTCTCAAAAGCGATGGAACCGTTTGGGCATGGGGTAGCAACTACGAGGGCCAGCTTGGCGACTGGACTGGTATAGACCATCATACCCCCGTTAAAGTGATCGAGACAGATTCGATAGGCCAAAAACTCGATTCGGTAGTCGCGATCGCTGCGGGCAATCAACTTAGTTTGGTACTCAAACAGGACGGAACCGTCTGGGCATGGGGATCCAATGGTTCAGGCCAGATTGGCACCGGTAACTTATATGAATCGATGAGTCTTACTCAAGTACCTAATCTCAAATCGGTGAGTACCGTCGCTGCCGGGTTTTTTCAATGTCTGGCACTCAAGAACGACGGGACCGTCTGGGAATGGGGGGGAGGTCAAAAATCAGAATCGGACGGATCATATGCATACGTAGCAGATCCGCCGTTTCAGGTGCATAGTCTCAATTCAGTAGCTGCCATCGCTACTGCAGCTGATCATAATGTAGCCCTTAAAGAAGACGGAACCGTTTGGGAATGGGGATATGACCAACAATTGGGCAACGAGAGCGCAGACCCTCCGGTTCAGGTGCAGGGTCTCGGTTCGATAGTCTCCATCGCTACCGGAGATCGCCATAATCTTGCCCTCAAAAGCGATGGGACCCTATGGGCATGGGGAGATAATGAATATGGCCAACTAGGTGACGGAACAACATCAGAACGTGATGTGCCTGTTGATGTACCTGTTCAGGTTCATTTGAACCATACGGACTCTTTCCATCTTTCCGATTCCAAATCTAATGAATCCGGCGGGTCCCATAATGAGTATTCGTTATATTATGGGTACATTTCGTCCCCGGGACTAGAGCTGAGTGGATCTTGGAGTCCTCCTGAGGGCTCCCGCGCAATCGTTACGGTCTCCATGATTTCCCCGGCGGGATTAGATTATAACCTTAGTCTGGCAACGGTTGGCGGCGGTAATCGATCGCCGGCAGAAACGGGGGAATACCCGGATGGTACAGAGTTCAGCAAAGTAGAGGTTCCCGAAGGGTATGCAGCCGAGTGGAAGGTGAAGGGACAATCGGGTAACGATTATAGTCAGGATGAGAAAGTGTTAGTTTATGTGGCCATCCAATATGTCAATTACTGAACCGATGGCGGAGCTTGCCCGCGGCCTTTTCAGTTCTCCAAGCGTTGGCGTTTTTGTAATCCCAAGACTTTATTGATTGCGCTAACGGGACACGATAGCTCAATCATGACACGACGGCAGCCGGCCTCAGAACGATCGGCTGCCGTCGTTGCGCTAACGGGCAGGATAGTAGTATTTCCCCTTCCTATGGCATGAAAAAATGGGTAATATTAACGTGAGTTGAAAGGGGATATGTCTATGGCTCGTTTTATCATGTATTCTTCTTGGATTGTAGTTCTACTTATAGAAGTGTTCTATTTGTAATACCATTCATAGGGTACATGATTTTGACGAAACCTTATTTGGCGTCGTAATTATTGTAATTACATTAGTTGTTGGGACAGTGGGTACACTAGTTACTCGAAATAGATGGATTGAATAACTCAAGTTTTGAAATATGACCGATTTAGGCGGAATCATCACGGGAGTTTTAAAGAGTTTAAAGAGTCGGCCAGGAAAAATGCTTAATAGGATCAGGAAGGAGCAGTTCTTTGACTGAAGGTGAAGAATACCTTAGGATGTACCCGCAATTAAGGAAATGGATTAATCAGTGCAATGCTTGTCAGGATACTGGATATAAGCCTGAATTGCCGAAAGAACTTTCAACCTACGGCGGTGAAACATCTGCTGCAGCAAGCAATCTAAGAAAGTTTTTTAAGCCACTGTCATTAAATGAAATTGGTCTTTGTGATATTTGTGAGAGATTAATTTGAACCACAGGTTATGTTTATGGGACACATCTCACGGGACACGATAGCTCAATTAAGACACGACGGCAGCCGGCCTCAGAACGATCGGCTGCCGTCGTTGCGCTAACGGGCAGATTAGTTCCAATATGTAGTATTATGAATGCGGGATGATCCCATAAGGAGGATATAACATGGATGCGTTCTATAAACATCTGCCTTACCAGCTGAGTGAAAATGAATTACGGAAGTTATTTTATAATTTATTGGATACAGTAGGTCGTTATCATCAAGACGGTGGTATTGAAGAAAAAAAGTTAGCAGAGGGAGTTATTAACCTACTTCAAGGACAAATAGATGCGATTCGTAACCAAAAATTACAGATAGATGCGCTCCAACGTTACGTCCATATTGTGTTTAGCCTCTCTGATGAAGGTCCGCTATTACAATCTCTCTATGGAATCGGGAAACGGGAAGTGTGCCAGGTTTTAGCATTTAATGATGTGTTTTCAGTCGGGCCAATATCTGACTTGGATACAACAACTGGGCAGCAGAAAAGAAATCTTTGGATGATGGAACACGATCGTGATTACTCTTATCATCAACAGTCGAACCAAGAACATCAGCTTGAGAATATGATAACAGCAATAAGAAGCATTCCGGATAATAAGAATATCGTCATTTGGTACGCGGATAACCCCCATGATCAAACAGGCTTACGTTTCGTAGTACATTTGTTAAGAAAAAGAGAACAGCCGATTAATGTCGTAAATGTGACGGAGCTATTTAACGCTACAAGAATGCAAAACGCAGATGAGATTACTCCATACGCAGGGGGGTTAATCGACCGAGAACATTACCAGGCAATTGTAAAAAATTATTATGAAGGTATCCCTCTTAAACAAGATAAAAGAAGAAGGTACGAATCAGAATGGCTTATGCTCACGGGGCAAGATCATATGCTTCGTTTGTGGGAAGAAGGTACAGTTAGAGGCAGTGATGAGAATGCCCTAGATGCGGTGATTGTAAGGTCGGTTATAGAACTGGAACACAAGCAAGATGAGCATGGATTTATCAAGGCCGGAAGTGTCGTAAAAAGGGTTTTTGAAACATCGGAGCAACTCGTAGGAGATTCGTTTCTATCCTATCGAATCTGGATCTTAGTCAACCAAGGAATCTTGGCATTTAGAGGACTACCGGGAGCGCTGCATCAGTTTTCCGTTAAATTAGGCATCCATAGTTTAAGTCCCATATAGGGACACTGATAAAATGCAGGTTGATTTCCAATCTGAATTTCTGAAGCTAACGGACGATAAAAACTCTTTTGTCGGTGATTTTAACACGTATTGTATGAATATTTCAGGCACTATGAGTTACGTTTTAGCTGGAAAGACATTAAAAATTCCACAAAGACAAATCGAAATATTAGAGTTCTCATTCTTTAATTGGTTTCAACAATATAAGTTTATTGAGAATAGAATTAGTGATTACGTGGAACTTAGTTTGGAATACAATAGCTTTGAAGAAGCTCGGATACTGTTATTGAAGTATTTAAAAAACGAGAAATGTGATTCAACTAACGGGACACGATAGCTTAATCATATCACGACGGCAGCTGACCTGATTACAATCGGCTGTTGTCGTTGCGCTAACGGGCAGGATAGTAGGAATGTCTTAGAGAATTGAGAAGTTAAAGAGCCAGATAAGCACCCGATATTATTACTTTTTTTCGGATATCCTTGCAATTTCATCCGGTTGAAAATGATAGGCCTTCCCGCATATATGGCAAAAGATTTCGATTGAGCGGCCTGCTGCGTAGGCATCAGTCAGCTCATCCTTCTCCAAAGCGCGCAGCATTGGAATCAACATTTCCTTGGAGCAGCCGCAGAACAATCGAACGGGTTCCTTGCCCACAGCTTGCATGTATTCAAAATTAGAGAAAAACAAATCGTTCTTGATACGATCGATTAGCTCGAGCGGTGCCCCCGGAAGCAATTGAGCCATGACGCCGCGGCTTCGAACGATGTCTTTCGATTGATCCATTTCGATAAGTAAAGAAAAAAAGGTGGGTGTTTGTTCGCTCTGCTGAAAATAATACGATAGGTCGTCGACGATATTTCCGTAAGGCATGTCTGTGATACCGGTAAACGTGCCATGCATGCCTATATCCTTGGTAATTTGAATACATCCTCTAGAGCCTATCAATTGCTCAATTGAGTTATGGTGCAGATACTCCGGAGATGCGTTTAATAATTCATCGCTGATGTAGCCCCTCACATTGCCCCAAGCATCGGCATCCGCGAAGATTTTGTAATCACGGTGGCTGGTTTTTATTTTCAAACTAATTCGTTGATTGTCCTTCAAAACTCCAGTAAGCAGGCTCGCAGCGGAGACAGTCCTACCCAATGCGATTCTCAGCATCGGGGGCATCGGACGCTGACTGCATGCTGCCCTGACGAGCTCCGTATTTTCAACAAAAAGAACTCGAGCTTGACTATGATAGGCTAGTGCT
>NZ_FORE01000025.1:0-49189 GCF_900113915.1 Paenibacillus sp. UNC496MF
CCTTCGTCAAGCTCACAAGCTATTGGAGAGCAATAAGACGATTGGTAAGGTTGTTCTTGAAGGTTTTGTTTAAATATCCGCTCGCATTGGAAAATACAAGAAGCCGACTGCTAATTACAGTCGGCTTCGGACATTTCCATCTCTCCTCTGGCGATATTCTTCTTCATTCAACTTATTGGGGATTATTCTTCCAATATCTTCTCATGCCTGCCGCACATTCATAACACCCCAAGAACCGGCAACTTGTCTTGTAACATAAACGCCTTGTCAGTTAAAGTTTGCGGTTCTTCGGACGCGATGCCCACGAGACGATCGTCAGGGCTGCAAAACCAATGGTGGTGAGCATATGGTAGCATACGCCCCACAGTCCTCCGCGAATGCATGCGATGCGGTAGCGCCAGTCATTTCAAAGAAAATACCGGCGTATGCCCATTCTTTAATCACGGTCAGAAAGTACGACGAATACCCCAATATCTCCTCCGTCTCGAGCGTCCCCTACCCGATTCCTCCGCTCCCTGCCACAAAGGTCTTAGTTACCCTCAGTTGATTCATGGTTATCTCGCCGATTTAGTCTGTAGATGGACGGCGCTGGTCCCGGCCCGCTTCCCGCGTCTGATCGCCATAACGATGACGGCGGCGATCGCGCATGCCGTGGCCAATGTACCCATCGCCAAGCGGCTACCGTCCTCCTCGTTGAACCAGAGGAGCAACCCTAGGTTAAACAGGGCATGGCACGAAGTGGCCAGCAAGAGCCTCCCACCTCTAGCATCGCTTAACAGTTCGCCGAGTATGACAGAGAGGGCGACGGCGAATAGAATGAAGAGCGATGCATAAACCCAACCTTCGGCGAAAACGCCGATATGCCAGACGCCCCACACAATGCCAACGACGATGGAGGCCGGGAAGGTGCCGATTCGGCTCTGTAGCGTCGGTTGCAGGAAGCAGCGCCAACCCACCTCTTCGCCCGCCGCTCCTATGAATTGGGCGACCACAATGATCCAGAACGGATGCGATAAGGAAGCAGGAGAGGTATAGGCGACCGAATGGCCGGTGACTGCGTACCAAAGCCAAGCAGCGGCAAACGTGCCTGCGATTAGCACGGCCAATGAGATTAGCTTCCGCGGCTTAAGCGGCCAGTACCGAAAGTCGAGGTTAATCATCTGTTGCCTCTCCCTCGGCCAGAGGAGCAGAATGGATAGCACTCCCAGCGCGGGACCAAATTGAGTCAATTGAATGACAACCTCGGGTACGCCAAGCGCGGGCTGAACAAAGCCCAACAGCAGCGCTCCGATTGAGGTAACGAGGTAATAGACGAGAATAATGAGCCCCAAACTCGTTTTGCGGTTCTTGATAGATCTCATGCGGTCAAATCCTTCCTTGTTAACAATCATAAGGAAAGGATATACCAGGGAATGCCAAACCGGAATGACCTGAAGACCAGGCCTCGAACCCGGCTGCAGTCTAGTATCCTACCGGGAGTTCTTTTCATTGGTCGAAGCCGAATTCATCGCATACCCGGGTTTTCATCTCCGGTTGAAATCTTAATACCGCTTGCACCTTCTTAAAATCGGCTTGTTCATGAATTGTCGTTCGACATCTTGCAGCGAAAAATCCCGCCTCACAAAAGATCTTCAATTCTCCTATCCGGGACACGCGGAATACGCGGAAATCCTTCAGGGTAAGACAGTAGCCGTATGCATACCAGACATATCCTTTGAGGAAAAGACCCATCGATTCCAGTTTACGTTCGGTTTCCATACCTTTATGATATGAAAGCTTCTAATTGCCTGGTGCAATGCGCTCATATGCGCTTTGTCGTTTGGTGCCGGCTTGAAATCAAGATTCACGTAATTCTGATCACTAGCTGTGTTCGGCTCCGGCATTAACACGCCAATCCGTTCATTTAAAATAGATCTCTTCTAAAATTTCCACTAATTGCCTACCAATGAACTGTATCTCCACTCTTGTTTTATGATAAATTTCGCCGTCACTTATGGTACGGCTCCCCCCGGTTAATCTTCACCGCTCGGTACACCTGCTCCAGCAGCACCAGCCGCATGAGCTGGTGCGGCAAGGTCATGCGCCCGAAGCTCAGCTTCTGCCGGGCGCGCTTCAAGACGGCGGGCGCGAGCCCGGTGCTCCCGCCAATGACAAAAGCCACGTGGCTCCGCCCGTACGTGGCTAACGAATCGAGCTGGCCGGCGAGGTCCTCGCTCGACCAGAGCTCCCCGTCCAGCGCCAGCGCGATCACATGGGCGTCCGGCTTCAGCTGCGCGAGCAGCCGCTCGCCCTCGCGCTCGCGGACCTGCGCTTCCTCGGCGGCGCTCATCGTCTCGGGCGCCCGCTCGTCCGGCACCTCCGTGAGCGTCAGCTTCGCGTAGGGGCCAAGCCGCTTCGCATACTCGGCGATGCCGAGCGCGAGGTACTTCTCCTTCAACTTGCCGACGGCGGCGATTTGAATATGCATCCGTTACACCACCAAGTATTCCGCGATATGTTCGCACCGCGGCATCTCGCACGTCGCCGGCGCTTCCCATTCCGCGAACTTCGTCTTCACGAGGTCCACGATGTCCGGCGCGTCCTCATACTCGTCCACGAATTTGTCGATCGCCAGCTCCACGTGCTCTTTGCATACACAATACATACAGGCTTGTCCTCCAACTCTCATCTAGTCCGTTACATCCATTGTACGCAATCGGCGCAAAAAAATCAGCCCGTGAGGCCAGGTCCCGCTTCCGGGCGCTGCCACGAACTGATTCGCCTTTGCGATGGTATCGCTTAGTCTTCCGTTTTTTCCTCGAGCTTAAACGTCGCCGCCGCCTTCTGGCCGTCGCGGTAGTAGGTGACCGCGATGTCGTCGCCGATCTTCTTCTTCCCGTACAGGTACTTCCGCAGCTGCAGCGTGCTGGCGATCGGCTGGTTATCCAGCTTCACGATGATGTCGTTGAGCTGAAGGCCTGCCTCCTGCGCCGGCCCGACCGCTTGCAGGACGACGACGCCGTCCTTCACGCCGTCCGGCAGCTTGAGCTCGCTGCGCGGCACCGTGATCGTGCCGTCGTCGCCGCCCGCGCCCGGCGGCGCGCCTTCCTCGCCGCCCGTGCCCGGCTCGAGGCCGCCCGCCGAACCGCCGTCGTCGTCGCCGCCGCCGCTCTTGCCGTCGCCCGGGCTGCTGCCCACGCTATCGTCCGCGGCCGCCGATTGCGCCAAATACTGCGCGAGGTCCATCGTGTACACGCCCAGATACGGCCGCTTCACCTTGCCGTACTTCAGCAGGCTGTCCACGATCGGCTGCGCCTGGTGCGACGGGATCGCGAAGCCGACGCCTTCGACGCCGTAATCGGCGATCTTCATGCTGTTGATGCCGACGACGTTGCCGTCGAGGTCGATCAGCGGGCCGCCGCTGTTGCCCTGGTTGATCGACGCGTCGATCTGGATGACTTCCTGCTCCCAGTCGTAGTTGCCGTCTTGGCTGAGCGAGACGGGTATGATCCGCTTCGTCTTGCTCACGATGCCCATGGAGAGCGAATCGCTTAAGCCCAGCGGATTGCCGATCGCCATCACCCACTGACCGGCGCGCAGGTCGTCCGACTCCCCGAACTTCGCCACCGCGTCGATGCCGCTCGCGTCCATCTCCAGCACGGCGAGGTCCGTGATGTCGTCCTTGCCGATGATCTTCGCTTCGCGCGTGTCGCCATTGCTCAGCACGGCCTTCACGGCCGCGGCGTCGGCGATGACGTGGTTGTTCGTCAGGATATGTGCCTTGCCTTTCACGATTTCGAAAATAAACCCGGACCCGAGCGCCGCCTGCTGCAGCCCGGCATCGTCGCCCCCGGCACCGGAGCCGCCCGAGCCGCCGCCCGCCGCGCCGGCCGGCACCGCCTGCTCGTTAATGATGCTCACGACCGCCGGCCGGACCTTCGCCGCGGCCGTGATCGTCTTCTCGAGCGGATCCCCGCTCTCGTTCATGCCGACTTTCGTGACCCCGGCGACGGCGCTCACCACATGATCCCCGCGGTCGAAGCCGGCGAAGAGCCCGAACAAGAGCACGGCCGCGGCCGCGCCGGCGACCGACGAGGCGACGACGAGCTTCGCGGGCGTCCACCGAAGGCGGCGGCGCCTGAACGGCGCCTCCTTCCTGGCCAGAAACGACGCCCGCGCTCTCCGCGAGACGCGCGTCGAATAGAAATCATCATCGAATAAGCTCATGTCTAATCGCTCCTCCCGACGCCCGGGGACATCAAGATCATTATTTTGCGAATCTAGGAATGTTATCGGTAGATTGGACTACACTAGTAGTAGAAGAAGACGCATCGCTATACAATCTCTCGCCCCCGAAGGAGGAACCGCCCATGCCGCGCAAAGCATCCGACGCGCTCGAGCAGCTCAACCTCGCCGCCAAGCTGGCCGATCTCAAGGAAGACCATTACCGCGCCCTGCTCACGATCGGCGCCCTGACGGAGCTGCTGGTCGACAAAGGCATTCTCGCCCCGGACGAGCTGGAGCTCAAGATGCGCTCGCTCGACGCCGAGCTGGACGAGCTTATTTCCGCCTCACTTCATCCCATGCCGTAGGCCGGTCATGATACGTCTCGCGCAGCGGATGCTCGTCCTTCTTGAAGAAATGCCCGTTGTTCTCTAACACTTCATTCACCGTCATCCGGGCCAAATCAATCAAATTGTGGTCGAGGCTCAGATGCGCCAGGTACACCCGCTTCGTCCGGTCCGTCATCAGCTGGCACAGCGCTTCCCCCGCCGCTTCGTTGGACAGATGCCCGACGTCGCTCAGGATCCGCCGCTTGATGTTCCACGGATACCGCCCCATCCGCAGCATGTTCACGTCATGGTTCGACTCCAGCACGAGCACGTCGGAATCCTCGATCATCCGGCTTACCTTGTCGCTGACGTAGCCCAGATCGGTGGCGAGGCTCAGCTTGAGCCCGTCCTCCTCGAACACGTAGCCGACCGGCTCCGCCGCGTCGTGCGAGATCGCGTAGGAGGTCGCCCGCAGCGCGCCGAAATTGACGCATTCGCCCGTCTCGACGACGACGCGCTGCTCGTTTCCGATCTGCCCGACATGCCGCTCCAGCGCGCCCCAGGTCGCCTCGTTGGCGTAGATCGGCACGTTGAACTTGCGCGCGAACGCGCCGAGCCCTTTTATATGGTCGGAATGCTCGTGCGTCACCACGACCGCGTCGATCTCATGGCCGGCCACGCCCTGCTCCCGCATCAATTCCTCGAGCCGCTTCAGGCTCAGCCCGGCGTCGACCAGCACGGTGGCGTCCTGCCCCCGCACGATCGTCGCGTTTCCCGTCGAACCGCTTCCCAATACCGTAAATCGTAGTCCCATAGGTTCCCCAAACCTGTCCTTTCCCCGCTCCGGCCCGCCGGTCCCATGTCCGGCCGAGCTGCATGCCCTCTGTCATTCCTCTTGCTGATCGAAGCCGCTCCCCGAGCCGTTCGTCCGTTATTCCGTCACGACCTCGCCGCTGATGGCGTTCATGTAGAACTGGCCGCCGTCCTCCAGCAGCACCCGCCACGTCGGCGCCGACACCTGCACGTCCGAGTTGAAAATCTGCCCGTGGTAGCCCAGCTTGATCTCCTTGATGACCGCGCCGTCGTGCAGCTGCTTCTCGATGAGCGTCGCCAGCGCCTTGGTCGCCGGCAGCACCGCCTGCGCCGTCGATTTCTCGGACGGCAGCACCTCGATGACGTCCTGCTTGTACGCGGTGATTTTCAAGTTGCTGTAGAACAGCTCCAGCTTCACGTCGAACATCGGCCGGCCCTCGACCGTCCGGTAGAACACGAACTCGCTGTCCAGGTTCTCGCCGAACGCGTATTTATTCAAATCCGGGATGACGCCGCCCAGGCTCGCGAGCAGCTCCTTCTCGTTGAACACCGCCTTGCTGTCCACGGGCGTCTGCAGCTCGCGGCGCTCGCCGCCGCCGAGCTTCGTCTTCGCGCGGAAGGTCAGATCCTTCAGCTCGGGCGTCTCCGACGGGATGCTCGTGTCGAGCTTGATGCCCTTCTCCTTCATGAGCGCTTGCGTCTCCGGGCGCAAATCGTTCACGTCCGTGCTGGCGTCCCGGCCCTCCCGGATGTTGGACCAGAGCTGGTATCCAAGCACGAGATTGAGCAGCAAAAACGCGACGATCAGCACACTCTTCGCCCTGCCCCAGTCCATACCGACATCCCCTTCGATTGACCGTTTCTCTATGTGAAAAGCTGGCCGCCCATGCCATATGCATCGCTGCCTGCGCGCTTGCCGGCCCGCGGCGCCCGCCTACCGCGCCGCCGTCAGACGCTGCGGCAGCCCGCCCATGGCGATGCCGACGCTGCCATGGGCGCTGCTGCCATGGGCGCCGCTATCGCTCGAGCTCGTATTCGTGCCGCCGCCCGCGCCCGGCTGTCCGAGCGGCGCGCCGCCCGGCTCGCCCGGCAGCGGCTTGTAGCCGCCCGGGATCGCTTCGAGCAGCACCTCCTGCGTATCGTCGCCCAGGCGCACCGCCCAAACCGGATCGAGCGTAAGCGTCTTGTCGTCCGTCGGATGGGCGAGCAGCGCCGGGTAGAGCGCGACGACGTCCGCCTTGCGGGCGTAGCCCGTGAGCGCGCTCGCGAGCATGTCCCCGCCCGGCAGCCAGCGCACGCTGCGCTTGTCCGGCTTCCTCTTGAGCGTGAGCATCGACCGCTCGTATTCCGAGACGACGCCCTCCTGCAGGCGCAGCTTCATGCTGCCGAACAGGAACGGCTCCATCGGAATGACCGGGAACGAACCGTAATACTGCTGGAAGCGCAGCACATGGCCGCCCCCGAGGTCGCCGGCGTGCACGAAGCGGTGCATCCCGTCCCACCCGCCGTGCTGGTTGACGAACTGCACGGCGGAGTAGACATTCTGGCTCTCGTTGTCGCCTTGCCCCTGCACCGCGACCGGGTCGGTATAGCTGAGCCAGCGGCCGTTCTGCTCGATCTGCAGCCCGCGCTTGCCGTCCGTGTAGATTTGCGAGCCGTTGCGGTCGCTGATGGTCCGCGTCACGCCGGGGTCGATGAACAGGTAGCTCTGCATCTGCTCGGGCGTATAGCTGTCGTAGCCGACCACGGAGACGCTCGCCTCCACCGGCCCTTCCGGCAGGTACAGGTCCTGGCCGATCCGCTTGTAATTCACCTGATACTCTCCGTACCCGACGTACATCTGCACGTCCTGCGCGGTCAAGTCGGCCTTCACCGACTCGTAGACGGTCATATTGTCGGCGCTGAAGAAGTACGTCCGCACCTCCTCGCCGTCGCTGCCGGCGTAGATCCAGATCCGGTCGACGACGTCGTTCATGAACGGCGCGTCGCCTTCGAGCTTGAGCACCTTGCTCAGCAGCTCCATCGGCACGCCGCGCCCGAAGCGCAGCTCGATCCCCTGGTCGCCGTCCCGAACCTCGTTCCAATCGACGGTGGAGACGGCGGCGCGCTGGAAGCCCTTGAATTCGCGGCTCTTGATTTTCTCAAAGATCAAATTATAGAAATTCGACGCCGGATACAGCACCGTGTGCTTGGCCTTGCCCAGGTGCAGCACCATGTCTTCGGGGAAGATCACGTTCTCCACTTGTTCCTCTTTGCCCATCGCCTCCGCGGGCACGTACCCCTGCTGCGGCGACGCCGTGACGCCGAGCCCCGGCATGCTGTACGCGAGCAGGTAGCTCTGGATGAGGCTAACGACGACGAGCACGGTCAGAATCGCGGTCTTCGCGCGGTCGATCATGCCGTCTCACCTCCGCTCATCAAGGGCAGCACGACCGTCACGGTCGTCCCCTCGTTCAGCTCGGAGTCGAGCGAGATGGAGCCGCCGTGCGCCTTGACGATTTCCCGGGCAATGGACAGCCCGAGCCCGGTGCCGCCCATGCTCCGCGAGCGGGCCTTGTCGACGCGGTAGAACCGGTCGAAGATGCGCCCGAGATCCCGCTTCGGAATGCCGATGCCCGTGTCCTTCACGCTGATCGCGATCGCCGATGTCTCCTGCTTCCGGGCCGAAATCTCGATGCGCCCGCCGTCCAGGGTGTACTTGATCGCGTTGGACACGAGATTGTCGAGCACCTGGTCGATCTGATCGCGGTCGAGCCAAACCGTCTTGATGCCGTCCTCGACCCGGACGTTCGCGCGGATCGCCTTCTTCCGCATCTGGAACGAGAAGCGGTCCGCCACTTCCTCGAGCATCTCGGGCACGTTCGTCTGCTGCCTGCGCAGCGGCGCCTGGTTGGAGTCGAGCCGCGACAGGTGCAGCAGGTCGGTGACGAGCCGGATCATCCGCTCGGTCTCGTTGCGGATGACGCCGACGAAGCGCTGTCCGAGCTCCCGCTCCTCCATCGCGCCTTCGTCGAGCGCCTCCGCGTAGCTCTTGATCGTCGTGAGCGGCGTGCGCAGCTCGTGGGACACGTTCGCCACGAACTCCCGCCGCGACTGCTCGAGCCGCTCCTGCTCCGTAATGTCCTGCAGCACCGCGATGGTGCCGGAGATCCCGTGCTCCCGGCGGTGGATCGGCGTCAGCGTCACGCGCAGCAGCTCGTCCTCTTCTTCGCCCTCGGCCTGCATATGATAGATGACCTGCGGCTGGTCGCTCCCGTCCGGCAGCGCCTTGAGCTGCGATTCCTCGAGCCCGAACAGCTCGTTCAGGCGCACGCCCTCGCAGTTCTCCCGGCGCAGCATCTCCTGCGCCCGGCGGTTGCTGATGATCACGTAGCCGCGCTCGTCCGCCGCCACGACGCCGTCGCTCATGTTCGCGAGGATCGAAGCGAGCTTCTCCTTCTCCTCCTCGTTCGCCGAGAGCGCGTCCCGCAGCCGCATCGTCATGTTGTTGAACACTTCCGATAGCCGGCCGATCTCGTCGTCCCCGAGCACCGGTACCTGCTGGTCGAACCTCCCTTCGGCGACGCCCGCCGCCTGCCGCGTGAGCGCCTTGATCGGATTCGTGATGGTCGTCGCGAGCAGGATGCCGAGCACGCCCGTCAATCCGAGCGCGAACAGCATGCCGGACATGAAGATCCGGTTGATCCGGTCGACCGTCCGGTACAGGTCCTTCATCGACGCGACCAGGTAGACCGCGCCGACGATTTTATCGCTATAGACGACGGGCTTCGCAATGACCTTCTTGCGCAGCCCGTCTTCGTCGATGATTTCCTCTTCGTTGTCGCGGATGCCCTGCAGCGCGCGGCTGACGGCAAGCGACGTGTTTTTCTTCCCGATGTACGACTGATGGGATTGCGACGACGTCGCGAGCACCTTCCCGCTCGCGTCCATCACCTGAATCTCCGCCTCGTTGATGCTGAACAGGTTGCTGACCAGCACCGCCAGGTACTCCTCGCGCGTCTGGTCGTCGGAGCTGCCCGGCTTCTCCGGCTGATTGGACAGCGTCTGCGCCGCGATCTCGGAGAGCAGGTTCGCCTGCTCGTTCATGTTGTTCGTGAACGTCGACGTCAGCGACGTCTTCATCGTGCTGATGAAGTAGACGCCGATCAGCTGCATCGCGATCAGAATGAGCAGCACGTAGATGATGATCAGCTTGACCTGAATGGTGCGGAAGAACCGTATGCCCCCGCTCATCCGAAGCCGTACCCTCCGGATTTCGGATTGCGCATGAGATACCCCAGTCCGCGCCGCGTCAAAATATATTCCGGCCGGCTCGGATCGTCCTCGATCTTCTCGCGGAGCCGTCGGATCGTCACGTCCACGGTGCGCACGTCGCCGAAGTATTCGAAGCCCCAGACCGCCTGCAGCAGATGCTCGCGCGTCATGACCTTGCCGCTGTTGCGGGCCAGGTAATACACGAGCTCGTACTCGCGGTGGGTCAGATCGAGCGGCTCGTTGTCCTTATACACGACGTACATGTCGGTATCGATGAACAGGTTGAAAATCGCCAGCCCTTGCTTGTCCGACCGCGCGGATCCCTCCGCCCCCGAGACGCTGCTTGCCGCAGCGGGCGCCGCTGCCGGCTCGCTCTTGGTCCGGCGCAGATGCGCCTTCACGCGGGCCAGCAGCTCGCGCGTGCCGAACGGCTTCGTCACGTAATCGTCCGCCCCGAGCTCGAGCCCGAGCACCTTGTCGAGCTCCGTGTCCTTGGCCGTCAGCATGATGATCGGCGTCTGCAGCCGGGTGCGCACCTCGCGGCAGACGTCCATGCCGTCCTTCACGGGCAGCATCAGATCAAGCAAAATCAGGTCCGGCAGCTCTTCGAACGCCAGCCGGACCGCCTCGCCCCCGTCGAAGGCGCAGATGACTTGATAGCCTTCCTTCTCCAGGTTGAATTTTATAATATCCGCAATCGGTTGTTCGTCGTCGACCACTAAGATTTTACCGTGCATCGCTACACCGCCATTCGATAAGCAATCTCCCTTTATTCTACCATAGCGGCATGTCCGTTCCCAATGAAAGTTCGCTCATATCAGGGGAGATTTGGGCGAAAAACGGCGAATACGCTTAATTTCGGCCAAACGAGCGAGTCCTAAGCGCAAAACACCGCCTCGGCCGATGGGCCGGGCGGTGTTTCAAGCTTCCAAATTTCGGATTATAGATATTTGAGCGGGTTTTGCAGCTCGCCGTTCTTGTGCACCTCGAAATGCAGATGCGTGCCGAAGGAGTGTCCGGTATTGCCCATGACGCCGATGCTCGAGCCTTGGTTGACCGTCTGACCCTTCTTCACGAGGATTTTGCTCAGGTGGCCGTACCAGGTCTCGTAGCCGTTCTTATGGTCGATGATGATGCAGTTGCCAAGACCCGGACGCGTGCCGACGAAAGTTACGACGCCGTTGTCCGCCGCCATGATGTTGTGGTTGCCGACCATGTCGACGCCGCGATGCAGCGCGCCCCAGCGCATGCCGAAATAGCTCGTCAGGCGGTGGCCGGTGACCGGCCAAGCGAACTGCCCGGTGCCTTCGCCCACGTCCTTGGTGCCCTTCATGATGATCGCCGGCACGGACGGTTCGAGCACGACTTCGCTGATCAGCTCTTCGCTCATCAGATAGCCGTTCTGCTTCACGAGCCGGTATACGAGCTGCTTCTTGCCGCTCTGCCCCTGGCGGACGACCTTCTGCTCGCCCTTCTTCAAGCTGCTGTTCTTCTGGTAGACCGTCTTCGGCTCGATCGATTCCGTCTCCGTGACGTTCTCGACCGTCTGCACGGTCATTTCCGGCTGCAGAACGGTCAAGTCGAGCACGTCGCCGACCTTGATCACGTCGTCCTTGATCCACTTGTTCCGCTCGTAGATGACCTGCGGCGAGATATCGAACTTCTGCGCGATGCAGCCCACGCAGTCGCCGTCCTGCACCGTGTAGGATTTCGGCTTCACCGTGCCCTTGATGAGCTGCAGGTACAGCTGCTCGGGATCGGCGATGTCGGCCGGCTGCACGTCCTTCTCGCTGGTCGCGACCTTCTCCAGCACCTTCACGGACTTAAGTGCCGTCTTCGACTTCACGCTGCCGTCGGCCGCGTACGCGAGCGCCGTCACTTCCGTCTTGGCCGACTTCGCCTTCGGCGCGTACTTGTCCTGGACCCGCTGCAGCAGCGCGTCCGCGGTCGCCTTGTCCTTCACGACGCCGATCTGCTTGCCGTCGATCATAAGCGCCACCCCCGTGGCGTGGGACGCGAACAAGCCGCCAAGCTTCTGCAGCGTGTCGGCCGTATCCGGCTCCGCTTTGTAAGCGCTTTTATGCCCGTATGTGATCTCGCCCGTCTCCAGTACCATATGTATGCCGCCGTTGCCGGCATCCAGCCTCGCCTGCGTCTCTTCGATGAAATCCGCGACCTGATCCTTCGAGGCGACCTCGCCGATCAAGCTGCCGTTTTGATACACTTCCACGAAATCCACGGTGTGCGCCTTCACGTAATGCGCCCCGCTGAAGCCGGCGATCGTCAGCACGACGACCGCGCTTCCCGCGAGCACTAGCGGTTTCTTCCGCAGCATGCGCCGCGTCGAGCCGCTTTCTATGTCAGTCAACCGATTGTCCTGTCGAGGGCCTACGCGCCGAAAAGATGCCCGGAACGAGTTCCATGCCTTTCGGAATCGACCCTTGTCCGTAAAAAAGGTCATGATCGTCTCCTTTTCGCGTTATGCTGCCAAGTTTAGAGCGGATCCGACAAGGTAAATTCTACATCGTCGGTCACGTTCCTTACTGTATCATAACGCTCCATGGGGGTTCAACCGGACGACCCTTTACGGGAGATTAATATTTGCTCAGAATCGACGACATTTCATCGTACTCCGTGCGGTCCAAATACTGCGCCATCAGCTGCTTGACCTTCGTCATTTCTTCGGCCGTCAGCCCGTTCTCCATGTAGGTCGAAATCTGCTGCCACGCCTCCTGCGGGAGCTTATTCATCACGCCGAACAGCTTCTCCTTGTCGGCGTCGCTGATCTGCGATTTCGTGGCATTGATCTCGTCCGTCGACATCGCCACGCCGTCCTTCGCCGCGTCGCCCGCCGCATCCCCGGAGCTCGCGCTATCCTGGCCGGAAGCCGCGCCGCTGTTGCCTTTCGGGCCCGTGCCGCCGCCGATGTCGCTCAGCTCGCCCTGCGGCAGGTCGCCGAACGCGTCGACCGATCCGTCATCGCTGCCGCTGCCGGCGTCCGATGCGCCCGTCTTGTCCGTGCCGCCGGATGTGCCGCCGGCGTCCGATGCGTCCCCGCTGCCCGCCTTCGACGTCCCGTCGTCCGTGCTCGCGTCGCCGCTGCCCGCCGCCGGATCGCCGGTCTCCTTCGCGCGATCGGCCGCGTTCGATTTCGCGCCATCCTTCAGCCCGGGATCGGCGCCCCACATCTCGCCCCACAGCCCGCTGAGCGCGAACGGCTGCTGCTCGAGCGGAATATGGAACTGCTTCAGCAGCGTCTCCACGTAGCTGTTCACGACGTACCCCGTCGTCCAGATCGACAGGAAGCTGATCAGCAGCGCCGCCGCCGCCAGCTTCCCGACCGCCGCCGCGACTTTCCCCGTAATCTTCCACATGTCTATCACCCTTTGCTATGCCGCCTGCCAACCCGCGGCTGTGATGGTCCTGGCCTATCGCCTCTACTTCCCAGTATGGGCACGGGACGGACGGGCCATTCAGCTCTCGCAAAAAAGAAAGAGGGCCGCGATCGCTCGCAGCCCTCTTGCTAGTGGGGTGATTTAGATATAAATCGGCATGACCGGATTCGTCTGCTCGCGGTTGCGGCCGACGGAGAAAATCGCGATCGGAATGCCCGTCAGCTCGGAGACGCGCTCGACGTAGCGGCGCGTGTTCGCCGGCAGGTCCTCCAGCGTCTTCGCGTTCGAGATGTCCTCGCTCCAGCCCGGCAGCTCCTCGTAGACCGCTTCGCACTCGGAGATCAGCTTCAGGCTGGCCGGGTAATGCTCGATGATCTCGCCGCGCAGCTTGTAGCCCGTGCAGATCTTGACCGTCTCGAGGCCCGACAGCACGTCGAGCGAGTTCAGGGACAGGCCCGTGATGCCGCTGACGCGGCGCGCGTGCCGGACGACGACGGTGTCGAACCAGCCGACGCGGCGCGGACGGCCGGTCACGGTCCCGTACTCGTGGCCTTTCTCGCGGATCAGGTCGCCGATCGCGTCGTTCAGCTCCGTCGGGAACGGACCGTCGCCGACGCGCGTCGTGTAAGCCTTCGCCACGCCGATGACCTGCTGGATCTTCGACGGGCCGACGCCGGAGCCGATGCAGACGCCGCCCGCCGTCGGGTTCGACGACGTCACGTACGGGTACGTGCCTTGGTCGATGTCGAGCATGACGCCCTGCGCGCCTTCGAACAGCACCTTCTTGTTGTCGTCGATCGCGTCGTTCAGCACGACGGACGTGTCCGCGACGTACGGACGCAGCGTCTCCGCGTAGCCGAGGTACTGGCCGAGGATCTCGTCCGCGTCCAGCTTCTCGCCGCCGTACATCTGCTCGATCACTTGGTTCTTCTCCGCGACGAGGCGGCGGAGCTTCGTTTCGAATTCTTCGGCGTCCATCAGATCGGCGACGCGGATGCCGTTGCGGGCCGCCTTGTCCATATAGCACGGGCCGATGCCCTTGCGGGTGGTGCCGATTTTATTATCGCCCTTGCGCTCTTCCTCCAGGCAGTCCAGCACGAGGTGGTACGGCATGATCAGATGCGCGCGGTCGCTGATTTTCAAGTTTTCGGTGGAGAAGCCATTGTCATGAATATAGTTGATTTCGTCGATGAGGGCGGACGGATTGATGACCATGCCGTTGCCGATGACGCATACTTTGTTTTCGTTGAAAATGCCGGACGGAATCATGGTGAGCTTATATTTCTTATTGCCGATCATGATGGTGTGACCCGCGTTGTTGCCCCCTTGGTACCGGGCTACGACATCGGCGCCGTCCGCCAGAAAATCGGTGATTTTTCCTTTGCCTTCGTCGCCCCACTGGGTTCCGACTACAACTACCGTTGACATGGATATACCCCCAATTACATTACAAGTTATTCGCTCGCGTACACAGATACTGTCGGCCGCCTCTTGAAAGCAGCATGTTTAGTGTACCGTTTTAGTCCGCTAAAGTCAACGAAAAAGCGAACAATTGCAGGGTCGCCCCTACAATTGTTCGGAAATTGAAATATAAGTGCCGCCCTGCCCATCCGACGTTCGCCATTCCCGCAGCCGCGCGGGTTCCCGGTCAGGAAGCCGACTCCTGGTGGGTGCGGTCGAGCCCGACGAATTTGTTGAAGTTCTTCAGAAACGCCAGCTCGACGGTGCCGACCGGGCCGTTCCGCTGCTTGGCGATGATGATCTCGATGATGTTCTTCTTTTCCGATTCCTTGTCGTAGTAATCGTCCCGGTACAGGAACGCGACGATGTCGGCGTCCTGCTCGATGGAACCGGATTCCCGGAGGTCGGACATCATCGGCCGCTTGTCCTGCCGCTGCTCGACGCCCCGGCTGAGCTGCGACAGCGCGATGACCGGCACTTCGAGCTCCCGCGCGATCTGCTTCAGCGTCCGCGAGATCTCGGAGACTTCCTGCTGCCGGTTCTCGCCGGCCTTGCCGCGGCCTTGAATGAGCTGCAGGTAGTCGATCAGGATCATCCCGAGGCCCCGCTCCTTCTTGAGCCGCCGGCACTTGGCGCGAATGTCCGCGACCGTGATGCCCGGCGTATCGTCGATGTAGATCTGGGCTTCCGAGAGCGAGCCGATCGCCATCGTTAGCTTTTCCCAATCGTCGCCTTCCAAATACCCGGTCCGCATCCGGCCGGCGTCGACGTTCGATTCCGCGCAGATCATCCGCTGCACCAGTTGGGCCGCGGACATCTCGAGGCTAAAGATCGCGACCGTCTCGCGGGAGCGGACGCCGACGTTCTGGGCGATGTTCAGGGCGAACGCCGTCTTGCCGACGGAAGGACGCGCCGCCACGATGATCAAGTCGTTGCGCTGAAAGCCGGACGTCATTTTATCCAGGTCGGTGAACCCGGAAGGAATGCCCGTCGAACCGCCTTTATTGGAATACAGGTGCTCGACCCGTTCGAAGACTTCCATCAGCACGTCGCGGATAGAGATGAAGCCGCTGCTGGAGCGGCGGTTCGACAGCTCCATGATGCGCGCTTCCGCGTCGCTCAGCATCAGCCCGACGTCGTCCGCGGCCGCGTAGCCGTCCGAGACGATGTTCGTCGCCGTACGAATGAGGCGGCGAAGCATGGACTTCTCTTCTACGATTTGCGCGTAGTAGTCCACGTTCGCCGCCGTCGGCACCGCGTTGCCGAGCTTCGCCAGGTAGCTGACGCCGCCGATTTCCTCCAGCTGCTGCCGGTCCTGCAGATAGGCCGTCAGGGTCACCAGGTCGATGGGCTGATTGTTCTCGCCGAGATCGACCATCGCCTCATAGATCAGCTGGTGCGACGGCAGGTAGAAATCCTCGCTCCGCAACCGCTCCATCGCCGTGATGAGCGCTTCGGTCTGCAGCAGAACGGCCCCCAGAACCGCCTGCTCCGCCTCCATGTTCTGGGGCGGCACGCGATCGAACATCGTCAGCCCGTCATCCATGGCGTCCCTGGCTCCTTCGTTATTATTCTTCCGCGGCATGTACGCTCAGCTTCGCTTTCACGTCGGGATGCAGCTTGACGAAGACTTGCGTCACGCCGAGCGTGCGAATCGGTTCGTCCAGCTCGATCTTCCGTTTGTCGAGCTTCACGCCCTGCGCTTCCAGCGCTTCGGCGATCTGCTTGCTCGTGATGGCGCCGAACAGGCGGCCGCCCTCGCCGGCCTTCGTCTTCACGACGACCTTCATCTCTTCCAGGCGCTTGGCCAGCTCCTGCGCGTCCGTCTTCTCCTGCTCCTTCTTCCGCTTCTCGGCGGCGTTCTGCGCGTCCAGCGTCTTCAGGTTGCCGTCCGATGCCGGCTTCGCGAGATTCTTCGGAAACAGGAAATTGCGCACGTACCCTTCCGACAGCTCCTTGACTTCGCCCTTCTTGCCTTGCCCTTTCACGTCCTGCAAAAAAATGACTTTCATTCGAATAACCCCTCTTCCTGTTCGATTTCTTGCAGCACCTGCTTCAGGCGCTGCGCGACTTCCGCCACGGTGCCTTCCAGCTGGGCGGCCGCGTTCGTCAGATGCCCGCCGCCGCCCATGCGCTCCATGACCACCTGCACGTTCATATGGCCGAGCGAGCGGGCGCTGATGCCGATCAGCCCGTCCGGCCGCTCCCCGATGACGAAGGACGCCAGCACGTCGGTCATGTTCAGCAGCGTATCCGCCGTCTGGGCGATGAGCAGCTGCGAATACTTGCGCCCCTGCTCCGTCGCCGCGATCGCGATATGATCGTAGACGATCTCCGCCTGCCGGATCATTTCGGCCTTCTTGAGGTACTCTCCCAAGTCTTCCTTCAGCATGCGCTGGACGAGCGAGGAGTCCGCGCCGTTGCGGCGCAGGAACGACGCCGCCTCGAACGTCCGCGAGCCCGTACGGAGCGAGAAGCTCTTCGTGTCGACGGTAATGCCCGCGAGCAGCGCCGTCGCTTCCTTCACGTCCAGCAGCACGCGGTCGTGAATGTACTGCAGCAGCTCCGTGACCAGCTCGCAGGTCGAGGACGCGTAAGGCTCCATATAGACCAGAATCGCGTTCGAGATGAATTCCTCGCCGCGGCGGTGATGGTCGACCACGACGATCTTGTCCGTCAAGGTCAAGAGGCGCGGCTCCTTCACCATCGACGCCTTATGCGTGTCGACGACGACGGCGAGCGTCTTGCCGTCCACGATGCCGAGCGCCTGGTCCGGCGTAATGAACCGCTTGGCGATGCGCTCGTCTTCCCGCAGCATCTCCGTCATGCGCTGAATGGCGGGATTGACGCCCTCCAGCACGATGTACGCTTCCTTGTTGAACAGCAGCGCCGCCTTGAGCACCCCGATGGCCGCGCCGAGCGAGTCCATGTCCGGCATCTTGTGCCCCATGATGACGACGCGGTCGCTGTCGCGCATCAGGTCGCGCAGCGCGTGCGCCACGACGCGGGCCCGCACGCGCGTCCGCTTCTCGACGGCGTTGGACTTGCCGCCGTAGAACGACTGGCGCTGCCCGACTTTGACGGCCGCTTGGTCGCCGCCGCGCCCGAGCGCGTAGTCGAGGCTCGTCTGCGCCCATTGGCCGAGCTCCACGATGCTCTCCGCGCCGGCCGCGAAGCCGATGCTGAGCGTCATCGGGATCTTGTTCTCCGCGATGATCTCGCGGACCTCGTCGAGCAGCACGAAGCGCGACAGCTCCAGCTGCTTCAGCGTGCGCTGGTCGGTGATGACGAGGTAGCGGTCCGACGTCAGCCGCTTCAGGTAGACGTGGAACTTGTTCGCCCACTCCGTAATCTCCGCCGTCGCCCGGGACATGAGCGCGCTGCGCTGCTGGTCGTCCATTCCTTGGGTGACCTCTTCAAGGTTATCCATGAGCACGATGCCGATCGCGAGCTTCTCTTCCTCGTACCGTCTCGCCAGCTGCCATTGCTTCGTGATGTCGCGGACGTAGAGCAGCCGCTCGTCGAACCGGAACATCAGCTCGTAGATGGCGCTGCCGATGGACGCTTCGACCGTGCCCTCGCGCTCCTTGGCCTGCGACAGCGTCGGGAACAGATCGTTCAGCGACTCGCCGACGATGGAATCCCGTCCCATCATGTTCGTGATGAAGGCGTTGTGCCATTCGATCGTCTTGTCCTCGTTATAGAGGATGATCCCGAACGGCAGATCGCTGATGACCTCGCGGTTCGCCTTCTTCACGCGATAGGACAGCGTGCCGAGGTACATTTTCAAATCCCGGCGGAACGCCCGCTCCGCCAGGACGGAATAGACGCCGATGGCGCCGGACAGCACTAGGCCCAGCACCCCCAGCTTCCAATCGTACGTCGCGAGCGCGATCGACATCAACAGCATCAGCACGAACGCCCATAAATGGTGCAAGCCGTGCCATCGTTTTATCAGAAACTTCGGCATGTTCGTTTCCGCCCCTGTGTCACGATTTCTTGAACGCTTTACGGATCGGAATCGCCGCGTCCAGCACCCCGATCAGGCTAAACGGCGGAAAAATCGCGACAATCACGGCGAGAAGCACCGGGATCGCCTTGTTCCATCTCCGTTCATGCGCAATAAAGAAGAAGAAGCCCATCGCCTGAATGGAGAACGTCAATTTCATCAGCGGCGCCAGGTTATGCAGCACGACCGTCATGAACGAGGTCCCGTCGCTCGGCACCGCCATGTCCGCGATAAGAACGATCAAGTAGTACAGGACGAAAATCCGCGGCAGCATCCATTTCCGGATCGGCTGCAGCTTCGGCACGGCCAGCCCCCCGGCGCGCAGCGCGGACCCGGCGATGGCGTGCGTCGCGACCGCGAGCACGAACGAGGCGACGATAAGCGCCATCGGAATGGAATGAATCAAATTCTGGATGTACGATTCCGTCATTTCCGCGGTCCACGTGCCCGGCATGATGCCTTCGCGGTTCAAGCCGTCCACCGTGTCCCCGATCATGACGCGAATCTCATGGATGAGCGAGAACCCGAACCACAGATCGGCCAGCAGGAGCTCCAGCAGCGACAAGCCCAGCAGCGTCAGCGTGGCGGAGGTCAGCACCTGACGGGCGGGAATGCCCTTGCGGTACAGATGGCCCATCACGACGGACGGGATCAGGAAGAATAGCCCGACGATCAAAGCGGCCGGTCCGAGCACAATGGTCCCGACCGCGTAGACGACGGCCATATGCAAGGCGAACCAGGGCCGCGGCAGCGTCGCGTACAGCACGACGGCCGGCACCATCATCACGGCGAACACGAGCGCATTCACGAGCGGTACGGCGATGGCGAGCAGCAGCAGCAAGGCCGCAACGCTCCACAAAATCGATTTTGCACCGGTTTTCAAACCGTTCACCTCTTGCTCCAGTTACTAGTGCGCAGCCTAAGCTTTACTCCCCATTATAGCATAAAACGAATCGCGAAAGCACAGAAGGCCTCGCCCAGCGGGCGGCAGCCGGCTGTCGGCGAAGCGCTGGCGACGAGGCGCGAAACCTCCCGCCCGGCGCGATGGAAACCCTCTGCCGAGGCCGACGGACGGCTCCTTTCCCTTCGTCCGGACGCAAGACGCCGCCCTCGTTGGAGGGCGGCGTCCGATTGGCCCGCGCGTTAGCCGGCGGCCATTTCTTTCTTGGAATTATTCGCATTCACGATGAGTGCTTCGCAGTAATCGATTATATCGCTGCGGCGTACGATGCCGATGAACCGGTTCATGTCGTCGATGACCGGCACGAAGTTCTGCACCTTCGCCAAGGATAAGAGATCTTCCATGTTGGCGTCGATTTGGACCGCCTTGTTGCTCAGCCGCATCTGCACGTCCGACAGCTTCACTTTGTTCGTCTGTTCGAAGGTGAGCTGCGGGTTGTTCTTCATGTGCCAGAGCAGGTCGCCCTCGGTCAGCGTTCCGGCGTAGCCGCCGTCGTTGTCGAGGATCGGCACGGCCGTGTAGCGGTGATGCTCCATCTTCTCGAGCGTCTGCCGAAGCGTCGCGTCCATCGTCAGCCAGACCACTTCTTGCTTCGGTAATAGAAAAAATGCGATATTCATGCGTGTGTTGCCCACCTTCCTTCTTCTTCTTCCGCTTGCTTGCAGAAAGAGCAGGGGCAATTCGCCTGCTGTTAATTCTTCGCGGTCCCCTTCGCCGGCTTGGCCGAAAGCGGCTTCGCTTTCGCCGCGTTGGGATCGTTGTGCCGATATTCCTCCGGAAGCGGCAGCTGCGCCTTCGGGTTGGCCGGATCCAGCCAAGCTTCGATGAGCGCCTGCGTCTTCGCCAAGTCCGCTTCGTCCGCAAAATAGTACCATGCGCCTCCCGCGACCTTGCGACGCCCCTCTCCTTTCAGCGTATGGCCGTAAATCGTGCGATCGGTGTCCTTCAGCATGCTCTTCGCAAGATCGATCATGTGCTCGGGCGTCAGGTCCGTGCTGAAGTTGTCGCCCATAATGTCCATCAAGTGCGGGATTTTCGTCCATTGCCCGACTTTGGACGCCTTGTTCATGATCGCGTTCAAAAACACCTGATGGCGCTGCGCGCGGCTGGTGTCGCCCCCGGCGTCTTCCCGGTAGCGCACGTAGTTCAGCGCCTCCGTGCCGTTGTAGACGGGCTTGCCCGCCTTAACGACGAATTTCTCGTGATCGGGGTCGTCGTTCACGAGGTCCTTCGTGATGGGAAGCGAAATGCCGCCCATCGCGTCGATGACGTCGCGAAAGCCCTTGAAGTTTATTGTAGCATAATGATCGACCCGAGCGCCAAAGAACTTCTCGACCGTTTCCACCGACATCTTCGCCCCGCCGAACGCATAAGCGTGCGTGATTTTGTCCTGCCACCGCCTGCCGGATTTGGTCGTCTTGCCGACGATGTCGACATACGTGTCGCGCGGGATCGAGAGCATGAGGATCGCCTCGTCCTTCGGCCGGACGACCGCATAGATCATCGTATCGGAGCGCCCGATCTCCTTGTTCCGCTGGTCGATGCCGAGCAGCAGCAGCGAGAACGGCTCCTCCTTCTCGTACGTCGTCGGTACCGGCATGCGGCCCTCGAGCGGCTTGTAAGAGTTCTCCAGCTTATCCTTCACTTTGCCGGACAGGAAGGTATCGAACCCCCACAGCGCCAATGCGGTGCGGTTATAATAGGCCAGCGCGCCTCCGAGCGCGAGGACGGCGAACACGGCGGCCGCCCATCTATAGCCACGATTTCTTCTCGGTTTGGTCATGATGATACACAGGCTCCTGTCTATAGCGAGTCATGATGAGTCCATCCTTATCGTAAACGATCCGGCGTCCGCGAAGGTTACGGTTCGTTAACGGCAAGCTGCTGGAAAAGCTGGCTCCGCTTGGGCGGACAAAATATCGCGGACGGCGCATAGTTCTTCCTTCGGGCGAATAAATACCTACAAGAGGAAGGGGTGGCTGAAGGATGCAAGCACCGCATTTTGTGCCGGACCGGTCGTCGACCGGCATCGATTCGAAGGTTGTCGGGCTGCTCTGTTACCTGGGCGTTTTCGTGACGGGTCTGCTCTTTCTCGCGATCGAGAAACGGAGCACGTACGTGAAATTTCACGCCATGCAGTCCGTGGTGCTGTTCGCGGGGTTGTTCGTCCTTAATATTGTGCTCGGCTTCATTCCGTTTATCGGCTGGTTTCTCGGCCTATTGCTGACTCCGCTGTCATTTGTTTTATGGATTGCCTTAATGCTCCTCGCGCTGCAGGGCAGATGGTTCAAGCTGCCGATCATCGGCGACTTCGCCGAGGAACAAGCATCCAAGCTCTAACCGGGAGCAGCGTTCTTCCCGCGCTGCATGCTGCGTGTCCCCACGGGGTCCTAGGTGCGGTTAGATCGCTCTTGATCGGTCTTGACCGGTCTTGAAATCGGCGTTGTTTCTCGGTACGGATTTCTTCGCTTTTATTGTGCGCATCCTTCCCGGATCCCGCATTTCCTATCCGCAAACGCAAAAAAGGCAGCCATCTCGGCTGCCTTCTTGGTCGTACGATCTATTCCGTCGTGTATGGCAACAGCGCTACTTGACGCGAACGCTTGATCGCGATCGTCAGCAGGCGTTGGTACTTCGCGCTTGTTCCCGTTACACGGCGAGGCAGGATTTTGCCGCGCTCGCTGATAAATTTACGGAGCAGATCCGTATCTTTATAGTCGATGTGTGTAATTTTGTTAGCGGTGAAGAAACATACTTTACGGCGCTTGTTACGGCCTTTGCGGCCGCCGAATTTGCGTTCTGGACGCTCGTCGCCACCGTCTCTTTGCTTAAAGCTCATGTTCATCCGTCCTTTCGTTTAGAATGGCAAATCATCTTCCGATATATCGATCGGGCGCCCGTCATCCGAGAACGGATCACGGCCGTTGTTGTTCCGAGTGCCTCCCGAACGTCCGCCGCCTTGCGAACCGCCGCCGCCCCCTTGACCTTGGCCTCCGCCGCCGTAGCCGCCTTGACCTCCGCCATAGTTGCCGCCGCCTCCGCTTCCGCCGTTATAGCCGCCTTCCTCGCGCGGACCGTTGTCGCGATTCGGGGATTCCAAGAAACGCACGTTGTCGGCAATGACTTCCGTCACGTAGACGCGCTTGCCTTCGTTGTTCTCGTAGTTCCGAACCTGCATGCGGCCTTCGACCGCAGCCAAACGTCCTTTGCGCAAGTAGTTGGCGCACGTCTCGGCCAGCTGGCGCCACGTGACGATCGGAATGAAATCCGCTTCACGTTCGCGTTCGCCGCCTTGTCCGCCGCTCGAAAACGGGCGATCCACCGCAAGCGTAAATTGCGTTACCGCAACGCCTGCCGGCGTATAGCGCATTTCGGGATCCCTTGTTAATCTGCCGATGAGAATAACGCGGTTCAACATCGTTTATCGCCTCCAATCAAAACATCGCTTGCGTTCGATGAGACTAAGCTACATCTTTCGTGATCAGGACACGGATAACTTCATCCGTGATTTTCATGACGCGGTCAAGTTCATTCACAACTTCAGCCGTTGCGGTGAAATTAACCAGCACGTAAATGCCGTCACGAATTTTGTTGATCTCGTACGCAAGACGGCGCTTGCCGATCACGTCATGCTTCGTGATCTCTCCGCCGTTCGTGATGATTGCTTGGAACTTTTCCGTCAGCGCTTGAACCGCTTCCTGTTCCACATCCGGACGAATGATGTACATCACTTCGTAGTTGCGCATTTGATTCACCTCCTCTTGGACTATGCGGCCCCCTTAAGGGAGCAAGGAGCGAGCTAGAATTATTCTTTCTCGCATACCTGAATACTATATCAAATTTGGTATCCGCTTGACAAGTGCGGAATGATTGCATGTCCTCCCGCATTCTTCCGTTCATGTCCCGCATCCGATCGAAGCAAGCTAAGGTTCGGGGTTTTCTTCCCCCTCTATAGAAGCCATCAGCTGGAGGTGCAGGACAATGGGCGAATGGACGGAATTCCGGCCGGGCGATCACGCGCCGAACGACGGCACGTACATCGAGATCGGCGAGGCTTCGTTCCATATGGGCGTGAACGACCCGCAGAAGGTGCATCTGAAGAAGGGCGATCGGTTTCCGATGACGTCCAATAAAGACCGCAAGTGGAAGCGAATGAACCATCGTTAAAGAAATTCGAAAATCGGGGTGCATAAAGCCCTCGGTTCCGGAGCATTATAATTCATGACGGTGAACAAGTGAGAGGTGTGGTTCCATTGAACGTCAATGTGCTTGTGCCTCAAGGAGATTCTGTCCACTCAGCATAGAAGCGGAGGGTCGTGCCAAAGACACTTGTCTGTAACACACAGCACCGTATACCGGTGAACCGAGGTTTCGACGAAAGCTTTGTGATGACTGTTATTTCTACAAAACGAACGCACCGTCGGGAAAAGGGCTCGCAAGAGCCCTTTTTTCCTGTTCTCCGGAGGAACTCGCAAGTGACGCGGTTCGCGCGCTTCATAACGGCGGCTTCACCCGATGGAACCCCACACAACCGTTCGACTATGTCTGGCTGTACTGGCCATTGGCTTATTCATCGACTGTTTGTCTGCTCAAAACGTATTTATCTAGCCTGGCTCGCTGCCGTACTCGGATCTCAGGTATAGGGTTTACCCTTACCTTCGCCTTCACCGTTCAACGATCCCTCATCATTCTCTACGTGGCGTTTTCGTGCCTCTCCCTCGTTGGGACGTACTTCCTTCCAACCACCATCTAACGAGCTCCATCCTGAGGCCCACAGAGGCCCACAGCTCCCCCGAATCTGTTCCGGGCTCTTCTTACTCCAACGATCGGCCGACGCCTTTCATACGCCTTAGAACGCTTCTACATTCACCTTCTGCTCATCCTTTCATCAGGCAGAACGCGAACGACCATTCCTTATCAAACGGCATAGGGTATACGTGACGGCACCCTCCCTTCATTGTTTCAAAAGTGGCAGCCATCCTACTGCTCATCGAGCTCTTTCTTACTGGACCTCACGAAGGGAAAACGGGCCACCTTCGCCGAAACATCAAAAAAAGCGATCCGGATCGGATCGCTTCGTCTTTGTAAGGGCTAATGGCGGAGAGGGTGGGATTCGAACCCACGCACGCTGTGACACGCCTAGCTGATTTCGAGTCAGCCCCCTTGGGCCTCTTGGGTACCTCTCCATGTGTCTTGTCAGTCAGCAAGGATTATCTTAACACGCGGCTTGTCCGATTGCAAGCCTTTTTTCACTCGGCCGTCAAATTATTTTGTCCCTCGTCCTGCTGCCGTTCCGCCGCGGAACGAAGCACCTTTTTAAGGTTCTTTTCGAACTTCGCGCGCGGAATAAGTACGCTGTGCTTGCAGCCCGTGCATTTGATGCGGATGTCCATTCCCATGCGGATGATTTCCATTTCGTTCGTGCCGCACGGGTGCTGTTTCTTCATCTGCACGATATCGCCAAGCTCAAACTGTTTCCTCTCCATCTCCATCCGCTCCTCCTCTGTATCTATTCCCCGCGTGACGAGGCCGTCCTTACATGGCGACCGCTTCGTATCGATCCTCCACCTGCTTGTAAATGCCTCGGATCTCCACCTTTTCCTGCTCGATGACGTCCTGGACCACTAGTAAATCCGCTTCCGGAAATCGAATCGATAGCGCGCAGCCGGCCGTAATTTGCTTCGGCGTGGGGCATATGTCTATTTCAATGTCGGCATATTCTAATAGCATCTCGGCCCGCAGTGCCTGCTGGGTCGAGTCGAACGCGATCAGCACCCCGCTCGCCTCCTTACCGGATCGTTATTGAACTTTTCTGCCCGCGGGCAAGTATAAAATGGTTGTCCCTTCCATATACTAGTAACCAAGCGTGAGCCCGGCAGTTCTATCAAATCGATCACGAACGCCGCTGCATTTCGCCGATTATTCATAGAGTTTTGCGGGAGGGGAATCTATGAAACTGCCAGGAATGAAAGAAACGCCGCTGAAGGTGCTCTACACGGAACCCAACATTACCGGTCTTCTCATCAATCGCATGACCTATCTCTTGGACACCGTGTCCCCCGATCGCCGCATCGTCGTCGTGTGCGTGGGCACCGACCGTTCCACGGGCGATTCGCTCGGCCCGCTTGTCGGCACCTCCCTAGGCAAGTACAGAAGTCCGTTCTTCGACCTGTACGGCACTTTGGAAGAGCCGGTTCACGCCATGAATCTGGATGACACGTTGATCGAGATCAACAAGCGCGTGCGCAAGCCGTTCATCGTCGGCATCGACGCTTGTCTCGGCCAAGCCGCGAGCGTCGGCTGCATCCAAGTCGGCACGGGTCCGGTTCGACCCGGCGCGGGCGTCAACAAAGATCTTCCCCCCGTCGGCGACATTCATATCACCGGCATCGTCAACGTTGGCGGTTTCATGGAATATTTCGTCCTGCAGAACACCCGCCTGCACCTCGTCATGCGCATGGCGGACATCATCGCTCATAGCTTATTTTCGTCCATCATGAAGTGTACCCGTACCGCTACTTATCCTGCCGCAACGCCAGATTGATCGCTTCGAGCTCTTCGGGGGTCAGCGCATAAGCGGACTGTCCCTCTTTGACCGGCTTCGCGTACACGAACGTATTTTCTCGGCCATGGAGTCCGCTCAGGACCATGCCGTCCTTGTCGTCATTAACGAACGCGACGGAGAAGCTGAAGTCACTGCCGCGTTCCGCGAATGCATTGTAGCGATGAATGCCGATATTGCCCCGTTTTTTTCGCACGGCTTCCATCAGGCCATCGACCGACTGCTTCAAGCTTCGCTGCTGCTCTTCCTGATCGTCCAGCTGCTGTTTCAAATCAATGATGACGGATTCCAAATTCTCGACGCTCGACCCGTTCATGAACTGCGTGTAGCTCTTCCTCAGCTTCTTCAACTTACTGCCCAGCACGAAATTTCGGATAAGCAGCAGCAATACGATTACGATCAGTCCGGCAAGCATTCCGGCCATCGCCCAGTCGAACGGCCGTTCAATCCATTGATCCATGTTTCGTTTCTCTCCCCATTCGGTGCTCTTTAGCTGTAATGTCGGCCTATTTCGTTCACGGCCTCAACGAAGGCTTCCACTTCTTCCGACGTCGTAAAGCACCCCACGCTCGCGCGTATCGCTCCCGTATCCAACGTTCCTGCCGTCCCATGCGCCAGCGGCGTGCAATGAAACCCCGTCCGCACGGCGATATTGTAATGCTGGTCCAAAATAAACCCGATTTCCGAAGGATCCGCTCCCTCCAGAACGAATGACACGATACCCGTTCTCGGCTTGCCAAGCCCCGGTCCGAGTACGCGCACGCCGCCGACGGCAAGCAGTCCTTCCATCATTTGTTGCGCGAGCGTCATTTCTTTAGTATGGATGTTTTGGACGGTCTCATGCAGTACATGGCGTACCCCTGCCCGCAGCCCGGCGATGCCGGCCGTGTTCTGGGTGCCGGCTTCGTAGCGGTCCGGACGCACCGCCGGTTGTTCGATCGACTCCGACTGACTACCCGTCCCTCCATGCATCATGGGCTCCAAGTCGAGCTCCGGATGAATGTACAGCCCGCCGGTACCCTGCGGTCCCAACAGTCCTTTATGCCCTGGAAACGCCAGCATATCGATCCCCATCGCTTCGACGTCGATCTCCAGCAGACCGGCCGTCTGCGCCGCATCGACGAGCAGCCTCGCGCCTCGCCTCCGGGTGATCGTCCCAATGTCGCCCACCGGCATGATCGAACCGAGCAAATTGGAGCTGTGGTTCACGACGGCAAGACGCGTATTCGGCCGAAAAGCGTGCTCCACCTCTTTGGCATCCAACAGTCCTTCAGCGTTTGACTCCACATAGGTCACTTCGATAATGCCCAGCTTCTTCAAATATTCGAGCGGTCTCCGGACGGAGTTATGTTCCACGGCGGTGGCGATGACGTGATCGCCTGGTTTCAAAAACCCCTTGATTGCCGTGTTGAGCGCCATCGTCGTGTTCAGCGCGAACGCGATATCGTTTGGATTCTTCACCGCGAATAGCTTGGCAAGCGCCTTGCGGGCATCGAACAGGACCCGGCTTGCGCGGACCGCCATGGCATGACTGCCCCGCCCCGGATTGGCGCTGTCCCGTTCCATAGCTTCCTTCACGGCTTCAATCACAGCAGGAGGCTTCGGCCATGATGTGGCGGCATGGTCCAAATATACGTACGGCATGTTCTTCTTCTGTTCCTCCACTGTCCCGCCTCCCCTCGCTCAATGTTAACAATAGCATACCGGATTGGCGGCCCTGCATCAAAACACGCCAATCAAGTATGCTATCTATGGGTAATTATTGAATTTATGACAGCTGTTGAAGCAGTTCGAGCAGCCGTTCCAGATCCTGTTTGTTATAGTACATCAGTTCGATTCGGCCCTTGTCCTTTGCCTGCTTGATTCGGACCGTCGTCTTGAACCGTTCCCGAAGCGACTCTTCCACCTCGTTAATGTACGGATCTCTCTTCTTATTGGATACCGCCTCTTTCGCTTTCGGCGGATCTGGCTGATCCAGATTCTTAATTGCTTCCTCCAGCTGCCGGACGCTCCATTCGTTGGCGATCGTCAGCTCTGCCAATTCTTTCTTCCGCGCATCTTCCTTCACGCCCACGATTGCTCTCGCATGACCCATGGACAATGTTCCACGTGAAACATTTTCCTTGATCTGTTCAGGCAATGTCAGCAGTCTCAGAAAGTTGGCGATATGCGATCTGGACTTACCAACCTTCATCGATAATTCTTCCTGCGTCAGATTGAATTTATCCATCAGTGCCTGATACGCCTGCGAAAGCTCGATCGCGTTCAAATCCTCGCGCTGCAGGTTCTCGATGAGCGCGATTTCCATTACTTGCAGATCAGAGAAGTTCCGGACAACGGCCGGAATCGTCGTGTTGCCGCACAGCTGCGAAGCACGGAAACGCCGCTCGCCCGCAATGATCTCATACCCCTTCAACACCGTACGAACGATGATCGGCTGAATGACGCCATGCTGTTTGATGGACTCGGCTAATTCCTTGATCGCTTCGTCGTCAAACGTTTTGCGGGGCTGATACGGATTCGGTCTCAGTTGCGCAAGCGAAACTTCGATGACCTTATCTTCTTCGCTGACGGAAAGCGATGGAATAAGCGCATCCAGCCCTCTACCTAGCCGCTTGCTCATACATGATCACTTCCTTCGCGAGTTCAAGATAAACCTCCGCTCCCTTGGATCGAGGATCGTACGTAATAATGGACTGCCCGTGCGATGGTGCTTCGCTTAAGCGTACATTACGCGGGATGATGGTTTGGTACACCTTTTGCTGAAAATACTTTTTCACTTCTTCAATGACTTGAATACCAAGATTTGTCCGCGCATCGAACATCGTCAGCAATACGCCTTCAATCTGAAGGGACGTATTCAGATGCTTCTGCACGAGACGAACTGTATTTAAGAGCTGGCTCAAGCCTTCCAGCGCGTAATATTCGCATTGAATCGGAATGATGACGGAATCCGAAGCCGTCAACGAATTGATGGTCAGAATGCCAAGCGAAGGCGGGCAATCGATCAGAATATAATCATACTGATTCTTTACCATGGCAAGCGACTTCTTAAGCCGCTGCTCGCGGGAAATCGTCGGCACAAGCTCGATCTCCGCTCCTGCCAATTGAATGGTCGCGGGGATGATGTTCAAGCCGTCGATATTGGTCGAACAGGTAGCATCGTTCGGATGCACATCGTTAATAAGCACATCGTATATGCAATGCGCGACGTCTGCTTTGTTGATTCCGATCCCGCTCGTCGTATTCCCTTGCGGATCGATATCGACCAGCAGTACTTTCTTGCCCAACGAAGCCAGACATGCGCCCAGGTTGACGGACGTCGTCGTTTTTCCGACACCGCCCTTCTGGTTCGTTATTGCGATCGTTTTAGACAAACCGTTCACCTCTATGCTGAAAACTTATTGAAGCCGAATGAAACGTGTCTCTATTCTACCAATCTCCGCTAGAAAGTCAGGTTGTAATTCCAATAGATAAAAATGACGATGCCGTCCCTGTATTCCGGACGGCCGTCGGCGAAGCATATTAACGTTTTGGAATTTTAATGACGATTTCGTAATGGTCCTCGTAGTCCTGCTCGTTTGTTTTGATCTGTAAGCCAGACCCCGAAACCATATCGATCGATTGGCGAATGGTATTTAACGCAAGCCGGACATCCTTCGTGAATGAAACCCGTTTTGCTTTTTTGGCAGCCGTCTGAACCGCTTCCTTATAAAAGGCGACCCTGGCCTCCGTCTGTTTCACGTTAAGCTCTTTAGTAATAATATCGTCTAGCACTTTCAGTTGCAACTCTTCCGAGTCGAGCGACAGCAGCGCCCTGGCATGTCGTTCCGTTATCTTCCGTTCCATCAAGGCGCCCTTGACAGTGTCGCCGAGACTGAGCAGCCGGATCTTATTCGCGATGGTCGATTGGCTTTTACCAAGCCGCTGAGCCAGACTCTCCTGCGTCAAGTTATGTAGTTCGATCAGCTTCTGATAAGCCACGGCTTCTTCAATGGAAGTAAGACCTTCCCGCTGAAGGTTCTCGATCAACGCGATGGAGGCTGCTTGGGAATCGTTGAATTCTCGAATAATGGCTGGTATCGTTTCGAGCCCTAGCTTCTTTACGGCGCGGAAACGGCGTTCGCCTGCGATGATTTCGTATCTGCCGTTGCGTACCCGCACGACGATCGGCTGGATGATGCCATGCGTCCGAATCGTTTGGCTGAGCTCGTCAATCCGGTCATCGTCAAACACGGTTCGCGGCTGATACGGACTCGTATCTACTTCAACGACCGGAATCTGCTTCACTTCATCTTGGTTTGTAGTCTTCTGATCGCCCAAACCGAATAAACGTGAGAATTGTTCTTTCATAGCGTCAACATACCACCCGATTTCAAAATGCCGAGTTTGTCGTTTCTATATCATTCGTCGGCTGAAAGATGATTTCCTGCTTGACAGCGCGATAAACTGAACAAATATCCGGTGACAAATTTGTTCCACGTGAAACATTTTCCGTTTCAGTTAGAGGATCGGCTGCTTCAACGGTAAGCCCGCTTTTCGAGGATATTTGGATGGCGTTTCCGCAAGCTTGCGGATGATGATGATGTGACGATCGGCCTGCTCGAACGGAAGCTTAAGATGATGGGTTTCCACATACTCGCTCTTTAATTCGCGCAAGCTTCGTTTGGCTTCTTGCGTCTCTTCCGCGGGATCTGAGCCTTTCATTGCCGCAAACGTTCCGCCCTTCTTGGCGAAGGGCAAGCACAATTCATTGAGTCCGCTTAACCGCGCAACCGCACGCGCCGTTACCATGTCATACGCGTCGCGATGCTCCGACATCCGCCCGATATCCTCCGCTCTTCCATGAACGCAGCTCACGTTCTCCAGTTCGAGCGTCTCGACGACATGACGAAGAAACTGAATCCGTTTGTTCAGCGAATCGACGATCGTCACTTTCAGATGCGGAAAGCAGATTTTAAGCGGCAGGCTGGGAAATCCCGCCCCGGATCCGATATCCGCGATCGAAGCAAACTCATCCATCCGCATAAAGAAAGAAAGGGTTACGGAGTCAAAGAAATGCTTCTCATAAACCGCTTCCCTTTCCGTGATACCCGTCAAATTCATTTTTTCGTTCCACTCGACGAGCAGTTCAAAGTACGTATGAAACTGCTGTAGCTGGAGCGGCGATAACGCCACCCCCCGCTCCTTCAGCAGCTCCGCAAACCAAGACTCGGTCGGTTTCATGATTACCCCCGTGCTGCGATGACCTTATTATAGTGTTCCAAGTAGACGAGCAGGATGGAGATATCCGCAGGCGTCACCCCGCCGATCCGGGAAGCTTGGCCGATCGAGAGCGGCCGAATCGTAGACAGATTCGCTTTCGCTTCCTTGGACAGGTTCGTCACGACGCTATAGTCGATATCATCCGGAATCCGCTTCTTTTCCATCTTCGCCAGCCGCTCCACCTGAATCTGCTGTTTCTCGATATAGCCGGCGTACTTGATTTGAATTTCCACTTGCTCCTTCATATCCTCCGTCAGCGCCTCCGGTGACTGCGACAACCGTTCGACATGCTCGTACATGAACTCCGGGCGGCGAAGCAGCGACAGCGCGTCCGTCGATTGCTGAATCGGTGCCGTGCCGATTTCCTCCAACAGCTGCAGAACGTCCTCATCCGGACGCACCTTCACCGTTTTCAAACGATCGATCTCCTGCTCCACCATAGCTTTCTTGGATGTGAATTTGGCATACCGCTCTTCCGAGATCAAGCCGATCTCGTATCCGGTCGGCGTCAGCCGCAGATCCGCGTTGTCATGGCGCAGCAGCAAGCGATATTCGGCACGCGAGGTCAACAGCCGGTAAGGCTCCGTCGTTCCCTTCGTGACCAGGTCGTCGATCATGACGCCGATATAGCCTTGCGAACGGTCGATGATGACCGGCGTCTTCCCCAGTACTTTGCGCCCGGCATTAATGCCGGCCATAATCCCCTGTCCGGCCGCTTCTTCGTAGCCGGACGTGCCGTTGATCTGCCCGGCCGTGAAGAGGCCCGGAACGACCTTCGTCTCCAGCGTCGGCCACAGCTGCGTCGGCACGACCGCGTCGTATTCGATCGCATAGCCGGTGCGCATCATTTCAACATTTTCCAGACCTGGAATAGAACGGAGAATTCGCAGCTGTACGTCCTCCGGCATGCTCGTGGACAGCCCTTGGACGTAATATTCGGACGTGTTTTTGCCTTCCGGCTCCAAGAAGATCTGATGCTTCGGCTTATCCGCGAAACGAACGATCTTATCCTCGATGGACGGGCAATACTTAGGTCCCGTCCCTTCGATCGCGCCCGAGAACATCGGCGCCCGGTGCAGATTGTCGCTGATGATCCGGTGCGTCTCTTCGGACGTATAGGTCAGCCAGCACGGCAGCTGTTCGTTATCGGAGTATTCCGTCTCGTACGAGAAGAACTTCGGCTTCTCGTCGCCCGGCTGAATCTCGGTCTTCGAGAAGTCGATCGTATCCCCATGCACCCGCGGCGGGGTGCCGGTCTTGAACCGTACGAGCTGCAGACCCAGATTGCGCAGGCTCTCCGACAGCTTGATCGATGGCTGCTGATTGTTCGGGCCGCTCTCGTACATGAGCTCGCCCATGATCACTTTGCCGCGCAGATACGTTCCCGTCGTGACGACGACCGCCTTCGCGCGGTATTCCGCGCCGGTCTTCGTCACGATGCCGACGCATGCGCCGTCCTCAATAATCAAATCCTCCGCCATCCCCTGCCGCAGCGTCAGATGCTCGGTCTCCTCGATCGTCTTCTTCATGAAATGCTGGTACAAGAATTTATCGGCTTGCGCCCGCAGCGCGTGAACCGCCGGCCCCTTCCCCGTATTCAGCATCCGCATTTGAATGAATGTCTTGTCGATGTTTCGGCCCATTTCGCCGCCGAGCGCATCGATCTCCCGCACCACATGGCCTTTCGCCGGTCCGCCGATCGACGGATTGCACGGCATGAACGCCACCATATCCAGATTAATCGTCAGCAGCAGCGTCTCCGCGCCCATCCGCGCGGACGCCAGCGCCGCTTCGCAGCCCGCATGGCCCGCACCGACGACGATAACGTCGAAATTTCCCGCTTGATAACCCATTTCTCTACCCCTCCTTGCCTCTCGGACACCAATTAATTATTTACCTAAACAGAACTGCGAGAAAATTTGGTCGATGAGCGACTCGGCTACCGAGTCTCCTATCATTTCGCCTAATTGCTCCCAAGCCGTTCGCACGTCAATTTGCACGATATCAATCGGAATGCCGCTCTCCGTCGCTTCGATCGCGTCGACCAGCGACTGGCGCGCTTGGTTAAGCAGCGCGATGTGCCGAACATTGCTGACATAGGTCAAATCCGCGGATTCCAGCTCGCCGCCGAAGAACATCCGTTTGATGACCCCTTCCAGCTCGTCAAGCCCCTGCTCGTTCAGCACGGACATCCGCACGACCGCATCCGCCGGAAATCGCGTCTCGACTTCCGACGCGTCCAACTTCGCCGGCAAATCCGTCTTGTTCAGCAGCACCACGACCGGCCGGCCGCTCAGCTGCTCCATCAGCTCGCGGTCGCCCGGCTGGAGCGGTTCGCTCGCGTTCAGCACGAGCAGGATCAAATCCGCCTCCTCGAGCGCCGTGCGCGATCGTTCCACGCCGATGCGCTCGACTACGTCGGCGGTCTCGCGAATACCCGCCGTATCCAGCAGCCGCAGCGGAATGCCGCCGAGCGTCATATATTCTTCGATTACGTCCCGGGTCGTGCCCGGAATATCCGTGACGATCGCTTTGTTTTCCTGGACGAGCGCATTGAGCAGCGACGACTTCCCGACGTTCGGGCGTCCGACGATCGCCGTGACGATCCCTTCTCGTAATATCTTGCCTTCGGCGGCCGTTTTTAACAACCGGTCGATTTCCGCGCACGCGCCGCCGCAGCGTTCCCGGATATAGGCGTTGGTCATCGACTCCACGTCATGCTCCGGATAATCGATGTTCACCTCGATATGGGCCAGCAGTTCGATCAGCCCATGCCGGAGGGCTTTGACTTTCTTCGACAGCGTTCCCTCCGATTGCTTGAGCGCCACGGAGAAAGCGCGGTCCGACTTCGAACGGATCAAGTCGATAACGGCTTCCGCCTGCGTAAGGTCGATTCGTCCGTTCAAGAACGCGCGCTTCGTGAACTCGCCCGGCTCCGCCAGCCGTATCTCGCCGGCGCGCAGCAGCAGCTCCAGCACGCGCTTGACGGCTACCACGCCGCCGTGGGTGCTCAGCTCGACGACATCTTCCGCGGTGAATGACCGCGGCCCGCGCATGACCGTGAGCAGGATCTCCTCCACCGTTTCGCCGGAACGCGGATCCACGATATGGCCATAATGCACCGTATGCGAATCGGCTTCGGCAATATTCGATTTCGAGCGGAAATACCGGGCGCACGCGTCGACGGCGTCAGGCCCGCTGACCCGAATAACGGCAATGCCGCCCTCTCCGACGGCTGTCGAAATGGCGGCAATCGTGTCTTGTATCATTATCATGACAACGTCCCTCTTAACTTCGATCAAATAAAAAACGAGCAATGACCGGTGAGAGCCATTGCTTGGAATGAACGGTATACGACAACCTAACCATGCCTCAGCGTAATGACGACCCGCCGGTTCGGCTCTTCGCCTTTGCTGAACGTCTTGACCTTGCCGTGATTCTGGAGCTGCGAATGAATAATCTTGCGCTCGTGGGGCGCCATCGGCTCGAGCACGACTTCCTTTCGAGTCCGTATGACCTGCCCCGCCAAGCGGTCTGACAATTCTTCGAGCGTCCTGCGCCGCCGCTCGCGAAAATCTTCCGCATCGAGCACGATCCGCAGATGGCTGTTGGAGTAACGGTTGGCCACGATATTGACCAGATATTGCAAAGCATCGAGCGTCTGCCCCCGGCGGCCGATCAGCATGCCGAGATCGCCGGTACCGGACAGCGCCAGAACCAATCCTTCTTTCGAATCGTTACGGGCAATCGTAATGTCAAGTCCCATCGTTCTTGCCACTTCAATAATGAATCGTTCCGTTTCGAGGATGGCGTCTGCCGAAGCCGACGGCGCAGCGGGCTTGTCCGCCGCGGGAATCACCGGTACCGGCGCGACGGCCGGCGCGGACTCGGACTTGGCCGTCTCGACGGCGTCCTGCAGCAGCGCGAGCTCCACCTTCGCGGCGCGGACGCCGATCAGGCCGAACAAGCCTTTGCTCGGTTTTTCCACTACGGTGACGTTTACGCGCTCCGCGGATACTTGCAATTCCGTTAAACCATTTCGTACAGCATCTTCGATCGTTTTGCCCGATGCTATAATTTTCTTCATTTCGCGGGGACACCCTCCTTATCTTTCGGTGAGGTGCGGACATAAAGGAAATAATTTTGCACAATGGTGTACGTGTTGCTGAAAATCCAGTAAAGCGGAAGCGCGGACGGGAACGAAATCGCCATCACGAAAATCAATACCGGGAAGATGAGCATGATGCCCTGCATCGCCGGCATCGTTTTTTGCTGGGACGACATCATTTTGGATTGCACGAACGTCGTAATCGCGGCCAGGATCGGCAGCACGTACGTATGGTCCTTCTCGCCAAGCTGCAGCCAGAGGAATGTATGCTCACGAATGTTCTCGTTCATATAAATCGAGTTGTAAAGCGCGATGAAAACCGGCATCTGCACGATCAGCGGCAAACAGCCGGCGAGCGGATTTACTTTATGCTGCTGAAACAGCTTCATCGTTTCTTCCTGCTGCTTCTGCGGGTTGTCCTTGTGTTTCTCTTTCAGCTTCGCGAGCTCGGGCTGCAGCGCCTGCATCGCTTTGGAGCTGCGATACTGCTTGATCGTAAGCGGAAGGATCAGCGTCCGGACGATGACCACCATCAACAGGATCGCGATGCCGTACTCGCCGTTGAACCACTTCGCGAACTCCTCCAAAGCCAGAGAGAAGTAGTAGACGACGTTGCGCTGCCAGAAGTTGCCGTGCGAAAGGTCATCCATTGAAACCGGGTGAGTGGCCGACGAACAGCCGCTCAGGAAAAACATCACGGCAATAAGCGCGAATGCCGTAAACCATGTTCGTTTCGAGATACGGGACAACATGTAAATCTCCTCTCTGCATACCTTAAGCGCAGACCTCGTAGAAGGCGTAGGCGCCGCATAATCATTCAGCTAAACTATATCACATATCAGGGCACAAAGAAACAAGCCCGCCCCGGCGGTAAAGCGATTACAAGGCTCAGCGGTTCTGCTTTAATAGCCCTGCGCGCTTCAATACGTGGAGCATGCTTTTTTCGAGTTCCTTCATGCTAAGACCGACGGCCGGCTTCCGGACGATCACGATGAAATCGAGCTGCTCGACGATCCGCTCCCCTTGCTGGCGGACGATCTCCTTCACGAGCCTTCTCATCCGGTTCCGCACGACGGCGTTTCCGATCTTCTTGCTGGCCGACACGCCGAGCCGGAACGGATCCGCTTTATGCTGCCGGGACCAGTACACGACGAACTGGCTGTTGGCGAACGATTTCCCGTTGCGGTATATCCGGCTGAAATCTTCGCGGTTACGCAATCGCAGCTTTCTTTGCACGTCGCATCCTCACCGAACCTTTATAGCTATAGTATGACCCATATAAATGAAAAAAAGACCACGTAAAGTGGTCTTAAAGTTACGCGCTCAGTACTTTTCTTCCCTTTTGGCGACGGGCGCTCAGCACTTTGCGTCCATTAGCGGAAGCCATACGCTTACGGAAACCATGAACTTTTTTACGCTTGCTCACATTCGGTTTAAATGTAGGTCTCATTGATCCTTGCACCTCCTATCCTTACTCAATCCAGACTGCATGCTATCTTCTGATCGTCTTCACGATTCGCGATCGTTCATTTCCCTCGTCGAGGATGCTGCAAGGGCCGATAAGAAAAATCGAACGATGAGCATTCTCCGTAAAAAACGCCTTTTTCAATTAAACCACGCGCATGGGCAAAAGTCAACCTTCCCCCGGCTGCGGGATGCGCGGACGCGACTGCCAAATTCAAACTGTGGATAAGCTTAGAATCGGCAGGGGTTCGCGCCGAAATTAATAACATGTGGATGAATTTATCGCACTTTCCCGGATTATGTCGAAATGGTAACAAGATATTAACAATATCTAGTGTTGTCGATAAGTTTTGTACACAACCTATTGAATTTGTGGATAAAAAGGCCGGAATCGTTGAATATCAAGGGTTATTTTGCTATGATGAATATGTTTTCCGTGTGGATGACTCCAAGTACCCCTCGATATTATTAACAGTCTGTGGATAACAATGTGAACAACATTCATCCCCTATTGATAACGATGGTTTGACATCCCTCAACATGTGGATTCACGCTATATCGAAATGCCCCCGAATTCGACATTTTCAGCTTGATTGCGCCCCTCGCGGCGATTTTGATAAGGAGTGACCCATTTGTGGATAGCCATACGCACGAAATGTGGCAACAGGTGCTGTCTATCATACAAACCAAGCTAAGCAAGCCCAGCTTCGACACTTGGTTCAAAGCGACGAAAGCTTCTTTCAGCGGAGATTCCGTTGTCGTCGTGACGGCGCCGACGACTTTCGCGGCCGAATGGCTCGAAAGCCGGTATACCAAGCTTGTGCGCACAACGCTGCAGGAATTCCTGGGGCGTCAATTCGACATTAAATTCGTCATCGAAGAGAACAAGCCGCCCGAGCCGGCCGAGATCCAGCCCGTCGTGCTGCCGCAAGTCCCGGTCGGCCCCGAAGAGACGTTCTCGCATATGCTCAACCCCAAGTACATGTTCGATACGTTCGTCATCGGCGCCAACAACCGGTTCGCCCATGCGGCGTCGCTCGCCGTCGCCGAAGCGCCGGCCAAGGCGTACAACCCGCTTTTTCTGTACGGCGGCGTCGGCCTGGGCAAGACGCATCTCATGCATGCGATCGGGCATTATATTTTAGAGCATAACCCCAATACCCGGGTGCTTTACCTGTCTTCGGAGAAGTTCACCAACGAATTCATTAACGCGATCCGGGACAACAAGGGCGAGAGCTTCCGCAACAAATACCGGAACATCGACGTGCTGCTGATCGACGACATTCAGTTTTTGGCGGGAAAAGAGCAGACGCAGGAGGAGTTTTTCCATACTTTTAACGCGCTGCACGAGGAACGGAAGCAGATCGTCATCTCCAGCGACCGTCCGCCGAAGGAAATTCCGACCCTGGAGGAACGGCTGCGTTCCCGCTTCGAATGGGGGCTCATCACGGATATCCAGCCGCCGGATCTGGAGACGCGGATCGCGATTTTGCGCAAGAAGGCGAAAGCGGAGAATCTCGACATTCCGAACGAAGCGATGGTATACATCGCAAGCCAGATCGACACGAACATCCGCGAGCTGGAGGGCGCGCTCATCCGCGTCGTGGCGTATTCGTCCCTGATCAACGAGGACATCTCGTCGCATCTGGCCGCGGAAGCGCTCAAAGACATCATTCCGTCCAGCAGGCCGAAAATGATCACGATGCAGGACATTCAGCAGAAGGTCGGCGAGCTGTACGGGCTGAAGCTGGAGGAGTTCAAGGCGCGCAAACGCACGAAGGCTGTCGCTTTTCCGAGGCAAATCGCCATGTATCTCTCCCGCGAGCTGACCGATTATTCGCTCCCGAAGATCGGCGAGGCGTTCGGAGGACGCGACCATACGACCGTCATCCATGCCCACGAGAAGATCACGCAGCAGCTGAAGGCCGATTCGGAGCTGTTCAAAATCATTCAAACGTTGACGGAGAAAATCAAGAACCATACCTGAACCTGATATCGGAAGCGCATGTTCATAACGGGCTTCAACGTTATGCACGTCTTCAACATTTCACCGGCAAGCCTATGCACACGCTGTACACATGTGGATAGGCTTGCTTTATCCGTGTTGTCGGCACTTATCCACATATTCAGCGCCCCTACTACGACTTCTACTACTTATTATTAAAAGAACATCATCAAATAAAGGTGAAACGCCGCGCATTCCGCTGCCGCGAATCCCGTTCCTTTAGGAGTGACTTTTCATGAAATTAACGATCCGCAGAGATCAACTGAACGACGCCATTCAACAAGTGTCGAAAGCTTCGTCGTCGCGTCCCGCCATTCCGATTCTGGGCGGCATCAAAATCGACGTTAACCACCAAGGCGTCACCTTGACCGCCAGCGACACGGACATTTCGATCCAAAGCTTCATTCCCGTCGAAAACGGCGAATTCGTCATCGCCAAAATCGAAAAACCGGGAAGCGTCGTGCTGCCCGCGAAGTTTTTCGTCGAAATCGTCAAAAAACTGCCGTCGGACGAGCTAGAAATCGAAGTAAAGGACCAGTTCCAAACGATGATTCGCTCCGGTTCGACGGATATCCAGATGGTCGGTTTGGATCCAGAGGAATTTCCGATTTTGCCGACGGTCGAGCAAAGCGAATCCCTCGCGGTGCCGGGGGACCTGCTGAAATCGATGATTCGCCAAACCGTTTTCGCCGCGTCGACGAGCGAACAGACGCCGATTTTGACGGGCACGCTCTGGAATCTGGCGGAAGGCCAGCTCAAATTCGTCGCTACGGATCGGCACCGCCTGGCCAGCCGGACCGCATCGGTCGAGGCGCCGGAAGGCTACCGGTTCTCCAACGTCGTCATCTCCGGCAAAACGCTGAACGAGCTGTCCAAAATCGTTCCGGACGATCATACACATGTGGATATCGTCGTCGCCGACAATCAAGTGCTGTTCAAAGTCGGTCATGTGCTGTTCTATTCCCGAATTCTGGACGGCACGTACCCGGACACTTCTAAAATTATTCCGCAGCATTTCAAAACAGAACTCGTCCTGCCGACAAAAAAATTGACCGACGCGATCGACCGCGCATATCTGATGTCGCGGGAAGAGAAGACGAACATCGTCCGTCTCGTCACCCAGGAAGACGGCACGATCGAGATTTCGTCCAGCTCCACGGAGCTCGGCCGCGTCACGGAGCAGGTCGAAGCGAAAGAAATGACCGGCGAGCAGCTGCGCATCGCCTTCAACTCCAAATACATGCTCGATTCGCTGAAAGTCATCGACAGCGAATATTTATTCATCGGCTTTACCGGCGCCATGAGCCCGATTATCATCAAGCCGACGGACCATCCGCACAGCCTGCACCTCATCCTGCCTTATCGGACGACGGGCTGACCAAGGAGGAACGATGATGAAAGAGATTGGCATTTCGACGGAATACATCGCGCTCGGCCAGTTTTTGAAGCTGTCGGAATGCATCGACACGGGCGGAGCCGCGAAATTCTTTTTACAGGAGCACGAGGTCGTCATCAACGGGGAGCCGGACAACCGGCGCGGCCGCAAGCTGTATGCCGGCGATAAGATCGAGATCAAGGGATACGGCGCGTTTACGATCGTGAGACGGTAATGCGGCAGTCCGCTGCCGGCGCCGGCGATGACCGGGAGGCTTTACATTGCGATTAAAATCCATCCACCTGCAGCATTACCGCAATTACGAAGAGATCCAGCTGGCGACCGACGGCCAGGTCAATCTGTTCATCGGGCGCAACGCGCAGGGCAAGACGAATTTGCTGGAAGCGATCCTTGTGCTCGCGCTGACGAAGTCCCACCGCACGAGCAAGGATAAGGAGCTGATCGGCTGGCAGACCGAAGAGGCGCGCATACGGGGAGAGGTCGAGAAGCGTTACGGCACCGTAACGCTTGATCTTGCGTTGTCCCAGCAGGGGAAGAAAGCCAGGATCAACGGGCTGGAGCAGCGCAAGCTGAGCGATTTCGTCGGCTCGCTCAACGTGGTCATGTTCGCGCCGGAAGATCTCGAAATCGTCAAGGGGACGCCGGGCGTGCGCCGCCGGTTCCTCGACATGGAGATCGGCCAAGTGCAGCCCGGTTATTTGCATGCGCTCGGCCAGTACCACAAGGTGCTGCAGCAGCGCAACAACTACCTCAAATCCACCTTGCCCGGCAACGCCAACGCGGCCATGTTGGACGTCTGGAACATGCAGCTTGCCGAGTATGGTGTTAAAATTGTGAAAAAAAGGCAAAACTTCATAGAGAAGCTTCAAAAGTGGGCGCAGACGATCCATGCCGGCATTACCGCCGGTTCCGAAGAGCTGTCCATCCTGTACCGGCCCTCCTTCGAAAGCGACGCCAAGGAAGAAGAATCTATATTATTTGAGCAATTTATGATAAAGTTAACACAAGTCAAGGATCAGGAGCTTCGTCGCGGAATGACGCTCGTTGGTCCTCATCGCGATGACATCGCCTTCTTTATCAACGGCAAGGAAGCGTCGGTGTACGGCTCCCAAGGACAGCAGCGCACGACCGCGCTTTCGCTGAAATTAGCCGAGATCGAGCTGATTCACGAAGAAATCGGCGAATACCCGCTGCTGCTGCTCGACGACGTGCTGTCGGAACTCGACCAGCACCGGCAGACGCAGTTGATCGAAACGTTTCAAACCAAGGTTCAGACGTTCATTACGACGACGGGCCTGGAGAGCGTAGACATCGGGAAGCTGCACGATACCCGGATCTATCACGTCCAGGACGGGCGCGTGGCGCCGTGATTGCAAGACGAACGAAGCGGAGGGCGGGAGCATGTACATTCATTTAGGCGGGGAAAAAATCATTCGTGCCGCGGAGCTCGTGGCGATTTTCGACATCTCGATCGAGCAGTCCTCCAAGCTGTCCAAGCAATTCGTCGCGCAAGCCCGCAAGCGGAAGGACGTCGAAATCATAGGCGAGGAAGAAGCCAAATCCATCGTCGTAACGGAACACAAGATCTACTATTCGCCCATCTCATCCTCAACGCTGAAGAAACGATCGCACCATTTTGCGACTAGTTAGAGGGTTGTCAGGCAGTCAGGATGCAAAGTGGCAAGTAGGTTGCAGGCCCGAGCAGCGAACGAAAATCGCGACCAGGGTAGTTGAGAGGAGCAGTGAAACCTAGCATGTCGTCGAATCAGCACACGTACGATGAAAGCCAGATTCAAGTCCTTGAAGGGCTGGAAGCCGTTCGCAAACGCCCGGGGATGTATATCGGTTCCACAAGCAGCAAAGGGCTTCACCACCTCGTATGGGAAGTCGTTGACAATAGCATTGACGAAGCGCTGGCGGGCTTCTGCACGCGCATCGAAGTAATCATCCACGAGGATAACAGCATTACCGTGATCGACAACGGCCGCGGGATTCCCGTCGGGGAGAACGCGAAGCTGAAGAAATCGACGCTCGAGGTCGTCATGACCGTGCTTCACGCCGGCGGCAAGTTCGGCGGCGAAGGGTACAAAGTATCCGGCGGTTTGCATGGCGTCGGCATTTCCGTCGTGAACGCCTTGTCGGAATGGGTCCAAGTGACGGTTAAGCGGGAAGGCAAGGTCCACCGCCAGGAATATCGCCGGGGCATCCCGCAATACGAGCTGCAAGTGATCGGCGATACGGAGACCACCGGTACGACGACCACGTTCAAGCCGGACGGCGACATTTTCAACGAAACGCTCGTGTACGAATACGAAATCCTCCAGTCGCGGATCCGCGAGCTGGCGTTTTTGAATAAAGGCATCGAAATCGCGCTCTCCGACGAGCGTACGGGTGCATCGCACATGTACAAATACGACGGCGGCATCATCGAGTTCGTCAAGTATTTGAACCGCAGCCGCGAAGCCCTGCACGAAGAACCGATCTATGTCGAAGGCGCGAAGGACAACATTCAAGTCGAAGTGGCGCTGCAGTACAACGACAGCTATACCGAGAACATTTACTCGTTCGCCAATAATATCAACACGCACGAGGGCGGCACGCACGAATCCGGCTTCAAAAGCGCGCTGACGCGGATTATCAACGAATACGCGCGCAAGATGAACGCGATCAAGGACAGCGACTCCAACCTGTCCGGCGACGACGTGCGCGAAGGCTTGACGGCGATCATTTCCGTCAAGATTCCGGAGCCGCAGTTCGAAGGCCAGACGAAGACCAAGCTCGGCAACAGCGAGGTCCGCGGCATCGTGGAATCGTTCTTCGCCGAGAAGTTCCAGGAGTTCCTGGACGAGAACCCGGCCGTGTCGAAGAAGATCGTCGAGAAGGGGCTGCAGGCTTCCCGGGCCCGCGAAGCCGCGCGCAAGGCGCGCGAGCTGACGCGCCGCAAGAGCGCTCTCGAGGTAAGCGCGCTGCCGGGCAAGCTCGCCGACTGTTCGTCCCGCGACGCGTCGATCAGCGAGATTTACATCGTCGAAGGCGACTCCGCGGGCGGCTCGGCCAAGCAAGGCCGCGATCGTCATTTCCAGGCGATCCTGCCGCTCCGGGGCAAAATCCTGAACGTCGAGCGCGCCCGTCTGGACCGCATTCTCTCCAACACGGAGATCCGCGCAATCATCACGGCGCTCGGCACGAGCATCGCGGATGACTTCGACCTTTCCAAGGCACGTTATCATAAGGTCATCATCATGACGGACGCCGACGTCGACGGCGCGCATATCCGCACGCTGTTGCTGACGTTCTTCTTCCGCTACATGCGCAAGATCATCGAAGCCGGCTACGTCTATATCGCGCAGCCGCCGCTCTTTAAGATCGAGCGCAACAAGGTGGTCCGTTACGCGCAGACCGAGAAGGAACGCGACGCGATCATCGCCGAATTCGGCGAAGGCGCCAAAGTCAACGTGCAGCGGTACAAAGGCCTCGGCGAGATGAACGCCGCCCAGCTGTGGGAGACGACCATGGATCCCGAGAGCCGCACGATGCTGCAGGTGACGATCGAGGATGCGATCGAAGCCGACAATATTTTCGAAACGCTAATGGGGGACAACGTCGAACCGCGGCGCGAATTCATTCAGGAATTCGCCAAATCGGTCAAGAATCTCGACATCTGATCCCTTCGCGTAAACAGCGCAGCAAGCCGTCCCAACGTTCGGGCGGCTTGTTTTTATTTCACGCGGCGGCGATAGGCGCGGCAGTACCGGCGAATGCGGCGGAACATCGATTTATCGTTCAGCTTGCGAAAAATGTAAGGATCCGGCAGCGTATTGACCTCGAGGATCCAAGGCCGCAACGATTCATCGATCGCGATGTCGATGCCGATCTCCTTCAGCCGCGGATAACGGGTTTGCAGCTGGCGGGCGACGGAGGTGCCGATGTCGGCGAGCCACATCTTGTAGCTGTCGATTTGCTCCTTCGTCAGGTGGGAGGACATCAGCTTGTCGACAGCCATCGGAACACCGCCGCTGTGGTAATTCGTGACGATTTTATCGGGATGGCTCAGCCGGCCGATGATGCCTGTCGTTTCCCAGATGCGGCGGGGATTATGCTGCACCATGACGCGGATGTCGAAGCGCAGCCCGGTATGGGTGAGCAGATGAATTCCTTGCTGGATGAGATACGAACGGCTTCCGATGCGGGCCTTAAGCGAATCGGCCATCTCCCCGAACGAGCCGAACCGCTGCTGGACGGTTCCGGATTGAAAGGCGTAGACGTTATCGGGCAGCTTCTCGACCCGAACGACGCCCAATCCGAAAGTTCCTTGGTCGGGCTTGACGTACACCATGCCGTGTTCCTCCAGCATGGCCGAGAGCGCCGCGGCGCTCCAACGTTTCGTGACCGGAATCCGTTCGCGCAGCGGCTCCGAGAGCAGCAGCACCTTCGTCTTCGCCCATTTGCTTTTTACGCGTTGGATTGCCAACGATGCTCCACCTTTCATGGTTAGGGTCAAGTCCGAGAATCCCGTGCCTGAAGGAGACAGGGTTGAAATTCAATGTTATAATAGAGATAATGCCTATTTTTTGGTTCTTCCGTCATATGACAGTAACCGACCGCAATTCGTGTTAGTTTATGGCGGATAATCAGGTTTGGAGCGTGTATACGCCCAAAACGAAGGAAGTTTTGGGAACGGAACGCGCGCACGGCAAGTTTCATGTTTGCAAACGTTTAAGGATGGCCGGAAGTAGCCGAAACTATAATCATTCTAGTAGGGATTCGCCGATTATTTCCGCTCGTCTACGGTGCCGTCATTCACGTTTTCGGCCGTCGCGAAGCTTAAACATATGCAAACTCTAGGAGGTTTACGATGGCAGAAGAGAACAACCTGCAAGTAAGGGATCGCGATATCGGAACCGAGATGCGCGAATCCTTTATGGATTATGCAATGAGTATCATCGTCAGCCGCGCGCTGCCGGACGTTCGGGACGGCTTGAAGCCCGTGCATCGCCGCATTCTGTTCGCGATGTCGGAGCTCGGCATGTCGCCGGACAAGCCGTACAAGAAATCCGCCCGGATCGTCGGCGAAGTCATCGGCAAGTACCATCCGCACGGCGATTCCGCGGTATACGAGACGATGGTACGGATGGCCCAGGACTTCTCGCTCCGTTATATGCTCGTCGACGGTCACGGCAACTTCGGTTCCATCGACGGCGACATGGCGGCGGCAATGCGTTATACGGAGGCGCGTCTCTCCAAGATCGCCATGGAAATGCTGCGCGATATCAATAAAGAAACGATCGATTTCGCCCCGAACTACGACGGCGAGGAGCACGAGCCGACCGTACTGCCGGCGCGCTTCCCGAACCTGTTGGTTAACGGGCTGACGGGGATCGCCGTCGGGATGGCGACCAATATTCCGCCGCATAACCTGACGGAGGTCATCAACGGGGTGCAGGCGATGATCCGCCAGCCGGATATCACGCCGATCGAATTGATGGATTATATTAAAGGCCCGGACTTCCCTACGGCCGGCTTCGTGATGGGCCGGGAAGGCATGCGCCAAGCGTATACGACCGGCCGCGGGTCCGTGACCATGCGCGCCCGCGCGACGATCGAGGAGAACGGCGGCAAAGCGCGCATCATCGTGCACGAATTGCCATACCAGGTCGTCAAGGCGCGTCTCGTCGAGAAGATCGCCGAGCTCGTGCGCGAGAAGAAGATCGAAGGCATTACGGACCTTCGGGACGAATCCGACCGCAACGGCATGCGGGTCGTCATCGAACTTCGCCGCGACGTGACGCCGACGGTCGTGCTGAACAACCTGTTCAAGCATACGCAGATGCAAATGAACTTCGGCTTCAACATGCTGGCGCTCGTGAAGGGGGAACCGCGCACGCTCAATCTGCGCGAGATCTTGTACTACTACCTCGAGCACCAAGTGGAAGTCATCCGCCGCCGCACCGAGTTCGACCTGAAGAAGGCGGAGGCCCGCGCCCATATCCTGGAGGGCTTGCGCATCGCGCTGGATAACCTGGACGAGGTCATCCGGCTGATCCGCGCTTCGCAGACGACGGAAGAAGCACGCGACGGCCTGATTTCGCGCTTCGGCCTCAGCTTCGACCAGGCGCAAGCGATTCTCGATATGCGCCTGCAGCGCCTGACGGGATTGGAACGCGACAAGATCGAGGCCGAGTATGCGGAGCTGCTACGCAAGATTGCGGAATACAAAGCCATTCTGGCCGACGAGCAGCTTGTGCTCCAAATCATCCACGATGAGCTGGAAGAAGTGAAAGAGAAGTTCGGCGACGAGCGCCGTACGGAACTGATGACCAGCGAAGACGAGATTCTCGACGAGGATCTGATCCCGCGCGAGGACGTCGTCATCTCGGTCACGCATTCCGGCTACGTGAAGCGCCTGCCGGTCACGACGTACCGCAGCCAGAAGCGCGGCGGCAAAGGCGTCATCGGCATGGATACGAAGGATACCGACTTCGTCGAGCATCTGTTCGTTTCCAATACGCATCACTTCTTGCTCTTCTTTACGAACAAGGGCAAAGTGTACCGGTTGAAAGCCTACGAGATTCCGGATCTCAGCCGCACGGCACGGGGCACGCCGATCATCAACCTGCTCCAGATCGAGCAAGGCGAAACGGTCAACGCCGTTATTCCGGTAGAGTCGTTCGAACCGGACCGTTACCTGTTCTTCGCGACCAAGAACGGCATCGTCAAGAAGACGCCGCTCGACGATTACGCGAACATCCGCAAGGTTGGACTGATCGCCATCAACCTCCGCGAAGACGACGATTTGATCGGCGTCAAGCTGACGGACGGCAAGCAGGAAATCATTATGGGCACGAGCCAAGGGATGTCCATTCGCTTCCCGGAACAAGACGTGCGTCCGATGGGACGTTCGGCGACGGGCGTGAAGGGCATCAGTTCCGACGACGAGGACGAAGTCATCGGCATGGATGTCGTCTTGCCGGGCTGCGATATTCTGATCGTGACCGCCAACGGCTACGGCAAACGCACGCCTGAGGCCGAATACCGTTCCCAGAGCCGTGGCGGCAAGGGGATCAAGACGCTCAACGTGCAGGAGAAGAAGGGCTTGATCGTCAGCCTGCGCGTCGTACAGAACGACGAGGATCTGATGATCATGACGTCCTCCGGCACGCTGATTCGCATGAGCATGGGGGATATCTCCACCATGGGTCGGAATACGCAAGGGGTCAGATTGATCAATATCCGCGAAGACGATTCCGTGGCTACGGTAACCCGGGTCGCGCGAAGCGAAGAGCCGGAGGGCGGAGAAGAGATGGAAGCCGACGGCGATAACGACGAGTCGACCGAATCGTAATTCCGCAAGGCGAAGTTGAGGCAAGCAAGGTGAGGGAGAGACCTATGGGCACGGTAACGGTTTCGCAAGTCAAGCTGGGAGACAAAATTACGCAGGATGTTTTGACGCCGCTCGGAAACGTGCTTTTCCACAAGGGGAAGGTCGTTACGCCGCGCGAGCTGGAGCTCCTGCAGGCCTTTCTCGTGCCACAGGTCGTCGTCGACGGGCCGCCGGAGAAGAAAGAGGCGGCGGAAGCGAACAGCGATAAAAATCAAGAGCAGCCGAAAGAAACGCTCGTAAAGACGTCGCTGATGATGGAGTACGACCGTACGGTCGTACTGCTCAAGCGCGTGTTTAACCAAATGATGAGCGGGCAATCGCTGCCGATTCTCGATATTCGCAATCAGCTTGAACTGCTGCTTCAAGAAAGCCAAGAATATAAAATCTTGACGTTCTCTCCGCAGAACGTTCCGGACGAGGATTATCTATTTCACAAGAGCGCCATGTCCGCCTTATGCTGCTATATGCTGGCGCAGTGGAACGGATTGCCTAAGAAGGACTGGATGCAGTCGGCCTTGGCCGGGTTGCTGCATGATATCGGCAACGCGAGGATCGACCGCGATATCTTGAACAAACCCACCAAGCTGACGCCGGACGAGACGGAAGAGATGAAGCGGCACACCGTGCTGGGCTACCAGCTGCTGAAGAACGTCGCCGCCGTGAACGAAGGCGTCAAATTGGCCGCGCTGCAGCATCACGAACGCTTCGACGGCAGCGGCTATCCGCTCGGCATCGGTTCCGAGAAGATTCATCCCTATGCCAAATTCGTGGCGATTTCGGACATTTTCAATGCCATGACGATGAAGCGGGCTTATCGTAAGGCCGCTTCTCCTTATCTCGTCTTGGAACAACTGCATCAAGACTCGTTCGGGAAGCTGGATCCGGCGTACGTGCGGATCTTCATCGAGAAGGCGACCCAGTTCCATAACGGGACGGTCGTTCGCCTGAGCGACGATCGGTTGGGGGAAATCGTGTTTTCGGATCGTAACCATCCGACGCGCCCATGGGTTTCGGTTAACGGCACAATCGTGAATTTGGCGATCGAGAGACAGCTATATATCGAAGAAGTCATCACCCGAACAAAAGCTTAAACTTGTTGCTAAATAGCTTGACCCCAGTAGACTAGCTGTGGTATATTACTCCTTGCCCCTTTTGAGGCGCGGTAATGTATCACAGTTTTTTGTTAAAACAAAAAATAATGCTTGCAATGAACTAGGCATCTGTGATATATTAATCAAGTCGCCGCTGAGACATGGGCGAACGAGAGAAACATTTGTTCCTTGAAAACTGAACAATGAGCGACCTGTCAAAAGGTTTGAACAAGCAAGTCAGCGATGAGCTAACAAGCTTATTCTATACAATGGCTTCGGCCACTTTTATGGAGAGTTTGATCCTGGCTCAGGACGAACGCTGGCGGCGTGCCTAATACATGCAAGTCGAGCGGACTTTCCCTTCGGGGAAGGTTAGCGGCGGACGGGTGAGTAACACGTAGGCAACCTGCCTGCAAGACCGGGATAACATTCGGAAACGAATGCTAATACCGGATACGCAGTTTCCTCGCATGGGGAGACTGGGAAAGACGG
>NZ_FORE01000003.1:0-366 GCF_900113915.1 Paenibacillus sp. UNC496MF
TTAGCGGCGGACGGGTGAGTAACACGTAGGCAACCTGCCTGCAAGACCGGGATAACATTCGGAAACGAATGCTAATACCGGATACGCAGTTTCCTCGCATGGGGAGACTGGGAAAGACGGCGCAAGCTGTCACTTGCAGATGGGCCTGCGGTGCATTAGCTAGTTGGCGAGGTAACGGCTCACCAAGGCGACGATGCATAGCCGACCTGAGAGGGTGATCGGCCACACTGGGACTGAGACACGGCCCAGACTCCTACGGGAGGCAGCAGTAGGGAATCTTCCGCAATGGACGAAAGTCTGACGGAGCAACGCCGCGTGAGTGATGAAGGTTCTCGGATCGTAAAGCTCTGTTGCCAGGGAAGAACA
>NZ_FORE01000022.1:0-91938 GCF_900113915.1 Paenibacillus sp. UNC496MF
AGTCCGACACGCCGATCGCCTTGGCCGCTTCGACGTACTGCATCTCCCGCAGCTGCAGGAACGTCCCGCGCACGAGCCGCGCCACGCCCATCCAGCTCGTCAGCGACAGCACGAGGATCATGTAATAGAACTTGTTGCCGAAGATCGCCAGCACCAAGATGTTCAGGAACAGCAGCGGAATGGAGTTCATCACGTCCACGAGCCGCATGAAGCACGTATCGACGAAGCCGCCGAAGAAGCCGGAGATCGCGCCGATCAAAGTGCCGATGAGCACCGCCGCGAACGCGACGGCGAACCCGACGAGCAGCGATACTTGGCTGCTGTAGACGAGACGCGAGAAGATATCGCGCCCGAGGTCGTCCGTGCCCAGCACATGATGGTCCGTACCCGCGGGCAGGTTCGGGACCATCATGTCGATCTTCGACGGGCTGTACGGCGCGATCAGGGGCGCCGCGAAGGCGACGAGCAGGAAGAAGACGAGCACGCATAGGCCCGCCAGCGCGAAGCGGTTCGCCGAAAACTTCTTCCAGCCCGTGCGCCACGCGCTGACCGGCCGCCCCGGCTTCGAAATGCCCGGCCCGTCGCTTAAGGTTACGCTTGCCTCGCTCATGCCGACGCGCCTCCTTTCCGGTCCAGCCGGACGCGCGGATCGACCAGCGCGTATAGGATGTCAGCCAGCAAGTTGCCGATGATGACGAACACCGCGGTGATCAGCGTGATCGCCATCAGCACGGAATATTCCCGCGCGACGGCCATCTGCACGAACAGCCGGCCCATCCCCGGCCAGTTGAACACGCTCTCCGTCAGCGCCGCCCCCGCGACCAGAATCGGCAGATCGAGGCCGAGCAGCGTCACGATCGGAATGAGCGCGTTGCGCAGCCCGTGCCGGAAGATGACTTTCCGCTCCGGCAGCCCTTTCGCCCGCGCCGTCCGGATGTAATCCCGGTCGAGCACCTCGAGCATGCTCGCGCGGGCGTACTTGGAATACCCCGCGAGGAAGCCGAGCGTCAGCACGCTGACCGGCAGCACGAGATGCAGCAGCAGGTCGGGCAGATTGCCTTCCTTGCCCATCGTGTACATATCGGAGAGCGGCAGGAGATCCCACTTGAGCGAGAACAGCTCCTGCAGGATGATCCCGAACCAAAAGGTCGGCATCGCGAACCCGATGTAGGCGACGAACGACGCCGTCTGGTCGGACAAGCTGTACTCCACCGTGCTGTTGTAGATCCCCCACGGGATCGCGATGAGCAGCGACAGCACCCACGCCGTGCCCATCAGAATCATCGTGTGGCCGATCGTCGGCCAGACGATCTTGCCGACGGGAAGATGGTTCTTGAACGTAAAGCCGAGGTCGCCCTTCAGCAGATTGCCCAGCCAGCTGACGAACTGCATCGGCAGCGGACGGTCGAGCCCGAGATTATGCGCCTGAATCGCCGCCGCTTCCGTCGACAGGCCCGGGGACAGATAGATCGTCTTCGGGCCGCCGGGTGCCGCATGGATCAGCAGAAAGCTTAATATCGCGATCAGCAGCAGCACGAGCAGCGATTGCAGCACGCGCCTTACGAAATAATCCGTCACGTCGTATACCCCCTTATCAAGGAAGAAGAGAAGGACCGAATGGGCCTTCCCTTCCCCTCATTATCCTTCGGCTGTCGTTCTCAAGTTGTAGAAGTTTGGCGTCCCGCGTTATTTCGCGGCGGTCCACCAGTTGATGACGTGGTAGAAATATCCGTAGCTGAGCGTCGCTTCCGGCTTGTCGGCTTCGGCGAATTTGACCTTGTTCTTGTCGAACGCTTCCGGCGCGCCGTATTGATAGAGGAACACGTACGGCAGATCCGTCGAAATTTCTTTGGCCGCTTCGGCGTACGCCGCTTTGCGCGCGTTCTGGTCGACCGTGGAATAGCCCTTCACCCACAGCTCGTCGAGCTTCGCGTTCTTGTACCAGCCGGCGTTTTGGCCCGGCGGGAAGTACTTGGAGGAGAAGGTGCTCTCGCCGTCCGGATCCGGACTGTTCAGCACCCAGCCGAGGAGCACGGCCTCGAACTTGCCCGGCGTGACGTTCTGGTCGATCCAGGCCGAGAATTCGATCGCCTTCGGCACGACTTCGATGCCGACGTCCTTCAGGTTCTGCTGCACGACGGCGGCGACTTGCTCGCGGCGCGCGTTGCCGGCGTTGTACTGCAGCTCGAACGAGAAGCGGTGGCCGTCCTTCTCGAGGATGCCGTCCTTGCCCGGCTTCCAGCCGTCTTCCGCAAGCATCGTTTTCGCTTTCTCCGTATCGTAGGCGTAGTTCGTCGCCGCGTTCGCGTCATAGGCCCACGAGGTCGGCAGGAACGGCGCGTTCAGCAGCTGGCCCGTGCCTTTCAGAATGTTGTCGACCATGCCTTGGCGGTTGATCGCCGTCGCGATCGCCTGGCGCGTCTTCTGGCTCTGGAACAGGACGTATTTATCCGGGAAGTTGTCCCCTTTGAAGTTGAATTGGATGAATTCGTACGACGGCCCCGGCTCGGACACGACGTTGAGGTTGTCCTTTGCTTTGACCGTGTCCAGAATCGTCAGCGGCACGGACGAGACGAGATCGACGTCGCCCTTCAGCAAGGCCTGCGTTTGCGTGTTTTGGTCGGCGTAAATTTTCAGCGTGACCGTTTTGATGTGCGGCTTCACGCTGCCCCAATAGTTCGGATCGGCTTCCGCCGTGGTGTATTGGCCTTGCTCCCATTTCGTCCATTTCCAAGGACCGTTCGTGACCGTCTTGGCCGGATCGGTCCCGTACGGGTTCTTCTCCAGCTCCGTAGGCGGCACGTCCTTCAAAATATGATAAGGCGCGACCGAAGTATTCAAGGCGTACAAGAAAGGCGCGTAGATTTGCTTCAATTTGATTTCGACCGTGTGATCGTCGACTTTCGTAACCGTATCGACTTTATCGAAGGTACTGATGCCGGGGGAGCCCGCATCGGGGTTCTTGATCGTATCGAACGTGTATTTGACGTCGTCGGCCGTCACCGGCTGACCGTCGCTCCATTTCGCTTCCGGCTTCAGCTTGACCGTGTAGGTCAGCCCGTCCGCGCTGATCGTCGGGAGTTCGGACGCGAGCGACCAAGGCTCGATGACCAAATTATTGGTCCGATCGACGTCGTACAAATTGGCGTTGAGGAAGGTGGCAAGGTCGCCGGAAGCGGTGTCCGCGATGTACAGGGGATTGACGGAATTGATGTCCGAGAACGTGCCGACCGTCAGCGTGCCGCCGTCCACCGGCGTGTCCGCCGAAGGCGTCGTCGCCGCGTTCGTGCCCGAGTTCGTATTCGTGGACGTCTCGTCCGCCGGCTTGTTCGCGTTCTGCGTATTGTTCGCCGTCGTATTCGTCTCGTCCGAACCGGAATTCGCATTGTTGCTGCAGCCCGCAGCCATCGAACCCGCCAATGCCATGATGGATAGTAAGACCGTTAATCGTTTCCTTTTGCTCATCTTCACACTTCCCCGTCGTTATTTTTCTTTTCTTCTCTCCTAGCTCCCCTGTCGAAAGAACCATTCATGTAGTTATGTCATGTTTTCTAACAGGACTCTTACATTTTAAATCCGGAACTAGCATTTTGTAAATAGATATCTTTAAATAATTAAGCTTTAGCAGAGTATAGCGTTGAATAAATGAAGGATTATTAACATATAGTTAACATTTTATTGACGCAAAGAACCCCCGAACCGAATGAGGTCCGGGGTCGACTTTGCCCGTTCAATCGATTTCAAACTGATCGCCAATGACTTTAAGCGCGTCGAAGGAGATATAATCGCCCGAAGATTTCGGGTTTTTCTCGCCCGCGTTTACGATTTTGATCGTATGCGGCTTATTGTCGAGATCCGAAAGCTCGAACAAGGGCGATTGGAACCGATAGGACGCGCTGTACAGATCGACGTGATTCGGCGTCGCCAGCTTTCCGTCGAGGTAGATGTCGGCTTTGCCCCGATCCGGTCCTTTGGTCCCCATGACGATGATTTGGCCGCCGCGGAAGGTCACCTCGACCGCGCTTCCCTTCCGGTTCGAATACTTCGCGCTTTTGCCGCTGTTGCGCGGGGACAGGTTCGTCTGCCAGATTCCCGCGAATGCGACCGCCGCGTCCGTGTCTTCAATCGAAGTCGTCGTGGTATAGGCCGCTTCTTCCTTCGTCGCCTTGGTCACGACAAGGGCGTCGACGAGGATCGGCAGCTGCCCGATCGCGATGAAGTCCGTGACATTGATGATGCGAATGGCATGCTTCCCGTTCGGCAGCTCGCCCGTGTCGAAGACGGGCACTTGGTACGTGTCCTTATGATCCTTGTCCCCGTTCAAATCGATGACGACCTCCGACTCGGGGCGATCGTCGACGGTTACGGCGATCTTCGGATAAACGCCGTTCAATCGGTTGGCTAACAGAACCCCCCGCGTGCCGGTAAACGTAAGCACGGCTTCGTCCCCCGTCTCGAACGATGCCATGGCATGCCCGTTCGAGTACATGACGGAAGACTGTTTCTTCCACGAGCCTTTGAACGCGAAATTCACGTCGTTCTCTTCCAGACGCACCGTGTAGGCTTCGGACGGGGCAGCCACGCGAAGCGAGTCCACGTTAATGGCCGAACCGGTCGAGGCCGCTTCCTGGTTGCCGGTCCACTTGATGGTCAGCGTGTGCGATCCCTTCGGCACCGACTGCTTCAGGATGGTCTGGCGCAGTTGTTTCCATTTGTTGTACAAGGACGGAGACGCGACCTTGACGCCGTCGATGTACACGTCCGCGATCCCCTGGTCCGGTCCCTTCATGCCGGTCCACGTGATCTCGCCGCCGCCGAACGGAAAACTCATGCTGCCTTCGGCATTCGCGCGCTTGAGCGTTCCGCCGGAATAGCCCGCGTCGGAAGCCGGCGTCCACGCGCCGTCGAACGCGATGGCCGGATCGTTATCCTCGTAAACGCCCTCTCCGTTAACGGCCGTCTCGCCGCGGGACGACCGCAGCTCGTACGTGCCTTTCCCGGCGAACGCGTGCACGTCGACGTAGTAGTAACCGGTCGCCGGCGCCCGATAGACGATGGACTCCGTCGAGCTGCCTTCCGTCTCCGAATGCGCCGCCATGCCGCTGCCGGACTGGATCGTTTCCGCGGTTGGATCGTAGACGTACAGGTCGAAATCCGTATCCGCGCTTCCCGTCATCGACAAGGACAGCGTGTCGCCGGCAAGCAAGCGGACGAAGTAAACGTCGTCCGGATTCGCCGCGATGTCCAACTTCCCGCCCGCGCCGCTTCCCGCAAGCGGTTTGCCCGGCAGCTCGTCGTCGGTCAGCGCGCCGTAGGCGTCCAGCATCTTGCCGTTCGCGGTCTTGCCTTGCAGCGAAGCGAGCGGCTTGCCGCTAAGCTTGAGACGCGCCTTGACCGCTTCGGCATCCTGCGACGGGTCTTGGCCGAGCAGCAGCGCGGCAACGCCCGCGGCGTAAGGAGCGGACATCGACGTCCCCGTGCTCTTGTCGTAATCGTCCACCGGGATTTCCAGATTGATGCGCGCGACGGCCGGGTCGTTCGTTTCGACGTCGCTGAAAATCCCCTGATCCGTCAGGCTGTACTGCGCCCCTTCGTAAACCGTGCCCGCGACGCCCGACGCGACGCCCCAGCTCTCGTTGTCGGAATCTTCGAAACGAACGAAGTCCAGATGGAGCATGTCGCGCATGAACGGCGTATCGGCCAATCGGAACAGCGTACCCGGTCCCGTCAGGAGCAAGCGCCCGCCGCCGTTCAAATAAGCCGTGACGTTGCCGACATCGGCCGGGTTCAGCGATTCGTTGCCGAAGCCCGTGAACCAGATGACCGCGTCGTAGCCGCTCAGCTTCTCGAGCGACGGGCCGGCGGCCCCGGCTGGCACCGTCTCCACGTCGTACGCGTAGCCCTCGCCGGCCAGCAAATCGGCGTACACGGGGAGCGCGTCCGGATTGCCGACGTCGTGCATGTCGTCCTGCACGAGCAGGACGGACGGCTTCTTGCCGCCGTCGTCGCTCAAGAAGCGCATCGCGCCGTCGAAAGCCGCGCGCCGCTGTTCGCTCACCGGCATCGCTTCGAAGCCGAAGACGTTATACACCGCTTTGAAATTGCCGTTGTCGATCTGCGCGCCGAGCCCGATGTTCCGCGACGGCGCCGTGCTAAGCACCGCGATGCCCGGGGCCGCCAAGTCGACGGTTCCCGGTCCGTAATTGCTGAAATACGAGAACAGTCCGTCAGGACCGACCGAACCGACCGTCACGATATTCGGACTGCCGTACGAAGCTGGATAGACCGGCGATTCGTCCAGGTTTTTCGGCGGCTTCAAGGAGAAGTCTTCCTTCGGCTCGTTCCCCGCCGCGACGGCGAAGAGCATCGGCGAAGCCTTGATCGCGTCTTCGAGCGCCTTGCTGTACGTATCCGTCGTCCAGCTCAGGTTCGCGATGCGCGCGCCGGCGCGATCGGCGTATTGGATCGCCCGAATGACGTCCGACGCGTAGCCGGTTCCGTCCGGTCCCAGCACCTTCAGGGGCAGGATCTTCACGTTCGGCGCGATGCCGGCAATGCCGGTCCCGTTATTCGCCTCGGCCGCGATGATGCCCGCGACCGCGGTACCGTGATAATCGCCTTGGCTGGCGTCGTACACCGTGCCGTCGTTGTTATAAAAGTCCCAGCCGTTCACGTCGTCCGCGAACCCGTCGCCGTCGTCGTCGATCCCGTTGCCGGGCACTTCGACCGCGTTCCGCCAAATATTGGCCTGCAGGTCCGGATGGGCGACGTCCACGCCCGTGTCGAGAACCGCGACGACGACGTCTCCGCCGCCTTGGCCGATCTCCCAGGCGTTCACGGCGTTAATGTCGAAGCCGGGGAGGCCCTTGATGGGACCGTCGATGATTTGCCCGACGTTGCGCAGCCCCCATTGGTCGGGAAATAACGGATCGTTCGGCATGGAAGCCATATGAACTTTGACGTCCGGTTCGGCGTACAGGACGTTCGGATCGTTTTGGAGCTCGGCCAGCACGCCGCTCGCATCGGCGGACGCCGTCTCCAGCACGGCAAGGTCCGTGCCGGGCAGCGTCCATGCATCCGCGACAGCCGCGGACTCGGCGCGATACGCCGCGCCGCCCGCGCCCGGCTTGTATTTCACGATGATTCGGCTTTCCTCCGGACGCGCCTCCGCGTCCGCCCGCTTCGCGAGACTCGCGAGAAACCGGTCCTGCCCGTTCGGCGGAAGCGACAACGGCGGCGCTTGTCCGCCCGCCGCCAGGGCGCCCGCGCTTTCGGACGGAACGGCCGAAGGCCATTGGCTTTTGCGCGCTTTATTCGCGATCGTTTGCGTGACCGGTTCCCGTTCGCCTGCCGTTCCCGCGTCGGCCGCGAAGGCCGGCACCGTCAGGCCGAACGCCGTCGACAACGAAAGCGCCGCGACGAGCGCTTGCTTGCGTACTTGTCTTTTCAAGGTATTGGCTCCTTCTGTCACAGATAATAGGCTGCCGCGCAGCCACGAGGAGGACGGCGGACGAAGCCGGCTCGCGGCTCCTCTCCGCTCTCCGTCCTCATGAGCGAATGCTAACGGTTTATTGAATCAGACCGGCGGCTCGAAGCAAGCTGCGGAGCACCTTCGCCACGGCTTCGCGGCTCGTCGCGCCGCGCGGGTCGAACGCGGTGCCGCCCTTCGTCTCGTACCCCTGCATCAGGCCGAAGTCGCTCACCGTCTGTACGCTGGCCTGCGCGTACGCGCTGATCTGCGACGCATCCGCGTAAGGCTTATGCGTGCCGGACGGCTTCGTCAGCTTGAGCAATTCGGCCGCTCTGGCCAGCATGACCGTGAGATCCTGGCGGCTGATCTGGGCATTCGGACGGAATTGGCCGTCCGCGCCTTCGACGAGGCCTGCCGCGTACGCGGCCGCAACGTCCTGCGCAAACCAGTCCTTCGGCGCCACGTCCCCGAACGGAGCCGGCTCCGACGCCGTCTGCAAACCGAGCCCGCGGACGAGCATGGACGCGAATTGCGCGCGCGTGACGTTCGCCTTCGGCTCGAACTTGCCTGCCGTCGTGCCGTTAAGCAAGAACATATCGGCCAACGATTGGATGTCTTCTTTCGCCCAGGACGCGCCGATATCGGCAAACGCGACGCGGCGCTTGGCCGCTACGTAGGTCGACAAGCCCGGCCGGTCGATCGTGACGATCGTCGAGCCGGCAGCCGTTTTGAACGTCGCGGCTACCGGGCTCACGCTGCCGTCTTCTTCATACAGGACGCCGGCCGTTGCCGTATCCGCGGACTGCGCGATCGCGAAGGAACGCTTGAACGACTGTTCCGGTTTGAAGGCAGCCGGCACCGTCTTGCCGTTCAGCACGAATTCCGCCTCGAACGCGTAGGCGTCCCCCAGAAGCTCGGCCTCCGGATACGCGGCTTGGAACGTCGCCTTGGCCGCCGCGTTCATTGCTACGCGCACGTTCAAGCCCGCCCCCTCCGATGCGCCCGCGAGCGCCGACAGCGGGAAGGCGACGGACGACGATTCGTTCCACGTGAAGACGATGGAACTGTTCGCCGGCGCCTTGCGCAGCAGGTCGACTTGCGCAGGCGTCAGCTGGAGCTGCGCTTCCGCCGCGTTCTTGTCCGCGGCGGTCAGCGTAATGGCCGCCGGGGATTGCTTCGCGGCCGCGATTGCCCGCTGCAGCGCGTCATCCGTCACGGTCGCGACCAACCGGTCGCCTTGAAGCGCGGAGGATGTCTCGGCGGCAATGGCCGTTTGGCCTTGCTCGACGACCGTCGGCACGATGGCGCTTGCCGGCGGCGTCTCGCCCCCGTTGCCTCCGCCGGGCAGACCGCCAGGACCGCCCGTGCCCGGATTGCCGGTGCCCGGATTGCCGTCTCCCGGATTGCCGTTACCCGGATCGCCGTCTCCCGGATCGCCGTCTCCCGGATCGCCGTCGCCAGGCGTCCCGATATTCGTCTTACTGAATTTCACGGTCGTGTAAGCGACTTGCATGTGGTCGTAATCGGCTTGGCCCGTCGTTTTATCGATGTGCTGCGCGAAAAGTTCGAGCTCGTAGAGCCCGTCCAGCTGACCGAGAATATAATTCCCCTCGTCGTCCAGCTGCGGATCGTCGATGTCGATGCAGCTGCCGTCGATCTGCTCGAACTTGATCGGTCCGGTCGGAATCGCGGCCAGCTCTTCGTCGTACATGCTGGACACGAGGCACACCGCGCCGTTTGGATCCAGCGGCATGGCCACCAGCAAAATTTGCTGAATGTCCTTGGCGTTCAGCTTCGCCGTCACGTCGATCGGGTGATCGGGAGCGGCGATCGCGTCCGATGCTTTCATGTCCGTCACGCCCCACTCCGTCGGATCGGAGTCTTCGCCGACGTGAAGGACGAACGGCAGGTGCAGCGTCGGCAAGCCTTCGCTTGCCAGCACCACTTCCCCTTCGTAAACGCCGTCCGCCGCGTCCGCTTGCGCTTCGGCCGTCAGCTCGAAGTCCGCATCGCCGCCGGGCGCAACCGTCAGCGTGCCGTCGTCGCTTAGTCCTTCCAAGTTCATGCCGATTTTGGAGGCGTCCGGCGTCGGCACGGCGCGGAGCGGATCGGGATCCGACGTGACCTGCGGGTGCATCTCCACGCTCGCTTTATAGGTCAGCGCTTCGTTCGACTTGTTTTCCAGCTCCAGCGGCTTCGATACCGCCTGCGAGCCGGCGTCGATCAGGCCGAAGCTGACGCTGCCCGCTTCGCTCGCCATCTGCGTCGCGTTCATGTAGCTGTCGTAAATCGTAATGGGGTCCATCGACTTCAGCAAAGCCGGCGTCGCGATGGCGCTAGCCACGTTCGCCCGGCCCGCGCCCTGCGAATAGACGTCATAGCGCGTGCCCGACTCGTCGCGAATGCTTTCGGACGTGTTGTCCAGCGCGGCGCGAATATCGAGCGGGCTCCAATCCCGGTGCGCTTCCTTCACGAGCAGCGCGAGGCCCGCGACGTGAGGCGTCGCCATGCTCGTGCCCGATTCGCGCATGTAAGCCTGGCTATAATCCGCACCCGGGCTAACCTTGCCGTACATCGGCCACGTCGAATAGATATTCACGCCCGGGCCGACAAGGTCCGGTTTAATGCCGAAATTGCCGTCCGAGTTCGGTCCCCGGGAGCTGAAGTCCGCCATGTGGTCGCCTTCGTTAACCAGCTTCCGAATGGCTTCGAACGTGAAGCTGAGCGTCTTGCCCGCGCCGGCCGTCAGCTGGCGCGCGATCGCCCGGCCTTCGACGCCGGCCATGTCGAATGTCGGAATGTTGTCCGGTCCCGGCCCCGAATCGAGGCCGATCAGACCGTTGCGTCCGGCCTGGTCTTCGGTCAGATCGGGAACCGTCGCGCCGCCGACGACCTTCGAGTTGCCGTTGAACATGATGACGGCAAGCGCGCCGTGCTTCTTCGCGTTGGCGATTTTTTCGACGAACGTATTGTCGCCGCGCGACACGAACGCGATCTTGCCCGTCACGTTCACGTTCTTGTAGTCGGCATCCTTGCCGAGGCCGACGTACGCGGCTTCGATCGGATCGGCGCCGAACAAGGCTTCGAAGTCCTCTTGGCCGGTTTTCCATTCGGCAAGCTTCAGCGGCTTCGCATCGGACGGCGCCTGGCCCGAGATCTGATGCGCGACGCTCGCGCTGTAGATCGGAATGTCGCTCGGGCTCGTGGCCGCGCCGACGGAGAAGGCCAGCTGCGCCGCCGACGGCGTGCCCATGGAGTAATAATAAGGACCTTGCGTCGCGGCGTTGCCGTTCGCGACGACGACGGTGACGCCCGCCAGCACCGCGTTATTGACCGCGATCGAATCCGGCGAGTTCGGGTTCTTGTTCTCGTCCGCGCCAAGCGACATGTTGATGACGTCCACGCCGGCCTGAACCGCCCGCTCGAGACCGTCGATGATCGTGGCCGAGGACCCGGATACGAGTCCGTTCGACGCTCTTCCGAGCACCTTGTAGACGTACAAATCCGCCTCGTACGCGACGCCCTTCTGAACCTGCGACGCCGCTGTATTACGCGCCCGGCCCGCGATCGTGCCCGAGACGTGCGTGCCGTGCTGAGTGCCTTCGAAGCCGAGGCCGAGCGGATCCTGCATCGGCGTCAGCGGCGGTTCCTCGTACGGATCCTCGTCCTGATAGAAGGCGTCGTAGCCGCCCGCGATGTTCAAGTCCGGATGCATGTAATCGACGCCCGTATCCAGGACGGCGACTTTCATGCCCTTGCCCGTATAGCCTTCGGCCCATGCCTTGTCGACGCCGATTTGCTTGAGCGGCGCTTCCTCGTAGACCGGCTCGGCAGCGACGGCCGCGCCCCCTCCGTCCGCGGCAAGCGGATAATACGTCAGGTTTTCGCTGATGCCGACGACGCCCGGAAGCTTCGCCAGCGTCGGAAGCTGGTCCGCGCGCACCGTGATTTCCATGCCGTTCAGCACCGTATTGAACTTGCGGTTCACCTTCAGCGATACGCCTTTCGCCTTGGAGGCGCTGACGAAAGCGGCCTGTTCCTGCTGGATCGCCTGCGTCGCCGTCTGCGCGGAGAACGCCTGCCTGCGCGATTGGGCGGCATAGCGTCCGACCGCGACCGGCTCTTTGCTGAACCGCACGATGACGTTCACGCTGCCGGTCGACTTCGTGTCCAAGCTCGGCGATAGGATCGGCGCCGACGCCGTTTCGGCCGATGACGCTTTCGCAAGCGCCGCCTTCAACTGCTGATAATCGAGCTTCGGCATGCCGCTCATCGCATTGGCCGCCGCTTCGTTATCCGCGGCGAGCACGTGCGCAGGCACGTTCAGGAGCAGCAGCGCGGCGGCCGTCAAAGCGGCCGACTTTTTCAAAAGTACGTTTTTCAAGTCTCGGTTCCCCATTTCCCATGAATGTTAAGAAGCGCCGGAGCTGTACGTGCAAGCCGGACCTATTTCAGGACATAGAACGCGTCGATGCTGACGGTATGGCCGGCGGACCGGGCGTTCTTCCCGCCCGTGTTGACGACTTTGACGTCATGGTTTCCGGCAGACAGGACGGCCGATTCGAATACCGGCACCTGATATTGGAGCTTCTCGCCGTACAGATCGACCGGCGCCTCGTTCGCTTTCGCGCCGTCGATATAAATATCGACCATCCCCCGGTTCGGCCCGGTTTGGGACAGCAGCGTGACCTTCGTCCCCAAGAAAGCCAGCCTCGCGGCATTGCCGGCCGCGTCGGAGTATTTGGCGCTGCCGCCGGAATTCTTCGCGGACAGCTGCATGGCCCAAACGCCAACGTAGCTCACGAACGGGTTCATGTCCTGGTAAATTTTCAGGCTTTCGCCGCCCGCCGGCTTCGTCACGACGACGGCGTCGACGTTCGTGCCGTACCCGCCGGACTTCTCGTTCTTCGCATGCGCGTTGACGATTCGCAGCGTGTGGGGGCCGTAAGGCAGCGCGCCCGTGTCGAAGACCGGCACCTGGTATCGCGTCGCTTCGCCGTACAGATCGACCGTCTTCGCCGTTTCGGGCCGATCGTCGACCATTATCGTGACCTTGCCGCTGTTCGGCGTCGTCGCGGCTTTCAGCGCCGCGCTCGTGCCGGTGAACGAAAATACCGCGTACGCGCCCGCGCTATCGGTCGCTTGCGCGCGGCCGCCGGAGTAGCCGGCATTCGTCTGCAGCGACCACAGCCCGGCGTATCGGAACGCGTTGTCCGACTCTTCCGCGACGGACGTATACGCGCCGCCGCCGTCGCCGACGACGAACGCGTCGACGTTGATCGCGTGCACGGTCCGCTTCGCGGCCGGATCCGACTTGCCCGTCCAGGCCACTTCGATCGTATGGTAGCCGTACGGCAGCGATTGTTGGTAGACCGTTTGCTTCGCTTGCGGCGTCTTGCCGTACAAGGAAGGCGAAGCGGTCTTGACGCCGTCCACGAACACGTCCGCGATGCCCATCGTATCGTCCTTGAGCGCCGTCAGCTCGATCCGGCTGCCGGTAAACGCGAAGGTCGCGCGGCCTGCGGAATCGACGGCCTTGAGCGTGCCGCCGGAATAACCGCCATCCGCTTTCTCGGCCCACGGGCCGTCGAACGCAACCGCATCGGCGTTATCCTCGTACGTGCCCGCCGTATGGGCGGGATCCGCGTTCATGCCGAGCGTGTAGGCGCCGGAGCTGCCGACGAAGAAGACGCCTACGTAATAGTAGCCGGTCCGGTCGGCTTGATAAGCGATCGCTGCCGGCTCGCCGGCCGCCATGGACGATCCGAGCACCTTGTCCTGCGCGTCCCAGTCGGCGACCGACTTCAGGTCGGGATTGTAGAGCGTCAGCATGAAATTCGAGCCGGCGTCTCCCGTCAGCGACAGGTTCAGCTTATCGCCGGCGTTCAAATGGACATAGTAAACGTCCTGCATATCGCCGGAAGGCTGATCGAGCGAATCCGTCTGCAGCGGCTTGAGCGGCTTGCCGGGTACGTCGTCGTCGCTGACGGCCCGGAACGCGTCGACCATTCGGCCGTTGTTCATGTAGCCCTGCGCGTCTTCGTTCCACAGCGTTTCGAGATGCTTGCCGGCAAGGAGGACGCGTTCTTTGACCGCCTTCGCGTCGAGCGCCGGATCCTGGCTGAGCACGAGCGCGGCGGCGCCGGACGCATAAGCCGGCGCCAGATACGCGCCGAAATCGTAATCGTAATCGTCCATCGCGGCCGTCAAATTCATGCGCGTGACGGATTCGTCGTTGGACGCGTAGTCCGCGAAGACGACCGTCGCAATATCGTAGCGCTGCCCATCGTAGATCGTGCCGGGCTGCCCTTCGGCCGCTCTCCAGCGGCTGATGTCGCTGGTGCCGCGGTAGAAGTCGTAGCGGACGAAGTCCAGATGCAGCACGTTCTTCACGAAATCGCTCGTCTCGATATTGGTGAGCGCCCCGACGCCCGACAGCATCAAGCGGCCTCCGCCGTTCAAGTACGACGTCAAATTCGCCTGGTCCGCGCCGCGCAGCACCGTCGTCGGCCGTCCGTCCGGCGAGGAGCCGAACCCGTACCCGGTGAACCAAACGACGATGTCGTAGTGGGCCATCGTCTCGAGGGAAGGACCGTCCGCGCCCGGCTGGACCTTGACGATGTCGTAGTCGGCGCCCGCCGCATCGAGATGGCTTTCGTACTCCCAGAGCACGCTGAGATCGCTTTGCTCGGGAACCTCTTCGTCGTCGACCAGCAGGATCGACGAGGCGCCGCCGTCTGGCTTGCCCAAGTACGTCAACGCGCGGTCGAAGCCTTCCCGGTGGTTCTCGATCGACGAGGCGTCGCCCGTCCACATGCCTTCGAAGCCCATTTCGTTGTAAATCGCTTTGTACGTGCCGTTGTCGATCTCCGCCCCGATGCCCGGATCGCGGGTCGGAAGGGTCGTGAGAATCTTGGAGCTCGGCGCCGCGATGTCGACCGATTTCATGCCGTAAACGTTATAAAAATTGCCGTCCATGCCGAGACCGGCAACCGACAGGATGTTGTCGCTGTCGTACGCTGCCGGATATTCCGGGAAGTCGTCCTTGTTCAAATTCACGTAATCCTCGCCCGCGCTCGCGACGAACAGCATGTCGGAGGCGTCGATCGCATCCTTGAGCGCGTTGCTGTACGTTTCGGTCGACCAGCTGATGTTCGCGATTTTCGCGCCCATCCGTTCGGCGTAGTCGATCGCGCGCAGGGCGTCCGATACGTAACCGCCGTCGTAGCCCATGACCTTGAGCGGCATGTACCGGATGTTCGGCGCGACGCCGGAGATGCCGGCGGAATTATCGTCCTTCGCCGCAAGGACGCCGGCGATCTGCGTGCCGTAAAAGTCATCGTCGTAGATGCTGTAGGGCTGGTTGTTATTGCCGTAGAAGTTCCAGCCGTAATAATCGTCGATGAATCCGTCGCCGTCGTCGTCGACGCCGTTGCCGGGGATTTCGTTCGCGTTCCGCCAAGCGTTCGCGGCTAAATCCGGATGATTGACGTCCACGCCCGTATCCAGAATCGCGACGATCGTATCCTGCGAGCCTTTGGCGATGCCCCACGCCTCGGGCGCGTCGACGTCGACGTCGTAGTTGCCGTACGAACCGTCGATGCTCTGACCTTCGTTGTGCAAGCCCCATTGGGATGGGAACAGCGGATCGTTCGGATAGGACGGGGCGGCGGCGGAGACGGCAGCCTCCGAAGCCGCCTTCGGCAACGCCGACGCCGAGTCCGGGGATGAAGACGGCGCAACAAGAGGGTCGGCGCTCGGGGCGCTCGGGCCGAGCGCGGAACCGGCGGCGTTTCCGCCAGGCGCGGCGCCGTTTGGCTTCGGCTTCAAGGACATATGCTTGCGAATCTTCACGTCCGGCTCGGCGTAGAGCACGTCCGGGTTCGCATTGAGGCTCGCGACGACGCTGCCGGCATCCGCGCCGGGCGCCAGGTCCAGCACCTCCATGCCGAACCTCGACAGAGGCTCGAACCGCGCCGCCGCGGATGCCGCGCGGACGCGGGCACGATCGGCATGATCCTTGTATTTCACGATGACGCGCTGTTCGGAGGACGCCTGCGGCTGAACGCCGATGACCGGGGGGCCGCCCGGAAGAACGGGTGCCGCGGATCGCGGAACCGCGGCCGGATCCGCGTCCGCGGACAGTGCGGAAGGAAACAATCCGAGCGCTATGGAAGCGGATAGGAACATCGCGAAAGAACGTTTCGCTGCTTTTCTTTTCAAGTGTTTCGCTCCTTCTGTCATGCTTTCATGACTGAATTGTCGTCGGTTGAAAATGACGGGGTTCCGATGATCGGCGATCCTGCCGATTGGCTGCACGGCGAAGGCGTTGACGATGCGGATAAGCGATGGTGCGCGACGCGCGAGCCGTGCGGCGGTACATTCCGCCGGGGATCGATGACCGGACGGGGGAAGAGGTCCAAGCCGATGGATCGGCAAGAGCGCCGCGCAAGCAAGGGAATACCGAGTTCGCCAAGCTGTGCCGGTAGGCCGGATGAAAAACCAAGCCTAGCGATAGATGGATCGCTAGAATGCTAGAATCGAAGACAATGCGACAAAATTCGCGATGCTTGGATACGCTAGCGACGAAGATTCGCCGCATCGCTTACTATCTAGTAAATAAGGAGCAAACGAACGGCTAAAGCCTCACGCGCAACCGCGCAGGCCAAAGACGAATCATACGCCGGAATCGGGAATGCGACCACCTCTTTAGTCTCGGATCTACGTGCCTTCGGTCCCGCTCGAGCGATCGACCTCCCCCGAAGTTCACAGGACTTTGCAGCATTGAATCGAATTGTGTCAGATTTTCTGACAGAAAAGACTCCAAAATCTGAGAAAATTATATATTTATCCATTTAAGAGAGTCAATAAATTTATTTTTTTAAACACCTGTGAAAAAACGCTGGATAAACCCAACGGATGTGTTATATTAAATTACAAATGTTGACCTGTCCGTAAAAGTTAGACCCGCGCTTGCACGGCTTGCATGGCCCGGCACGCGATGGAGCCAAGGCACAAAAAAAGACCGCCTTTCGGGGCGGCCGGTCGCTTGAGTGCGGCATATCGCCGCTATGATCTTGTTAAAATCCGGCAAATGCCGTCCATGATGTCCGGGCCGGGGTCCTCTCCCAGCACGCGCCGATATTGCAGCGAGCCTTTGATGGCAGCCAATACGGCAAGGGCAACCGCGCGCGAATCGGTCCCGAGACCGGATGCTCCGTCGGCAATGATGCCCTGCATAACGCTCAGTTCCAGACGGCTGATCGCTTGAAGCTTCATCCTCATGCTGTCGGGCAGCAGCTCGAAATCGGCCTGCAGCGATGAGATCGGGCAGATGACGTCGTCCGCGAGCTCCTCCATTTGCAGCTTGCTGAACCGGGCCAGCTTCTCCTCGACCGGTTCTTGCGAGATCGCCATGCGCGCCGAAAACGCGAGCAACCTTTGATAAAGCCGTTCCAGCACGGCAAGCCCCAGATCCTCCTTTTTTTCAAAATGATAGTGGATGCTGGCTTTCGTGACGCCGAAATGCTTGGCAAGGTCGTCGTAACTGAAAGCGGCGTAGCCTTTTTGCTGAATAAGCGATTCCGTGAACCGGATGATTTGTAATTTTCGGGTTTCCATCCCCTTAGTATGGCAAATCGAGCTGCCGAGCGTCAAGGTTCCAGCAATTGTAAACACTTGCCATTTATGAACGTTGAAATCGCCAACTCGGAAGAAGGGACTGTCCCTCAAGCCTCGCGGCTTCGGGGCAGTCCCTTTTCCCATGCCCGCCGCCGCTTCCGTCAACGAAGCCCGCGATGCATCGCGTCGATCAGCCGGCCCGTTTCGTCGCAGCCGTATTCCCAGAACATGATGCCGGCCAAGCCGTTCGCGATTACGTAGTCGCACTTGCAGGCGATCGATTGCTCGTCGTCGTACGAGATCAGGCTGCTTCCGTCGAACAGATACGGCGCGCAAGCCTGCCCGTCCCAATGGCGGACGTAGCCGTTCTTGCCGATGTAATCCGCGGCCAGCGCCGTGAAGTCGGGGCCGTAGCCGCCGGTGCCCGCGGCCATCTGATGCAGCCCGTTCGCCCGGTCGGGGACGCCGCCCCAGACGCGGGAATAGAAGGCCGCGCCAATCACCAGCTTCTCCTTCGGCACGCCCGCCTCCGCGAACAGCCGCACCGACGCATCCGCGCTGCTGCGGAACAAATCCCCGTCCGGCGTATACAGATTGGTATGATGCCCGGTCGAAATTTGGAAGCCGCCGCGCATGTCGTAGGTCATCAGCTGGATGAAATCCAGCGCCCGCTGCGCGTCGCGCATCTCCGTCCCGTCCACGTAATACGCATCGGCTCCCGCGGCGATCGTAAGCAGGTACCGCTTACCGTCCTCCGCGCCCTTCAAATCCAGCGCTTCCCTGATTGCCCGAAGCAAAAGCGTGAAATTTCCCTTGTCGGCCGGACTCGAGGCGATACCCGCTATGCCGTAGCACGGATATTCCCAGTCGAGATCGATGCCGTCGAAGGGATGCTCCGCCAGCGCGCGCACCGCCGAAGCGGCCATGCTCGCCCGGCCCGACTCCGTCGACGCGGCTTCCGAGAACCCGCCCGCTCCCCAGCCGCCGACGGACAGCAGAAGGCGAAGCTTCGGATAATCCCGTTTCAGCTCGTGCAGCCGGTCCAAATGCTTCAAATGCTCCGTCCGAATCTCGTCCTCGCGCACGTGGCCGAAGGCGACGTTCAGGTGGGTCAGCTTCGCCAAGTCTTCCGGCCGCAGCGACGGAAGCTTCCCGTCCACAACGTAGCCAGCCTTGATGTACGGTTGCCCGGTCATGCGTTCTCACCTCCGTTTGACATGGCGAAGGATGCGATGGCGTTCAAGAGCCGCAGCGCTTCCTTCCCGGTCCCGATCCGATAACCCGAGGACGCGTAACGCACGCGCAGCCGTTCGTCGACCACGAAGAGATGCGGGTAACCCGCTTCGCGGGAAGGCCGCGGGCTCACGCCCGCCCAGTCAGCCGGCCCGGCGTCCCGTACGACCGCCGCGTAGGCCGGCAGATCCGGGTACGCGGCGGCGTCGAACGCCGCGGCCGGCTCGGCGCCGCCGGCGGCGAGCACGATCGGCGCGCCAAGCGCCGCGTACGGCGCGGCCAGCTCGCCGAGCTCGCGCAGCAGATGCTTCGTCGGCTCGCGCTCCGGCTCTAGCCAGGCGACAAGCGCTCCCTTGCGGCCGGCCAGCTCGCCGAGCTTCCGAATCGTTCCGTCCGCGAGCGCGAACGGATGATCGGCCGGAAGCGCGCCCAAGACGGGAAGCGCCTCCGCCGCCCTGCGGTAGGACAGCGTCACGGCCGTCTCTTCGCCCGCCCGCACCGCGAAGTACGACAACCGCGCTTTCACGGCGCCGTCCTTCATGCGCACGCCCGTCGTCAGCCGGTACGCGCCCGCCTCCGCCTCGAACGGCGCATCGTAGACGCCGGGGGCGCCGAGCGGATCGAGCAGCGTGACGTACGCGCCGTTCGCGAGCCGGGCGACCGTGAAGTTCTCGGCGTAGGCCGCTTCCGGCGCGTCGGGCGCCGCGGCGGCATCCCGCAGCAGGCGCACCGTTCCGCGGCCGCTTGCCGCCGCTTCGGATGACGGCGTTCCCCCGCGCGCGGCTTGGGCATCCGCCTCTCCGCCGCATGCCTTATCGCGGTTCGCGCCGTCCCCGATTTCCCCGTCGCCGTTCGCCGCTTCTTCGGCCGCCCCGTCCGTCCCGTCGCCGTACAGCGCATCCGTCCAACGCCCATTCGTCCAATACTGCGGCTTCTGCTCGCTCGGATGGAGCCGGGCGGGAATGCCGAGCGCGCGGCACAGCGCCGCGAACAGAATATCCCGGCTGACCCGGTCGCCGCGCATCAGCCGGAGGCTGCCGGCCGGATTGCCCCGTCCTTGCAGGTTCGGCACGTCCGCCTCCCATAAGCCGAAGCGCTCGCCCAGCCAGCGCGCCAGCGCGGCCGGCGCCGCCCGGAACGCGGCGGCTTCCTCGTCGCCGAAGGCTCCGGCGAACAGGCTGCGGTACGGCACGATCATCTCGTGCAGCACGCGGGGACAGAGGATATAGCGGACGAAGACGTCTTCCGGAAACGCCTCGCGGTACGGCATCGCGCCGAGCAGATGATCCGCGAGCGATGGCGAGAACGTATCCGTCAAATCCTTCTCGTTCAAGCTCTCGAGCAGCCGAAGCGGCCACTCGCCGTGTGCCGCGGCCTGCTCGCGGAGGAACGCCGCGATCTCCCGGGCGTTGCCCCGCGCCTTGCGGAGCGCGTCTCCGACCCGCTCCGCCGGCAGCCCGGCCGCCGCGGCCAGCTCCGCCGCTTCGGCTTCGCCCGCGAACGACGCCTCGTACGCGGCGCGAAGCCGCGTTCCCTCCTCGAGGCGGCGGCGATGCCGCTCGGCCGCTTCTTCGGGCAGCGGCGCCGGCGCTTCGCCCGCGAGCTCGGGCGGCGGCGTCAAGTCGGCGTCGACCGGGCCGGCAGGCTGCTCCCGGCGGCCGAGCACGAGCTCGACGCGGCCGTCGCCGGCGGAAGCGAATGCTTCGCCCCACAGCTCGCCCTTCGCCGCCCGAACGAGCAAATCGCCATAGCCGGTCGTCAAGCGGGCCTCGCCGCGCTCGTCCGTCGGCAGCGCCGCGATCGGGAAGAACTCCGCCATGTTGTATAACTCGAATCTTACTTGCGCGCCGCTCACGGCATCGCCCTGCCCGTCCTTCGCGGCGACCGTCAGCGTCCGCGTCGGCGCGTAGTTCGGCAGCAGGTTGATTTCCGTATACCACGCGTCGGCCAGCGTCACGTCCTCCGGCCCCGGGTAATCTCCGGCGATGCGGGTATTGACCAGCATCGCCCGGCGCGCGGGCGGGCCGAACCAGCCTTGATCGAGCCGGGCTTCCGGCTCGCACGCCCCGAAATAATGCCACGCTCCGTCGGCCCACGCCTCCACCCACGCGTGGTTGTCGTCGCAATGCGCCCAGCGCGGCGTATACGCCTGCCGGGCGGGAATGCCGATGCTCCGCAGCGCGGCGACGGCCAGCGTCGACTCCTCGCCGCAGCGTCCGCGCGCGTTCCGGATCATTGCGAGCGGCGAGAGCGTCCGCAGGTCGCTGCCGACGTACGTCGCTTTCTCGTGGCACCAATAATTCGTCTCCAGAATCGCGTCCGCCATCGACAGCGCCGACGTGCGGCCGGCCAATTCGGCGTGCAGCGCGCCGCGGGAATCCTCGATGTTCTCCGTGTTGACCCGGTACGGCAGCACGAACGCCAGGAACAGGCGGTCGGGTACCCGCGCGCCCCAAGGCATCCGCCTGCGGATCTCGAGCGTCGTGCGCACGTGGTCCAGAAACAGCTTCCCGTCATAATCGGCCAAATCGATGACCGGCATGTAGGCGTACAGATACTTCAGCGCCCACCGTTCCTCGTCCGTCAGCGCGTCCCGGAACACCCCGAACAGCGCGTCCTCCCGGGCCTGCGCGATCGCCCGCTTCTCCTGGAACTTGCGCTCAATGCTTGCCATGGCCGCGTCGTCCAACGAAAATACGGCGGGCTGCGTCATAGCCATTCAAATCGACTCCTTCCATAATTTGCCGTCCTCGCGAATGCAATAAACCGCGCTCCCGTCCGCGGACGGCGCCGTGATCTGGAACAAGCTGCGCGTCGTCTCGATCGCAGCTTCAATGGCGGTCGCGATCCCCGCCGCCTCCCGATCCGCCGCCAACGCCGCGCCGTTCGGATAAACGCCGTGAACCGCGCGGTAATTGCGCGCCTTGTAATACAGCCGGCGCAGCGCCCACTTGATCCGTTCGTCCGCCGGCGGCGCGAACGAGAACGGCCCGTTCGCGTCCGCGAACACGACGCAGCCCCACAGCTCCGGATAGTGCATGTTGACCAGCCCCATCGGCGACCAGACCCAATTGTCCTCCGGATACGGCCGGCCCGTATCGGGATTCGGCGTCTTGCGGTATTCGCCGTCCCGCACCTCGGCCCGCCACTCGACGCGGGAGAAGTTGACCCGCCAATACTCGCCCGCGATCGGCGGCCGCCCCTCGGAGGCGTATTCCTTCAGGCTGTCCCACGGCATGGCGACCTCGACGGTCCATTTCCGGTTGTCCGCCTCCGGACGGTTCAGCTCGCCATCGATATGCACCGCCGTCTTCAGTCCGGCGATATCCCAGCCGTTCAAGGCCGGTCCCCCGTCGCGGTACGGCTTCGGGAGCAGCAGGTCCCACACCGTGTTCAGGGCGTTGATCTCGAACTCGTAATAGCCGTGCGTGTCGCCGTCCGGATCGATGAAGATTTCGAAATCGTTGTCGTGGAAAATCACCGAGTCGCGCTCCGTCAGCGTCGCCCAAATCTGGTCTTCCTCCAGCTCCGCCGCGAAGTAGAAATAGTCGTCGTCCCACAGCATCTTGGCCCGGGTCCGCTTGGCGGGCTTCGGACGAAGGTCGCCTTCGATGTCGACGAAATCGTCCGTCCAGTCCGCCGCATCCCAGAACGGCTTGTCGACGCGGCCGTCCACGACGAGCGCTCCCGGGGCGCGTTTGCATAGATAGTGCTTGGGGTTATAGTCGATCTTCGGTTCCGGCACTTCGCCGAGTTTCATGTCGATCCCTCCATGCGGGCTATGTTCAAACCGCGGTTTTGTTGCTATCATGTAAACAACTTGGCGCAAGGCCATTCGGCAAGGAGGCAGGCCATAGAAGCATGACCTACTTTAAATCCCGGCTGTTCCTGAACTACATCTGGTCGTATTTGTTCATATTGCTCATCCCGCTCGTATGCCTGACGGTCTTCGTCTACCGCAACGCCGTCGACAACCTCCGCTCCGAAATCGAGCAATCCCGGCTCGCTCAGCTCACCCAGGCCAAAATCATCGTCGACGGCCGGATGAAGGAGCTCGGCGAGATCGCCTCCCGCATCTCCTACGACAAACGGCTGACCGCGTACCGGGTGCACGATCCGATCTACGCCGGCGAAGCCATCGCGGCCTTGGACCAATACAAGGCGACCAGCTCCATCATCGGAGAACTCTACTTGTACTTCCACGGCGACGATCGCATCTACTCCAGCAAAGGCTTGAACGATTACGAGGTGTTCGCCGAGAACGTCCGTTTCAGGCAGTGGGACAAGGATGCCCTGTTCCGGGATTTGAACGGCGTCCGGTACCCGACGATGCGTCCCGCCGACAGCGTCAGCAAGCCGAACGGGCTGCAAGAAACGATGCTCGCCTACCTCAATCCGATCACGCCGAACAATCCGAATCCGCACGGGACGGTCATGTATCTGATCAAGGAATCCGAGCTGACGAGCCTGATCGATTCGACCCTCGGCAATTACAAGGGTTTGACGTACATCCTCGACAACCGGGGCCGCCCGCTGGTGGACAACCGGCAGGGCGAAGCGCTGACGGGCGCCGAGGCGAAATCCCTGTTCGACACGCTCACGCCGGGCATCTCCGCCCGCGACCTGAACGGCAAGGCGCATTCGATCGTCTCCATCCGCTCGGAAACGAACGGCTGGACGTACGTGACCGTCATGCCGAGCGCGCAGTTCTTCAGCAGCGTCCTTCACGTGCGCAGCTTCGTCATCATGCTCTTCGCGATCGTCGTCGCCGCCGGCGCCGCCATCGCGCTGCTGCTGGCCCGGGCGCAGTACCGGCCGATCTCGTCGCTCGTCGCGTTCGCGGCGGCGAAGACAGCGGCTGACCGGCCGGCGGCGAGCGGAGCGCCGGCATCAAGGAACGAGCTGGACCGAATCCGGTCCGCGCTGCAGGACTACAGCTCGCGCATCGACCTGCAAGAGCCGTTCGCGCGCAACCATTTCCTTTCCCTGCTGCTGAAGCACGGCCATGCCCGGAGCCTCGCGCCGGAGCTGCAGGAAGCGTTCGGCCTGTCGTTCGACCGGGCCCGCCACTTCGTCATCGCGGCCGGCTGGGAGGAGAGCGGCGAGCTCGGCAGAGCCGAGCGCCAGGAGATGGCCGAGCTGCTCGCGCAGCTGGAATTCCCGGAGCTGAACGCCGAGGGCTATGGCGTCGAGCTGTCGCAGCTCGATCAATTCGGCCTGATGATCGGCTTCGACCCCGTCGCCGGGACGGAAGAGTTCGAGCAGGTCCGGCGCATCGTCGAAGCCGTGCGAAGCACGATGCTGGAAGCGCTCGACTTCATCCCCGTCGTCGGCGTCGGCACGTGCTACGCCGGTCCCGATCAGCTGAACCAGTCGTTCATCGAAGCCTGCTCGGCGTTCGAGCTGCGGGTCTCGTCCGGCAGCGGCACCGTCACGTATTTCGAGAAGCTCTCTTACCCTTCGGAGCAGGCGGTCTGGATTCCTTCCAACACGCTGATGAAACTCGCCCAAAGCCTGAAGCAGGGCAACGACGACATCGCCGCCCAAATGATCCGGGACGCGTTCCGGAGCCTGCAGGCGTCCGGGCTTTCGGCGCTGCTCACGCGGTGCATGTGCCTCGACGTGTTGAATACGATTCTGAAGACCGCCTCCGAGCTCGGCCATCACCGCCTGCTGCAGGACGTCTCGCCGAACATGCTGTACGGCAAGTCCACGGACGAGCTGGAACGCGGCCTGCTGGACTTGGCGGCCCGATTGTGCCGGCTGGTCGAGCAGAGCAACCGGAAGGAAGAGCAGACGGTCATCGACCGGATCGCCGCGCATCTGGACCTCCGTTATGCCGACGCGAGCCTGAGCCTCGAGGCGGTCGCCTTCGAGTTCGGCATCTCGCCGTCCCACCTCAGCCGGTCCTTCAAGGAGAAAACGGGGCTCAATTTCGTCCAGTACGTGTGGCAGCGGCGGCTGGAGCAGGTCATGCGCGAGCTCGCGACGACGTGCAACCCGCTCAAGGACATTATTCAGAAGGTCGGCTACGTGGACGCGCCGAACTTTATCCGCAAGTTCAAGAAGGAAACCGGCTATACCCCCGGCCAGTACCGGAAGCAGTTCGCCGCCGCGGGCGCGGCGGAAGCGGCCGCGGATCTGGAGGAGGCGTAGACGCCCGCCCGTTATCCGAAGATGCGAACGCCCGGCCGCAGCGGCCGGGCGTGTTTTGCGTCCGCGCGCCGCCGGACGGGGATTATTTCCCCGTGTTCCAGCGGTCGTAGGCGTCTTGATAGAGCTCCGCGATCCGGTCGCCGCCCATCTTCTTGATCTGGGCGATATATTTGTCCCAATTGGAGAGCGGCTCCTGGCCCGTGACGAACTTCGCTTCCATCTGCTGCACGTACGTGTCGAGATCGGACAGCAGCGTCGTCGCTTCCGTCTGCTCGTCGTTCGTCAGGTACACGTTCGGGAACGGCGCCTTGCCGATCGGCTTCAGCTTCGCCGCGTTCTCCTTGTCGATCCAGTCGTCGAACTCGCTCCGCAGCCCCTTCGTCAGCTCGCTCGAGCTCATGCCCGGCGTCAGGATGCCGTAATTCGGGGTCATCTTGCCGCGGTATTCCTCGCGGTCTCCGCCGCCCGGAACCGGCAGCCACTCCTTCTCGTGCGCCGCCTCGTCCTTATACTTCCACAGCGTGTTCTCCGGTCCTTGGCTGAACAGCGTCGCCCCGTCGTAGCCGTACTGGTAGTCGATCCAGCGCATCGTCGCTTCCGGCGCGGGGTTCTTGCTCGTGATCGCGAACGTGCCGTTGGCGGATATGCCCGGGTGCATGCCGTAGACCGGGGAATCCGGCACCTCGCTCTTGACCGGCTGCATCATCGGATTGTCGCCGCTCGCCTCGCCGCCGAGCGTGAAGTACGGGAACCAGTCGTTGAACAGCGCGATCTGGTTGTTCTGGCCCTTCGCCTTCTTTTGCTCGGGCGTCTGGGAGAACGTCTCGTGATCGAGCAGCTCGTCCTTCCACAGGCGGTTCATGAACGTCAGATAGCCCTTATAGCCTTCCTCCTGCGGCGTGTAATGCACCTTGCCCGCCTTGTCCGCGTAGACGGCTTCGTCGTAGATGCCCCAGAAGCCGAGGAAGAACATCCGCAGATCGTCCAGCTTGACCGACGTGAGCGGCACTTCGTCCGGCTTGCCGTTGCCGTTCGGATCCTCGTCCTTGACGCGCTTCAGGAAGGCGTACAGCTCGTCCGTCGTCTTCGGCAGCTCGGTCACGTTCAGCGCCTTCAGGAATTTGCCGTTGTACCACATCGGGCTGCGGTACCAGACCGCGGAGAGGTCGATGTTGGGCAGCGCGTACATATGGCCGTCCGGCGTCGTGAACGATTTGCGGATGTCCGGATGCTCGTCGAAAATCTTTTTCAGGTTCGGCGCGTAGCCTTCGTCGATATACTTCTCCAGCGGAATGAGCACGCCTTGCGAGCCGTACGTGACCTGCTCCGCGGGCTTCAGATCGGCGCCGTAGAACACGTCCGGCAGATCGCCGCTCGCGAACACCAGGTTCTTCTTGGCGGCGAAGCTGTCGATCGGCGCGAGCTGGTAGTCGAACGCGATGCCGGTCAGCTTCTCCATCTCCTGCAGGACGGGCATCTGCTTCCAATCCGCGACGCCCGCGTCCTGCGACATCATCGTGAGCGTCAGCGGCTTGGCGACGATCGGGAAGCCGTCCTTCTTCACGCCCTCCGCGTTCCCTGCGCCGTTCCCGTTCGCCGCGCCGTCGGCAGCGCCGTTCGAGGCTGCGGCGCCGTTCCCGTTCGCCGCGCCGCCCGAATCGGAAGCGGCCCCCTCGTTGTCGTTCGCCGAGCCGCAAGCCGCCAACACGGATGCCGTCAAGGTCAGGCCGACCAGGACGGATGAAGCCTTGCGTAGCTTTTTCATTCGAACATCCCCCTTCAAATTGGTTATGGCCAGATCAACCCTTGATAGAGCCAATCATAACACCCTGCACGAAATACCGCTGTAGAAACGGGTACACCAGAATGACCGGCACGGTCGCCACGATGATGACGGCGTATCGGACCAGGGCCGCGATTTCCGCCTTGCTGTTCAGCGCCGAAGCCGTCGACGCGTCAAGCGCGGCGCCGCCCTGGGCGCTCATCTCCTGCAGCACGAGGATTTGGCGCAGCACGAGCTGCAGCGGATACTTGGCGTTGTCGTTCAAATAGATGAGCGCGGAGAAGTAGCTATTCCAGTTGCCAACTCCGTAGAACAGCGCCATGACCGCGATGATCGGCATCGACAAGGGCAGCACGACGGTCAGGAACAGCCGCCAGTTCGAGGCCCCGTCGATTTGGGCAGCTTCCTGCAGCTCCCGCGGGATGGAGCTTTGGAAGAAAGTGCGGGAGACGATAATGTTCCAAATCGACGCGGCCGACGGCACGACGATCGCCCACATCGTGTCGACCATGCCCAGCCCTTTCACGAGCAGGTAGGTCGGCACGAGGCCGCCGCCGAAAAACATCGTGACCATGAACATCCCGGTAAAGAATTGACGGCCGACGAAATCCTTGCGGCTTAGCGCATAGGCGGCCGGCAGCGTGACCGCCAGGTTGATCGCGGTGCCCACGACCGTATACAGAATCGTGTTGCCGTAGCCGATCCAGATGTTCCGATTCTGGAACACCCGCTCGTACCCGTCGAACGTGAAGCCTTTCGGCCAGAGCCACATGTCGCCGGAAGCGACGAGCTTCGGATCGCTGACGGACGCGCTGACGATGTACGCCACGGGGTAAAGCACGACGAGGAACGCCAGGAAGACATACAAGTAATTGAACGCGAGGAACGCCTTGTCGCGCCCGGTTTCTTTCACGCCCGTTAACATGGGCAACCTCCTCCTACCACAAACTGTTCTCGCTCGTCCGGCGGACGATCTGATTCACGAGGACGAGCATCACGGCGTTGACGACCGAATTGAAGAGGCCGATCGCCGTCGAGAAGCTGTACTGGGCGTCCACGAGGCCCGAGCGGTAGACGAACGTCGAGATGACGTCCGACGAATCCATGTTCAGCGGGTTTTGCAGCAGCAGGATCTTCTCGAAGCCGACGCCGAACAGGCTCCCCATGTTCAGGATGAGCAGGATGGTCATCGTCGGGACGAGCGTCGGAACGTTGATGTGGCGCACGCGCTGGAAGCGCGAGGCCCCGTCGATGACGGCCGCTTCGTGCAGTCCCGGATCGACGCCCGACAGCGCCGCGAGATAGATGATCGTTCCCCAGCCGGCGCTCTGCCAGACGCCCGACAGGACGTACATCGTCTTGAACCAGCGCGGATCGGTCAGAAATTCGGGACTGCCGAATCCGAGCGCTTCGATCAGGCGGACGACCATGCCGGTCGACGGGGTCAGGAAGGTGATGATCATCCCGGCCATGACGACGACCGAAATGAAATGCGGCGCGTACGTCACCGTCTGGGCCAGCTTCTTGAAGAAGCCCGTCCGCACCTCGTTGAAGGCGAGCGCCAAGATGATCGGAATCGGGAAGCCGACGGCCAGCTCGTACAGGCTGATGCTCAGCGTGTTCCAGATCAAGTCCCAGAAATAATAGGAATGGAAGAAACGGACGAAATGATCGAAGCCGGTCCATGCGCTGCCGAAGATGCCCTTGGTCGGCACGTAATTTTTGAACGCGATTTGGATGCCGTACATCGGGCCGTAGGAGAAAATAAGGAAATAGAAGAACGCCGGCGCCACGAAGACGTACAGCTCCCAGTTGCGGGCGATGCTTCGCCAACGCCGTCCCGCCGTCCGCGTTCGGGGAGCGGGGGCGCTTGCGGGAACCGCTTCCGTGTTCTGCATGGAATCACTCCCTTCTTGGATTGTGGTGTCGCTAGCCGCGATTCCCGTAGGTTGATGGAAGCTTAGCTGACCTTGACATCCTCCACGATAGCCGTTTGCGGAAGCGGCTGTAAATATGTCGTTTCCGCCATCCGAGTGAAAGCGTTATATGCCAAGCCCGGAGCGTGATTGACAATCGAACGCAGCAACCCCGCCATATGTCGTTTTTGCTGCCGTTTCCGGCCAGCCGGCCGTCGACAGCAAGTTTGGCCAATCAACGGACGTACGCAGCCGGCCGAACGCAGAGATGACACGATCGGCGAAGAACGCATGAAAGCGATTTTTCCGCGGCAGCAAAAATGACATACAAAAAAGCCGCGCATTGCGCGGCTTGAATGTTAATGACCGATTGCAGTTTTCAGGGATTACCCGAGACGCTTTACTTTCTTCGGTTCCATGTTGGCTTTGAAGATGTCGCGCAGCCGATCGGCGTCCACGAGTCGTTTCGGAATGACCACTCCCTGAAGACGCGAGGTAAACACGGCAAACATCCGATGCGATTCCGTCACTTTATAAATATCGTCCCACTCGATGAGCGAATGGCCGTTCTCCGTGTCAACCTTGATTCCGCGTTCCGAGAACTGAATTTCCTGTACCTTCTGAATCAGTTTATTGCTGTCGTAAGCGCGCTTGGCCTTGATATAACGAACCAGCATGGCCAGGGCGTAAAGCACGATACTAAGCAGAATTCCGATCGGAATGAGATAGGCGAGTTCTTTCATGTCAGAGCCGAACGCTAACGTCGCCGCTACGAAAAAAAGACCAAAGAAACAAGCCTCGATTATGCGTCTCCGCCTGCCGTGATAACCGATAAAATGATGGTAATCTTGGAACGTAAGCTCGTATTTCAAACTCATTACGCTATCGGACGACATCGTGCTCCTCCCGTATGTCATGCATGGTACAGACCGCTTCCAGTATACCAACTTGTCCAAAAATCGGAAACGATTTTTCACTTATCCCGGGCCGTTCCATGCGCATGAACCTTCAAGTGCTTCCGAGCTAAAACGAACCGGCCTATTCGGCCGGTTCGTTCAACCTCTCGTCAGGGCGCTCGTACGTGATCGCGACCTCGATGTCCTGATCGTAATGGCCGAATTGGCGGCCGAGCAGGCTGACGCCGCCGCAGTGGACCGCCGTCTCGGGGCAGGCGATGCGCAGCCGGAGCTCTTCGTTCGGCCGGATGCCCAAATCGGACGGCGTCAGCGCGGATAGCCGGATGCCGTCGAGGAACGTGCCGTCCCGGCGGATCGCGATCGTCTTGAGCAGCCCGTGCTGCGTGCCGTGGTACCACCAATCCGGCGTGAACACGCCCTTCTGGGCGCCGAAGTCGCCGGGGCAGGTCCACGTGCCGAGCTCGCGCCCGTTGATGCCGAAGGTGATGTCGGAGGGCCAGCGCTCGTTGTAGCCCGGCGCCTCCGAACAGATCTCCATCGAGATCGTCACGCTCGACACCGTCTGCCCGCCGACCAAATAATTCGGCACGCGGTACTCCACGTAGCCGCTGCCGAACCAGAGCATCTTCGCTTTCACGTGCTCCGGATCCCAGAAGTACCGGGGGTCGTCCACGATGCCGATCATCGACGTCTCCGACGCCAGGCCGCAGGTCGGCTTGACCTTGAAATCGGTATATTGGCCGACCGGAATCGAGACGTCGTACCGGCTGGCGTCGCGGGCGGCCGGCGCGCGCAGCTGCAGCGTCACGGCGTCCGGCAGCAGCCGGCACACCTTCAGGCGGCCCCGCGTCCCCGAGATGCTCTCCGTGCCGACGATGCCGGCGCTCTCCAGCTTCTGGATATGCTTCGTGACGATGGCGGAGGAGATGCCGAGCGAAGCGGCCAGCTCTTTGATGCTGCGCGGCGCGGCGTCCAGCAGCTCGATGATGCGGACGCGGGTTTCCGACGCGAAGCACTCCAGCAGCGCCATGTTGGCGGTCGTGACGCGAAAGTTCATCAGGCAGCCTCGTTCCTTCGCAATGATTGCCTCATTATATAACCCATAGGTTAATTAATCAACTTATCATTGACGAACTCGTCCGCGGCAAGGCATAATGGGGTCGAGTCTTGAAAGACAGTTATTTTATTAATCTCATAGTTAATTAAATGGGAGGACATGCAGATGGCAGAACAGCTGCGCGCGGAGCATCCGCGTCCGCAATTCATGAGGAACGACTGGTTGAATTTGAACGGGGAATGGGAATTCGAGTTCGACGACGAGCAAGCGGGCGCCGCTGCCGGCTGGCACCTCGGGCAGCAGGCGTTCTCGAAGCGCATCCGCGTGCCTTTCGCCTACCAGAGCAAGCTGAGCGGCATCGGCGATACCGATTTTCACGATACCGTCTGGTACCGCACCGCCTTGAACGTGCCGGCGTCCTTCGCGGGCAAACGGACGCTGCTGCATTTCGGCGCCGTCGACTACGAGGCCTCCGTCTGGGTCAACGGCATCCTGGTCGCGACGCACGAAGGCGGACATACGCCTTTCCGCGCGGACATCACGGACGCCTTGAAAGCCGAGGGCAACGTGCTCGTCGTCAAGGCCGCCGACTACAGCAAGGATTTGACGCTTCCGCGCGGCAAGCAATACTGGCTGCGGGAATCCGCCAGCATCTTCTATACCCGGACGACCGGCATTTGGCAGACCGTCTGGCTGGAAGCCGTGTCCCCGGTTCGCCTCGACAAGGTCAAGATGACGCCGGACATCGACCGGCACGAGATCCGCGTCGCCGCCTTCGTCGCGGGCGCCCAAGCCGATGCCGCTCTCCGCGTCAAGGCAAGCATCACGTATGAAGGGCAGCCCGTCGCCGAGGACGTGTTCTCGGTCCGCGCCGGCCGCTCCTCCGCCGTCCGCGCGATCGGCATCGAGGACTTGAGCGAGCTGAAGATCGGCGGTTACTGGAGCCCGGAGCATCCGCATCTGTACGACGTCGCGTTCACGCTGCTCGACGGCGATAGCGTGCTCGACGAGGTGCACAGCTACTTCGGAATGCGGAAGGTATCGATCGCCGGCGGCAAGCTGTGCCTGAACAACCGGCCGTATTACTTGCGCATGGTGCTGGACCAGGGTTATTTTCCGGACGGCGTGCTGACCCCGCCGAGCGACGAGGCGATCAAGCGCGACGTCGAGCTGACGAAGGCCATGGGCTTCAACGGCGCGCGCAAGCACCAGAAGCTCGAGGATCCGCGCTGGCTGTATTGGTGCGACAAGCTCGGCCTCGCCGTGTGGAGCGAAGCGGCGAACGCGTTCGAGTACAGCGACGAGTACGTGCGCCGCTTCACGAACGAATGGATCGAATCCGTGGACCGCGACTACAACCACCCGTCGATTATCGCTTGGGTGCCGATCAACGAAAGCTGGGGCGTGCCGAACGTTCCCGTCGACAAGCTGCAGCAGCAGCACGCGATGGCCATGTACCATCTCACCAAGTCGCTCGACGAGATGCGCCCCGTCGTCTCCAACGACGGCTGGGAGCTCGTCAAGACGGATCTCTTCAACATTCACGATTACGAATGGCGCCGCGAGGTGCTGATGGACCGCTACAGCACGGCGGAGAAGGCCGTCTCGGCGATGCCGGCCAACCGCGTGCTCGCCGTGGAAGGCTATCCGTACGAAGGCCAGCCGATTCTCGTCTCGGAATTCGGCGGCATCTTCTATAATAAGAGCGAACGCGACGGCTGGGGCTATTCCGCGGCGGCCGACGACGATGACTTCCTGAAGCGGCTGCGCGACGTCGTGCAGCCGATGTATCTGGCCGGCGTCGTGCAGGGCTTCTGCTACACGCAGCTGACGGACGTGGAACAGGAGCTGAACGGGCTCTTGACCTACGACCGCAAGCCGAAGCTGCCGCTCGCCGCGATCAAGGCGGCCGTGGAAGGCCGCTAAGGCGCGAAACCGCCCGCCTTGCGCCCGATACGCGCATAACCGCAAGGCACATCAACCCGAATCGTCACCCTACCACAAGCAAAAAACGCCCGCGGACGCAGTCCGCGGGCGTTCGTTTTCGCTAAACGGCCTTTCTCGCCTTGGCCGGTCTCGGGCGGAATGCCGTCAAGCCTTAATCGATGTCGAGCAGCTCGAGGATGACGCCCAGCTCCTCGGTGCTTTCCAGGTAGGCGTACTTATCGCCGTGCTGGATGAGCGGATAGCCGAATCGCTCCAGCTCGGCCGCGGTTTCGAGCATCCGGTTCTTGGCCTTGAAGGCGATGTGATGCACGCCCGGTCCTTTCTCCGCCAGGAAGTCCTTCCAGGTCGTCGGATCCTCGGTCGGCTCGATGAATTCCACGACCACGTTATCCAGATGAAAGAATGCCAGCTTCACCCTTCCTTCCGTCGGCCGGCCCATGTACGTGACCGTATCGCTGCCGTCCGCGTTGGCCGTCACGACCTGCGGAACCGGAACGTTGAGCAGCTCCGCGAACCGGCTTGCCGCCTTCTGCGCGTCGCGCACGATCATTGCGATCTGACAGACGAACGGCGCTCCCAAAATGGCCTTCTCCATGTTAGTCCTCCTTTTCGTTATCGGGACGTCCGCCGCCGAATCGGCGCTATTCGCCGAGCCGGTAGCTGACGAACGCCAGCCGGCCGCCGTCGGGCGACCAGGAATGGACGTTGAGCGTGCCTTGGCCGCCGAACAAGCCGACCAGCGTGCGGTATGCGCCGCCGGCGCTCGGCATGAGCCGGATTTCGACGTCCTTGTTCGCGGGATGCTCGCCCGGGGCGACGTCGCCCTTGCGGTATGCGAGATACGCGATCGTCCGGCCGTCCGGGGATACGTGCGGAAACCAGCTGTTGCTGTCGTCGTCGAACGTCATTTGCGCTTGGTCGCTTCCGTCCGCGTTCATGCGCCACAGCTGCATAAGCCCCGTCCGCACCGAATTGAACCAGATATGCCGGCCGTCCGGGGAATATTCGGGCCCGTCGTTCAGGCCGGGCGCGTCCGTCAGCCGCGTTTCCACGCCGCCGCTTGCCGGAATTGTGTAAATATCGTACTCGCCGTTCCGCTCTCCGCAGTAGGCGAGCGTGCGCCCGTCGGGCGACCAGCCATGGAGATAGCTGGGCGCCAGCGGCGTGATGAGCGCGGGCTCGCCGCCCCCCGCCGGCAGGACGTAGATGCGGGACCGCCCGTCCTCGCGGGTATGATGGCTGACCGCCAGACGCTCGTGGTCGGGCGAGAGCACATGGTCGTTATTGCACCGGTCCGCATAGCCGGAGTCGATCGGCGACGCTTCGCGCGTCGCGAGATCGAACGCGAAGAGGCGGCCTTGGCCGTTATAGAGAAGCTTCCCGTCCCGCGTCCAGTTCGGCGCTTCGATCCGTTCGTCGAATTCGGCCAGCGCGACGCGTTCGCCGGTCCGTACGTCGACCGTTTCCAATATGCTGGTCACGCGCTGCGGCTCGTTCGGTCGTTTCATTGTCCCGTCTCCTTCGGTTTCGTCTTCCGTTGCAAGCCGGCTATGCGCGGGGCTTGATATTCAGGTTCACGCCCAAGTCGTCCTCGCTGTCGACGATCGTCCAGCTGCTGCCGGGGTAATAACCGATCGTCCGCATCGCGTAGCCCATCTTCTCCAGCTCGCCGACGACGGCGTCCCGCCGCTCCCCGACTTGAAAGCCGAGGTGGTGCACGCCGTTGCCGTGTTTGTCCAGAAACTCCCGGAACGTGCTGGGGCGTTCGTCCGGCTCGTGAAGCTCGATGACGAAGCCGCCGGCCCGGATCACCGCCAGCTTGAGGCCGTAATACGCCGGCTGGCCGCGATACGTCAAGTCCGGATTATGCGAAGGAAGCTGGACGCGGATCTCCGGCACGGGCACGCCGAACAAATTCGCCCACGTCTCGGCGGCTTTCCCAATGTCGTCCACGACGATCGCGATTTGAATGAATCCTTCGAAGCCGATCTGATTTTCCATGGCCTATCCCATCCTTTCGGTCTGCCGCGGGCTTACGCGCCCGCCTTCGCTTCCAACGTGCTTAAGTAGCGCAGATGCTCCGCCATCCGTTCGTCCGCCTTGAACGCGAATCCGAACGTTTCCTCGATGCGGGACACGTCGATCGGCCGCTCCCCGGGCTGCTCGGGACGGCCCTTGTCCTCCAGCGCGATCCGGCTGCCGGAACCGAGCAGCTCGACCGCCATGCCCGCGATTTGCGCCCACGTCCGGAACTCGGTGCTGACGGACGTGTAGTAGCCGCGGTTCAGCGTATCCGAATGAAGCAGCTCGGCGTACACCTTCGCGAGATCGCCCGCCCAGATGAACTGCGTGCCGTCGTTCCGGACGAAGGTCATGTCCTCGCCGGCCAGCGCGCTCCGCACCATCCGGACCAGCTTCAGGTCGGGATAAAGCGGCCCGCCTTCCACGCAAGGATTGCCGAACGTGTAGCCCGGCCGGACGATATTCGCCTGAATCCCGTACTGCGCGGCGATCGCGAGGAGATACGCTTCCGTCGCGGCCTTGGCGGCGCCGTAATAGGACGCCGGCTTGATATAGCCCCTGTCGTCGTGGGGGGCCGAGCCGAAGCTGGCGATCGACGAGGTGAAGATGATTTTGCGCACGCCGGCCTCCGCCGCCAGCTGGAACAACCGGACGGAGGGCATCGTTTCGCGCGTCATGTTGTCCATGGCCGTCCCGTCCAGCCACGCGAGCGCGACGTGCACGCAGGCGTCCTGCCCCGCGAGCGCCGATGCCATGACATCGGCATCATCCATGGAACCGGCGACCAGCCGGATGCGGTCGTGATTGACGAAGGCCGGCACCTTGCCGACGTTCCGCGCCAGCAGCGTCAGCTCGTGGCCGTGCGCCAGCAACTCCTTGACGACGTACGAACCGATGAAGCCGGTCCCTCCCGTTACGAATACGTTCATCGTCTTGCTCCCTTCGCTTATTCTTTGACGCTCCCCATCACGAGCCCGGTCGTGAAATACTTCTGCAGGTACGGATAGATGCACAGAATCGGGATCATCGCGAGGAACATTTGCGCCGCCCCGGTCGTCCGCGCGCTCACGAGCGACAGGTACTTGGACAAATTGCCGCTCAGGTCGGTATTGTTGCGAATGAATTCCTCCGGATTCACGACGACGGTCTGCAGGTACGTCTGGAGCGGATACTTCTCGATCTGGTTCATATAGATCATCCCGTCGAACCAGCTGTTCCAATGATCGACGAACGCGAACAGCGTGACGGTCGCGATCGTCGGCGCCGAGACCGGCAGCACGACCCGGAGCAGCGTCTGCACATGGCCCGCGCCGTCGATGTAGGCCGCCTCCAGCAATTCCTTCGGCAGGCTGCGCATGTAGTTCATGACGACCAGCATGCTGAACACGGGAAGCGCTCCGGGCAGCACGAGCGACCAGACGGAGTCGATCAGTCCGGTGCTCTTCACGACCATGTAGGTCGGGATCAGGCCGGCGTTGAACAGGATGGTCACGACGAAGAACCAGGAGAACAGGCTGCGCGGCCTGAAATCCGTCCTCGACTTGGACAGGGGGTACGCGGTCAGGATGATCAGCAGGAGGTTGATCGGCACGCCGAGCGCCGTCCGGCGCAGCGAAACCAGCAGCGACATGAAGAACTTCGACGTATTCGTGATAAACTCGTACGAGACCGTCGTGAAGCCGACCGGGAAGAACGTCACCTCGCCCGCCGCGACCGCGGTCTTGTCGGAGAACGATACCGCGAGCAAATTAATGAAAGGCGCGATGCACAGCAGCGCGACGACGAGCAAAAATACCAGGTTGGCCGCCAGGAACAGCCTGCGCGGCACCGAAGCCTTGATTCTCATAGTCCTGTCCTCCGTCAGAAGACTTTGTAGCCGGTGAATTTGTCGGCCAAGTAGTAGGACGCCACGATGAAGACGAGCGAGACGCCGGATTTGAACAGGCCCGCGGCCGTGGACAGCGAATATTGCGCCTGCTCGATGCCGAGCCGGAACACGAACGTGTCCAGAATATCGCCGGTGGAATACACCACGGGACTGTACATGTTATAGATCTGGTCGAAGCCGCCGTTCAGGATGTTGGCGAGGCCGAGCACGCTCATCAGGACGACGATCGAGGCGATGCCGGGCAGGGTGATATGCCAGGTTTGACGCCAGCGGTTCGCGCCGTCGATGACCGCGGCCTCGTACAGCGCGGGATCGATGCCCGTCAGCGCCGCCAGGTAGATGACCGAGCCGAAGCCGAAGCTCTTCCAGATGTCCGCGACGACCATCGTGGCCGGGAACGCGTCCGGATTGCCGAGGAAGAAGATCGGCTCGATGCCGAGCTTGGCCAGCAGAACGTTCACGATCCCTTCGCTCGGCGACAGCAGGTTGATCAGAATGCCGGACAGGATGACCCACGACAAGAAATGCGGCAGATAAACCAGCGTCTGGAAGACGCGCTTGGCGAGCAGGCTCCGGACTTCGTTCAGCAGCAGCGCGAACGCGACCGGCACGACGACGCCCGCGATCATTTTGGAGAGGGCGATCACGACCGTATTGCGGATGACCGGCCCGATGTTGGGCATGGAAAACAGCGTATCGAAGTTTTTGAATCCGACCCACTGCTGGGGGCCGAACAGCCCTTTCGCCGGGATGAATTTCTGGAACGCGATCACGACGCCGGCCATGGAGCCGTAGCTGTAGACGGCCACCAGCACGACGGCGGGAAGCAGCATGGCGTAGAGCGGCAGCTCCCGCATCAGCTTGTCTTTTCGTTTCAGGCTCGCGAACATCCTTGCCACCGCCTTTGGTAGGGTAAGCGAAGCGCGGCCGCCGCGGCGCCGGCCGAACGTCCGGCCGGCGGCCGCGCTTCGCCATCGGGTGGGAACTATTTCGCCGGATACATCCGATCCAGCTCGTCGAGCGTCTGCTGGCCGCCCGCTTTCAGCCACTGCTGCACGAAGCCGTCGAAGGAATCGACGGGCTTGGCGCCGGTGATGATGTCGGTAAAGGCCGTAATCGTCAAGGTATCGAGCGACGCCACGTTCGTCAGCCACGTTTCCGGTCGCTGAATGCCCAGAATGCTCTGGACGATCGCGTTATCGGGCATGTATCTGTTCAGGACGATGGGCAGCGAGCCCGATTTGGACATCTGGCCCCACGTGCCGAACGCGTTGTCGTCCTTGGCGAGCGAGCCGTCCTCGAAGCCTTTGATATAGTCGTACAGCGGCTTCGCGGCCGGCGCGAGGCCGTCGGAGGAGCCTTTGTCGAACGCCTTCAGCAGATCGGCCGCGTACACCTCGCCCGGTTGGTCGATATAGAGGGGGGACAGGCGGTACTGCTCGTCGGCCCAGTACTTGAGATAATCGTCCTTCGACGAGTAATTCACGGTTTGGTCGTACAAGTCGAGGATTTTGATCGCCGCTTCGGGATGCTTGTAGCCGGCGCTGACCATCGTCATCTGGCCGACGGCATTGCTCTCGATGCCGATTTTGTAGTCGTAGCCCGCTTCCGTCGGGATCGCGTACGGATGCACGATGACGCCGTCCTTCTTGTACACGTTGTTGTAGGGGTACCAGGTTCCCCAGTTGCTGCCGTACGCCATCCCGATCTTGCCGCTCGTGATGTCCTCGACGAGCGCCGACTCGTTCTTGGACGTGAATTCTTTATTGATGAAGCCCTTCTTGTACATGTCGGCGAGCACGGCGAGCGCCTTCTTCGTGTTCGGCTGGATCCAGCTGAACGTCATCTTGCCGTTCTCGTCGCGGTAGAACATGCTCTCGTCCCTGCCCGGAACGCCGAACGCGGACACGAGGCCGAGGATGCTGCCGTGATTCTGGCGGATGAGATCCTTGTTGAGGGCGAGCCCGTACGTGTCGCCGTCGATGCCGTTGCCGTCCGGGTCGCCGGTCGCGAACTTCTCGGCCAGCGCGACCATCTCCTCGACCGTCTTCGGCGGCTCCGAGTGGGTGTTCTTCAGCCAATCCTCCCGGATCCACAAAAACTGCGCTTCGTGGAAGTTGTCGTTCATGCGCGGGATGGCGTACAGCTTGCCGTCGATGGTGGCGCCGGCGAACGAATCGGCGAACCGCTCCTTGTACGCTTTGAGCGAATCCGAAGCGTACTTGTCGAAGACGTCGGTCAAATCGGCCAGCTGCCCGCTCTGCGCCAGCTGCAGGAAGACGTTCGCGTCCTGCGTCTTGAACACGTCGGGCAGGTCGCCGGAAGCGATGACGGCGTTGAGCTTGTTTTTATACGCGTCGGTGCTGCTGTCGGCGGAGAAAGCCACCTTCAGATCGATGTTGAGTTTGTCCTTGATCAACTGGCTCCACCGGTTGTCCTCCCACGTATCGCCGTCCAGCAGCTTGGAAGCGGCCGCCGTTTGCACGGCCCACGACATCGTGACCGGCTTGCCGTAAGGGGCCGTCGGATTCGCGGGATCCATGCCGGCGTCGGCGCTTCCCGCGTTCTCTTGCGCGCCCTCCGCCCCCGTCCCCGCGCCGGAATTGTCAGCGGTTTCACAAGCGGAGAGAGCCAACACCATGAGCAAGCCTGCCAGAACGTGCGGTAAGACGCCTCCGGGTCTCCTCTTCTTCACGTACAACTCCTCCTTATCGTCTATGCGATCTTGACTGAATCCTATCGCCGGCGCTGCAGCTGCGCTTGCTTCCGGCCGCCGTCTCCTTTCTTTGCCCAAAATGTCCATAAACACGCGTTTATTTCCAGTGATACAGGACCCCCTATTTACGCGAAAACCAAGCCCTGTTCTACGATCGAATTTGCTGCCAGGCAGGCTAAAATGCCGGAAACACGCCGAAAAACAAGCATTTCCACCACGCCCGTTCCGGTTGCTCCCCTTCTTATCCGGACTATGGAACAGGCCGAACTCAATGACAGGGTTGGCAGCAATTTACGCATTTGGCATAAACACGTGTCCACGAGCCCATCATACACAACGAATAAAAACGCTGTCAATCTCTAAATTATAAGGTTTTCCCAAAACATTCGGACCGATTCAGAAATTTGAATTGAATAAACACGCGTTTATATTATATAATGACTTGAAACTTCTCCCAATCGGGCGCTGTCCGCGTTCGCCGTTTCGAACACGCGCGTCGTTCCGAAAAGCAGCCATGCGGCAAGGAGGTCAACCTGATGACGAACGACGAAGGGTTTCGCCCATTGTTCGACGGCCGCACGCTTGCGGGCTGGCATGCCGTCCCGCGCCTGCCCGTCCCCCGCTACCCCGGCGGACCCGGCCCGGACAAAGGCGCCGAAGCTTACAAGAAGGCAGCGGCGACGTCGGGCAAGTGGACGGTCGAGGACGGCGCGATCGCGGGCCGGCAGGATCCGCCCGGATGCGGATACGGCGGTTATCTGGTCAGCGACGGCCTGTACGGCGATTTCGAATTGGAAGCGGAAGCACGGCCCGACTGGCCCGCGGATACCGGCATTCTCGTGCGCGCTTCCGCGTTGGGCTCGCAAGGCTTCCAGATCTTGCTCGATCATCGCCGTTCCGGAAATATCGGCGGCCTGTACGGCAACGGCATCGGCGGCTTTCACGGCATTTCGTTTACCCTGGACGCCGTATACGACGAACATGGCAAGCCGGTCGGGCTGCAGCTGGAAGATCCCGCGGCTTCCATCGAGCCGCTCACGTCCGACAAGCCGGCGATTCTGGACTACGCCGCTTCCGGCGAGGACTTTCTGTCCGTCTGGAAATGGGACGATTGGAATACGTTCCGCATTCGCGTGGAAGGGGCGTCGCCGCGAATCACCGTCCACGTGAACGGCCTGAAGGTCGCCGAGCTGGACGCGGCCGCCTTGCAGCATCCGTCCTACGACGCCGCCGCGGTCCGGGAGCTGCTGGGCGTAAGAGGCCACGTCGCCTTCGAAATTCACGACAACGATCCCGGCATGGGCGCCGCCCGCTGGGGGCCGAACGCAGCCTGCAGGTGGCGCGGCATCCGGATCCGGGAACTATAGGCCCGCGACCCGGACCGGCTCGGCGTCTGCCAGGCGCCGCTTATTGCCGCATGCGCCGGATTTACCTCCCCGGCTTTGCGCCAGCGTTGCGCCGGTTGCCCCGGTTGCGCCCCGCGCCGGTTGCCTCGCTTGCGCCGGCAGCGCAAAAAGACCCGCGGCGATGCCGCGAGTCTTTTTTGGCGCGTCGAGCGAAATCGCGATAACGCGCTTGACGCAGTGGTTGGCGTACGAATCCGCCCGACCGGCGCCGGATCAAACTCTCCGGCACGAATCTCTGACGACCAGACTGCAATCGAGCGTGATTTCTTTCGCGCCGGGCGATTTCTGCTCGATTTTCGTAATCAAGTACGCCGTCATGCGTTTCAGCATGTCGCCGAGGTCGACGCGAATCGTCGTCAGGGCCGGGTGATGCTTCTCGCTCAGGGCATGATCGTCGAAGCCGATGATGGAGATATCGTCGGGCACGCGCAAGCCCCGTTCCTTGAGCGCCCGGATGGCGCCGAAAGCCACGCTGTCGTTGGCCGCCACGATGGCCGTCGGCAAATCCTCCCGCCGGTCCAGCAGCGTCTGGATCGCTTCGTACCCGCCCGCTTCGTTAAAGTCGCCGTCGAGCACCCATCTCGGGTTCGCCTGAAGGCCGCACATGCGCATCGCCATCTTGAAGCCCTCGAATTTGGTCACGCCCGACAGCCGCTTCATGTCGCCGTTAATGATGCCGATGTTCGTATGGCCGAGCCCGGCCAAATAGGCCACGGCCTGCTTCATGCCCGAATCGTTGTTGAAATTGAGCACGATCCGGTTCGGCTCCGGATGCTCCGGAAGCTCCTGATCGACGACGCCGATCGCGAACCCTTCGGCGATCAGTTCCTCGATGAACGGCTCGGGATTGTCCGCGCCGATGAAGATGCCGCCGTCGATGCGGCGCTGATAGAAGATCTCCCGGACCCCTTTGACCAGCTCGGCATCCTTCGCGTCGCGGAGAATATGGGTCAGCACGTAGTAGCCGTATTCGGACGCATGCTCGATGACGCTTACGATGAGCATGTTGGTCAAGATGTCGCCGGACACCCTGCCCTGCTCGATCATGAAAAGCCCGATCGTGCGCGAACGCTTGCCGGCGAGCACTTGGGCGGAGGCGTTCGGGAAATAATTATGTTCCTCGATCACTTTCAACACTTTGTCGCGCGTCTCCGGGGGCACATTGGCGTAATTGTTGATGACCCGGCTTACCGTGCTTCTGGAAACCCCGGCTAGCCGAGCGATCTCCGTGCTGTTGATGTCCGTTTTTTTCATCCAACCATCCTTTATCATGAACGCGTGTTTACGTGGTAATGATACACATCCGGCTTCTCGATTGTCAATCTATTTCGCATAACGGCAGGCATTCACAGGCATTTTGAATATTATTAACAGGGAAACTCTTGCATAAACGCGTGTTTATGGTAAGCTAGACACAGTTTGAAGGCACCTGCTACATGACACTCCTCGCAAAGGATGGGATAACGATGCGTCTTGGCGGTCAAGTGTTTGTAAACGAACAAAATCCGGAGACTTGGGCGATTGCCTTGAAGGAAGCCGGCTTCCGCGCGGCGACATGTCCGGTCGGCGGCGATGAAGACGACTCCGAGCTCGATGCGTACATGGCGATGGCGCGTCGGCACGACATCTTGATCGCCGAAGTCGGCGCCTGGAGCAACCCGGTCAGCCGGGACGACGAGACGAGACGGAAGGCCGTCGGCTATTGCAAACGGCGGCTCGCGCTGGCCGAACGAATCGGAGCGCGCTGCTGCGTCAACATCTCGGGCTCGCGCGGGGAACAATGGGACGGTCCCGACCCCGACAATTTCACCAAGGACACCTACGCCCTGATCGTGGATACGGTCCGCGAGATCATCGACGCCGTCAAGCCGGAGCGAACGGTCTTCGCGCTGGAAATGATGCCGTGGGCCCTGCCCGATTCCGCGGACGCTTACCTGTCGCTCGTGCGATCGATCGACCGGACGGGTTTCGGCGTGCATTTCGATCCCGTCAACATCATCAGCAGCCCCCGCGCCTATTACCGCAACGGCGACATCATCCGCGACTTCTTCGCCAAGCTGGGTCCTTACATCCGCAACTGCCACGCCAAGGACATCCTCCTGCGCGGAAGCTTGACCGTGCATCTGGACGAAGTGCGGCCGGGCCTGGGCCGGCTGGATTATCGGACGTTCCTGGCCGAACTGAACCGGCTGCATCCCGATACGCCGCTGATGATCGAGCATCTGTCGACGAACGAAGACTACCGCGAAGCGGCCTCCCACCTCTCCGGGGTCGCCGCGGAGCTCGGGATCGCGCTATGAAGGGAAGCCTGAACGACGCGGAGCTGCTCGAGGCGCTCGCGCGGGAAGAAGCCGAGCTGCAATTCGACGCGTTCACGAACGACACCGCCCTGCGGCTCGGACTGGAGCTCGCCGACCGGGCGACGGCGTCGGGACAAGCCGTGACGATCGACATCCGAAGAGGTTCCCAGCAGCTCTTCCATTACGCTTGTCCGGGAACCTCCGCCGATAACGACGACTGGGCGGCGCGGAAAGCGCGCGTCGCGGAGCGCTTCCTTTGCAGCTCCTACCGGCTGGAAGTCGAGCTGCGCGCATCGGGCCGGACGGTCGCCGAACGCTATTTTCTCGATCCGTCCATGTATGCGCCCTACAACGGCGCATTTCCGATTCGCGTGCGCGGCGCGGGCGCGATCGGCACGATCGCCGTAAGCGGCTTGCCCGGAGACGGCGATCACCGGCTGATCGCGTCGGTGCTCAGCGACTATCTCGCGGCGGATCGGTAACGAACGTCTCGTCCGGGATCGGCTCCTCCGGAACCGGCTCATCGGCGTCGCGGCGGGATGCGCGGCGCCGCCCTCTTTTCGCCGTCCTCACCGGGACCGGCCTGTTCATGCCGGTCCTCTTCATCCTGAAGCGGGTGCCCGCGAGGCGGCTTCGCGTTCGGGAACAACTCGCCCCACGTCTCGACCGGGATGCCGCGAAGCACGCGAAAGACCCGATTCCCGCCCATCCCGCCTTCATCCGCCGCCTCCACGTCGGACCCGCTCCTCCGCGGAAGGCCGATCCCGCTCGTCCCGCCATGCAGCCGCCGGACGAATTGCCCGAGGCGGACGCACATGCGGCCGAGCCCCGCGTCGTCAAGCTCTTCCGGCAGCATGGGGCCGTACAGGTCGCAGCTTGTCCGCTCAAGGCTCATCCTGGCGCACAGCCGGCAGGTCGCTTGCGGGTTCGTCATGACGCTTTCCCCCTCCCTTTGGCAACTCGGAGCCTTATTCGGCCGCCGTCAGCCGCGCCTGGCGGAACTTGACGAAGCTGCCGATTCGCCACACGCTTACGTACGCGAACGCCAGCACCATCGTCAGCAGCGTGAATTCGGTATAATCCAGCCCTTTGAAGTACTCCGACAGCGCAATCCGAATGACGACGATCGCGATAAGGACGTATTTGAAATTTTTATTCGGCTTCGCGTACACGAGCCCGTCCGCCAGCTTCTCGTACCCGGTATGGTACAGCATGATCGACCCGAGGCCGCAGCCGACCAGCAAGGCGCACAGCAGCTCCCAGGCGGCCGGCATATGGAACGGATGATCCGGAATCTGCGTCAGCGCGTTGATGCCGAAGCCGAACGCGGCCAACAGCACGAAAACGGGCATCAGCATGCCGATGCCGTTGTTCCGAACCGGCCGGCGCTTCCCCCGGGATCTCAGCCAAATCACCAGCACGATGACGACGGCGGCGATGCCGTAGCCGATGAATGTCGACGCGTCCATGAAACCACTCCTTTGTTCATATCGGGAGAACTAAAAATAAAGTAAATATATATATATCATAATTGATATAGATCAACGAATGAATCGATGGTAATCCGAAAACTAGTTTTGGATTGCTTGTAAACATAGTAAACAATTATGTATTTATCGTCAAGAGAACTGCAATTCCTGATCTTGTACCTCGCAAGAAAGCGTCCTATGTATATAGACGCAGCGCAAGCGCCGGATAGTTCGTCTACCACGGGCCGGAAACCGAAATCATTTCCTTTAGGAGGCTTACGGTTACGGTCTGGTCTATTCTTTACTATGAACAAAAGGCGGCGACTCATGTATCGCCCCTCCCATACTGCCGCGGATCCGGACTGCGACGCGGGCTTTGGCGTGTTCGATCGGCGACAGCGGCAACGGCAATCGCAATCGCGCCAGGTCTAGCCAAAAAAAAGAGCAGCCGAATTCGGCTGCTCTTTCGTAGCGCGGCGAGGCGCCATCATTAGCGTAGGCGGATCGTCCTTTGACCGGTCTTCGGTCGGCGAACAAGAGCGCCGCGCCGCCGCTTCGGCCGCGACGGCATCGTCATGCCGAGAGCAGCGCCGCGGCGTCCGCCGCGCAAGCTTCGCCATGCGTCCGCTTAGCGAGCGGCGCCCCCGCCGCGGCTCAGGCGGGAATGCCCGATAGCCATGCGATCGCTTGATTCAGCTCCGGGAACGGGTGCAGCAGCTCGGTCTGCTCCGCCGTCACCGCGTTCCGATGCTCGGACTTCGTCGTGATCAGCGGATTGGCGAAATCCGGCAACGCGGCGGCCGCGTACCGAATGCCCGCTTCCGCGAGCCGGGCGCTCCATTCCTCGGTCATCCGGCGCGCGTCCTGCGGCGACAGCCCGGCGAGATGGCGGGTGTCGACGAGCACTTTGCGCGCCCGCTTCGCCTTCGCCAGCTCGATCGCACGGGTCATGACGGCGCTCAGCCGGTCCATCTCCGCCATGGCATGCCAGCGAATGACGACCGCCTCCAGCACATCGTCCCAGAACACGTAAGCCTCATCGGAAAAATAATGCGTCATTCGAATCGTCCTCCTTATTCGCTGCATCTGCAATCATTATATTTAGATTTAGTTTAAATATTCCTTGTTCATTCATCTTACCACGGCGGGTCGTCCGCATCATGAAGATCGGATGAAACTTCGCGCGCCGCGCCGAAAAACTCCCGCGACCGCTCGCGGGAGTCCTGCCGGGCACCGATGGCCGGCGCTTCCTTCATTCGAAGACGAAATCCGCGTCGTTCAAGGGCTCGACGTGAATCGTCCGGACGTAGCCGTTCCCCTTCTTGGAGAAGAAGTCGTGCTGCTTCGTCTTCGTGCTGATGCCGTTGAACACGATCGGGTTGATGTCCTCGTCCGGGAAAGCGGGCTCGAGGCCGAGGTTCATCAGCGCCTTGTTGGCGTTGTAGCGCACGAACGTCTTCACCTCGTCGACCAGTCCGATCGCCCCGTACAATTCCTCGGTGTAGCGCATTTCGTTCTCGTGCAGCTCGTGCAGCAGACCGAGCAATTCTTCCTGCGCCTGCGCCCGCTCCGCCTCGCCGAGCGCCGCGAACGTCTCCTGCGCGAGCACGCCGACGTAAACGCCGTGAATGCTTTCGTCCCGCAGAATCAAGTCGATGATTTCGCCGCTGCTCGTCATTTTCCCCTGCCCCGCGAGATAGAGCGGATAGAAGAAGCCGCTGTAGAACAAGTAGCTTTCCAGCAGCACGGAGGCCGCCATCGCGAGATAAAGGCTCTTGCCCGTCGCGATCGTGCGGTAATACCCGGCGATCCGCTCCGCCTTCGCCTGCAGACGGGGGTTCTCCTCGACCCAGCGAAAGACGGCGTCGATCTCCTCCGTCGACGCGAGCGTCGTGAAGATGCTGCTGTACGACTTGGCGTGGATTTGCTCCATCATCCCCATGAATCCGAGCACGGCTTTGCGCTGCAAGCCGTCGACGTGCTCGAGGATCTTCGGCATGCCGACGCCGCCCTGCACCGTGTCGAGCAGCGTAAGGCCGCCGAGCGCCTTCATGTACGTCTCGCGCTCCGCCCCGCTCAGCTCGATCCAGGACATTTTGTCGTCGGACAGCGGGATTTCGTCGTCGGTCCAAAACTGCATAATATTTTGATTCCAAAACTGGCTCGTGAAATCGTCGTCCGGGCGATTCCAATTAACGGCTTTCATGGCACACATGGCGGCTCTTCTCCCTTGTTACGCGCGTATGGCTTCGCCGCTCAGACGGCGCAGCTGATGCAATTCTCGACGGACAGCATGTTCGTCCTCGTATAGTAGAGCGACTTCAGCCCCTTCTTGGCGGCGTAGACGTAGTACCGGGACAGCTCCCGCGTGGAGACGTCGCTGTTGACGTGCAGGATCGTCGAGATGCCTTGGTCGACGTGCGTTTGAATTTCGGCGATCAGGTCGATCACCTTGAGCTGGTTCATCTGATAAGCCGACTTGTAATAGAACAGATTGTCCTTGCTCAAGAACGGCATCGGATAATACGTCGTGGAATTCGCGTACGTCCGCGTCTCGATCGGCTCGACGATCGGCATGACGCTGCTCGTCGAATTCTGCACGTACGAGATGCTTTGCGTCGGCGCGATCGCCAGGCGGTACGCGTGGTATAGGCCGTGCTCCGCCACGTCCGCCTTCAGCCGCGCCCAGTCCGCGGGGGAAGGAACCGCGATGTCCGCGAAGAGCGCCCGCACCTTCTCCGTCGCCGGACGGTAGTCCGTCTCCAGGTAGCGCTCGAAGTAGACGCCGCTGGCGTAATCCGACTTGCCGAAGCCGGCGAACGTCCGGCCCGTCCGGCGGGCGATCTCCATGCTGCATTCCAGCGAATGATAGTTCATCGTCATGAAGAACGTCCGCGCGAAATCGCGGGCTTCCGGGCTCTCGTAAGCGATGCGGTTCTTGGCCAGGTAGCCGTGCAGGTTCATCGCGCCGAGGCCCACCGAGCGGAGCTCGTCGTTCGCCTTCGCCACGCCCGGCGCGTTCTCGATCCGCGTCATGTCGGTGACGGCCGTCAGCGCGAGCATGCCTTCGTGCACCGACTCGCGGATCTTGCCGAGCGCCATCACGTTCGCGATGTTGAGCGACGCGAGGTTGCAGCTGATGTCGCGGCGGATGACGTCCGCCTGCCCGTAATCGCCGATCTCGGACGTCTCCTGGAATTGGAAGATCTCCGTGCACAGGTTCGACATCTTGATCATGCCGATGCCCCGCAGCGCGTGCCCCCGGTTCGCGTTGGACCGGTTCATGATGTACGGATAGCCGGATTCCAGCTGAATCGTGGCGATCTTGGTCAGCATGTCCCGCGCGTCCAGCACCGCTTTCTTCTTCACGCGGCCGTCGGCCAGCAGCGTCTCGTACATCTCGTCCATGTCCATGTCGTCGAGATGCGTCCCGTACGCTTTGAGCACCGAGTGCGGCCCGAAGACGTGCAGCTTCTCGTTGCGCTCGGCGAGCTCATAGAATTTGTTCGGCACGATGAGGCCGATCGACAGCGTCTTCAGCCGCGTCTTCTCGTCCGCGTTGATCTTCTTGCTGTCCAGGAACTCCATGACGTCCCAGCCGAAAATATTGTAATAGCCCGCGCCCGAGCCTTTGCGCTGCCCCATCTGGTCGGCGTACGAGAACGCGTCCTCCATCAGCTTCAGCACCGGCATGATGCCCTTGGCCGCGCCCTCGACGCCCTTGATCGGTTCGCCGCGGCCGCGCAGCTTCGACAGGTTGACGGCGACGCCGCCGCCGATCTTGGACAGCTGCATGCACGTGGCGAGCACGTAATTGATCGAATTGAGCGAATCGTCCATTTCGAGCAGGAAGCACGAGACCAGCTCGCCGCGGCGGCTCTTGCCCGCGTTCAGGAACGTCGGCGTCGCCGGCTGGACGCGCTGCTCCATCATCGCCAGCGCCAGCTTCCGCGCGGTCTCGGCGTCCCCGCGGCCCAGATGCAGCGCGACGATCGCGACGCGGTCCGGGTAGTGCTCCAGGTACAGCGACTTGTCGTCGCTCTTCATCGCGTAATCGGTATAGAACTTCGAAACGGCCATGTACGATTCGAAGCGGAACGGATGCCCGTGCGTCAGCGCGAATACCTCGTCGACCTCCCGCGCCGTATAATCGCGATACACATCCTCGTAATAATCGTGGTCGATCATATAGCGCAGCTTGTCCGCCGTGGACGCGAACGTCAGGCTGCGGCTCGCCGCTTCCGCCATGAACGCGTCGACGGCCTCGCGGTCCTTCTCCAGCCGGAAGAAGCCGTCCTCGCCGCGCTGCATCAGCAAATTGTTCAGCTCAATGTGCCGCAAGCGCGCTCACCTCCATGACGAATCGTTCGACGTCCTTCGCCGTGCCCGCCAACTCGAACTTGGAGACCACGGGCACGCCGTACCTGCGCGAAATCTCGTCCGCGCTCTTGGCGAACCGGTCGCCCCAGTTGCGGTTGCCGCTCGCGGAGACGCCGACCAGGTTCCGATGGTTGCGTTCGAGGAAGGTCATGACTTTCTCCGGCGCGCCGCCGAAGCCCGTCGTGTATGTAACGAGAACGAACGGGTCGTCGAGCACGGTGGACGCCTCGATTTGCACGGCGGGAAGGTCGGTTTTCTGAATGAATCGCTTCACGTTGCCCGTTCGGGAATCATAAGCAATGATCATGGCTGGTAGCTCCTTTTCGATCGATAGCTGCAAATAGAATCAATATATAGGGTGTTGAACTATAATTTATATCAATATATAGTGCTTGTCAAATTTTTATAACCGCGATTTTTTTCTATGAAACGCCAAAAAAACGCAGCCGCGGGGGCTGCGTTTCATAGGATTGCCGAGATCTTGCCGCGGCGGCGCTTCAGGCGTACGGATCGATCGTTACGATCGTGCCGTCGTCGCGATACCGCAATTCCGCGAACTTCACGCTGCGCTTGTGATCGACGCCGCCCGACAACGACGCGTCATGATAGAACAGGTACCACTTGTCCCGGTAGCGCACGATCGAATGGTGCGTGGTCCAGCCGAGGACGGGCGTCAGGATCGTCCCCTTGAACGCGAACGGCCCGAGCGGGTTGTCGCTCACCGCGTAGACGAGCTTATGCGTCGTGCCCGTGGAATAGGACAGGTAGTAGAGCCCGTTGTGCTTGTGCATCCACGGCCCCTCGAAATACCGGCGGTCTTCGTCGCCGGCGACGATCGGCGTTCCGTCCTCGTCCGCGATGCGAATTTCGGTCGGGGCCGAACGGAACGACAGCAGGTCGCCGCTCAGCTCCGCGACCCGCGGGCCGAGCGCGGGCGCCGACGGCTCGGGGCCGGCGGCGTCCGGGACGTATTCGCCCGTCTGCCACTTCTCCAGCTGGCCGCCCCACAGGCCGCCGAAGTACATGTACGCCCGGCCGTCGTCGTCGACGAACACGGCGGGATCGATGCTGAAGCTGCCCGGTATGCAGTCCGGCTCCGCGCGGAACGGACCCGCCGGCAAATCGCCCGTCGCGACGCCGATGCGGAAGATTCCGTCGTGGTCCCTCGCCGGGAAGAAGAGGTAATAGCGGCCGTTCTTGAACGCCGCGTCCGGCGCCCACATTTGCTTCGACGCCCAGGGCACGTCGCGGACGTGAAGCGCCTCGCCGTGGTCGGTGCAGCTCTTCAGCTCTTCGTCGAACGACAGGACGTGGTAGTCTTCCATCGCGTACTGGTCGCCGTTGTCGTTCGTCGGGCCGTCGTGGTCGATGTCGTGCGACGGATAGACGTACAGCTTCCCCTCGAAGACGTGCGCGGACGGATCCGCCGTATAGAGATGCGTGACGATCGGTTCGTTCGGCGCGATCGGCTTGCGCGAATCGGACATGGGCTCTCTCTCCTCTATCGTGAATTGATTTCCCTCAGCCTTTCACGGATCCGGCGGCGATGCCCTCGACGATCCGGTTGCTGAGCAGGAAGAACAGGACTAGGATCGGCAAAATGCTGATCATGAGCGTCGCGCCGATCGCGCCCCAGTTCGTCGTATACTGCCCGACGAAATTCTGGATGCCGACGGTCAAGGTCTTTTTGCCGTCCGAGCTTAGGAAGGTGTTGACGAAGATGAATTCGTTCCAATTGTAGATCATGTTGATGATGGCGGCCGTGACGCTGACGGACACGGTCATCGGCAGGACGATCCGGAAGAACATCCGGTTCACGCTGCAGCCGTCCATGACCGCCGCTTCCTCCACCTCGCGCGGAAGCGCGTAGTAGAAGCCGATCAGAATCATGATCGTCAGCGGCAGGTTGAAGGCGACGTAGGACAGCACGATGCTGATCTGCGAGTCCTTCAGATGAATCGTCTTGAACAGGCTGAACAGCGGGATGAGCGTCGAATGGACGGGAATCATCATGCCGACCATGAACAGCCCGAGCACCGCCTTGTGAAGCTTCCACTTCATGCGCGTCATCGCGAAGGTGACGAAGTTGGCGAGCAGGATCGTGCAGACGACGGACGCCGCCGTGATCCAGATGCTGTTCAGGAAGTAGCGGCCGATCTTGCCCTGCTCCCATACCGTGGCGTAATTGCTCCAGTGCAGCTGCTTCGGCACGGCGAACGGCGCCAAATTGAAAATCTCCTGGTTGTTCTTCAGCGAGAACAGCAGCAGCCAGAGCAGGGGCAGCAGCTGCAGCACCGCCGTGACGGCAAGCGCGGCGTACAGGATGCCGTAGCCGATCGTCCTGCCGATGGGCCTCGAAGAGACGCCCGTCCCGGTACGGGGTCGAATGGCGGTCGTGATGCCGGACAAGGGAATCGCCTCCAGTTCAGGAATATTGAATCGTGTCTTTGGTCGCCGTCGCGCGCCGGATGACCCAGGTGGCCGCCAGGCAGATGACGAGCAGGAAGAAGCCGATTGCGCTGCCGTACCCGAAGTCGAATTCCTTGAACGCTTTGTGGTACATATAGGACGCCATCACTTCGCTCGCTTGGTTCGGTCCGCCGTCCGTCATGACGTAGATCAGGTCGAAATACTTCAGCGAGCCGACGACGGCCAGCACGACGGTTACCTTGAGGACCTCGGCGATCAGCGGAAGCTTGATCCGCAGCGCGACCTGCAGCGAAGTCGCCCCGTCGATTCTGGCCGCTTCCTCGAGCGAAGCGGGGATGTTTTTCAACGCCGCGTAGTAGATGAGAATGTAGAAGCCCGCGAACTGCCACAGAATCGGAATGAAAATCGCGTACAGCACCAGATGCGGATCGGCCAGCCAGCTGGGCGTATTCTCCACGCCGAGCTTCTCGAGAATGCCGTTCAGGATGCCGTTCGTCGGATGGTACACCTTCTGCCAAAGCTGGGCGATGGCGACCGAGGAGAGCAGCATCGGGAGCAGGTAGATTTTGCGGAGCAGGTTGGCGCCCCGGATCTTGCCGGAGAGCACCAGCGCGACCGCCAGGTACAGGATCAAGCAGAGCGTCGACAGCAGCGCGAAGAGCAGCGAATGGTACGTGCTGTGCCAGAAGACGCTATCGCGCATGAGCGTCTTGTAGTTGTCCAAGCCGATAAAGTCCGGCTTGCCGATGCCGTTCCACTCCATCAAGCCGTAGTAGCCGGTCAGCACGATCGGCACGTAGATGATCGCGAGCAGCAGGAACAAGGACGGCAGGACGTACAAGGCGATGATCCGTTTGTTCGACATGACCGTATTCATGGTTCGTCAGAGCCTCCCGCCGGGTCGTCCGGATAAGGAGCGGACGCCGCCGCGGCATGCGGCGCGCCCGTCCCCCGGCCGATGGCCCGGATGTCGTTATTTGCCCGCCTTGAGGGCGTCGTCCTGCTTCTTGATGAATTCTTCCGGCGTTACGGCTTTGCCGAGCAGCGCCTGCACCAGGTTATGATGCGCGTCGGAAGCGCCCGGCTTCATCTGCGTGTCGAGGTACAGCGTCACCTTGCTCGCTTGGTTCAATTCGTTCAGCAGGTCGATGAACATCTGCGGCAGCTTGACCGAGGACGTGTCGACCTTCGTGGCCGGGATGACGCCCGCGTCCGTGACGGAATGCTCGCCCCACTTCCGCACGAAGAAGCTGACGAATTTCTTCGCTTCGTCGACGTGCTTGGAGTTCTGGGACACGAACAGGCCCACGCCCGGTCCGCCGACCCAATCGTCCACGCTGCCTTTGCCGCCGTCGACCGTCGGGAATTTGAAGTAGCCGATCTTGTCCTTGAACGCCTGCGGCACGTCCGCCGAGGTCGTGTAGTTCGGCACTTCCCACGTGCCCATCGCGAACATCGCCGCCTGCTCGTTCATGAAGAGCGACTTCGCCTCGTCGTTGGACAGGCCGTTGTAGCCCTTGACGAACGCGTTCATGTTCACGAGCTCCTGCGCCTGCTTCGCCGCTTCGAGCAGGGACGGGTCGCCGAAGTCGCTGCCCGCGACGGCCTTGTCCATCACGTCCGGCCCGCCGATGCGGTCCGCCAGGTACATGTACCAGAACGAGGACGGCCAGGCGTCCTTGCCGCCGAGCGTGATCGGCGTCACTTTGTTGTCGCTCAGCGTCTTGATGATCGTCTTCAGCTCGTCCAGCGTCTTCGGCGGCTGCAGATCGTATTTGGCGAAAATGTCCTTGTTGTAGTACACCGGCACGATGTTCAGCTCGACCGGAAGCGCGTACGTCTTGCCGCCGAAGGCATACGCTTCCGTCGTGCCCGCGACGAATTTGTCCTTCAGCTCGCCTTGCAGGAGATCGTCCACCGGCGCGAACATGTTGCCGTTCACGTACGGATCCATGAAGCCGGCCGCCCACGTGAAGCCGACGTCGGGCAGGTCGTTGGAGGCGGACAGCACCTTCAGCTTGCTCTTGTACTGCTCGTTCTCGAGCACCTCCGTCGTGATGGTCACGTTCGGGTTCGCTTCCTCGTATTCCTTGATGATCTCGGTGACCATTTTGTTTTGCGCGGAGTTGCTGCCGTCCGGCCATAGATGCATCATTTTGAGCGTGATTTTCTCGTCCGAACCGGCGTTCCCGCCCGCGCTGCCGTTATCGGCGCCGGCGTTCGCCGCGTTCGCGTTATTGCCGCCGCCGTTCGCGGCTTGGTTGTCGGCGCTGCCGCCCGAATTGCTTCCGCAAGCGGTTGCAACAAGCAGCAGCGCGGTCATCAGGGTGCCGAGCGAAATGATCTTGCGCTTCATGAACGAATTCCCCCTTAAACGGTTGCGAAGGATGTATGCGCTTTCCTTCTGACTAAAGTGTATCATCGGCGCCCAAGAGGGATAAGGGCACGGCGTTTGGTTAAACTTCCACTATTTTTGGATGTTCCATCCGAACCTGTCTTAGGTTCCGATATCCGGCTCCGCGTTATGCATCCCGCTCCGGAATTGTCCCGGGCTCGCGCGTTCGTATTCCTTGAACACCTTGTTGAAATATTTCGCCGTCTGGTAGCCGACCCGTTCGGCGATTTCGGCGACGGGCAGGCTCGTCGTGAGCAGCAGCTCCTTCGCCTTGTGCAGCTTCCGTCGGGCGACGTATTCGCTGAACGTCATGCCGCTCTGCTCCTTGAAGAGCGCGCTGAAATAACTCCCGTTCAGATGGACGGCGTCGGCGACCTCCTTCAGGCCGACGGCTTCGCCGATACGGGCGTCGACGTACCGCATGGCGGCGCGGACCGGCTCGCTTAAGGCGGCTTCCCCGTCCGCGACTTCCATGAGCCGCGGGTCGGCCAGCTTCCGCATCAGCCCGACGCGGTTGCGCTCCTCGCCCGCCTTCAGCGCCTGCTCCACCGCCGCGATCAGCTTCTCCCGGCTGACCGGCTTCAGCAAATAATTGACGACCGACAGCTGGATCGCCTGCTGGGCGTATTCGAACTCGGCGTGGCCGGAGACGAGGATGACCGGCGGGCGGCGCGGCAGCGGCGACGCGTTCATCCGCTCGACGAGGCCGAGGCCGCTGATCTCCGGCATGCGGATGTCCGTGATCATGAGATCCACGGCCATCTCCTCCAGCAGCCGGAGCGCGGCCGCGCCGTTATCCGCGGTCAGCAGCTCGCACTGCCCCGCCGCCCAGGTGCCCAGCATTTTTTTCATGCCTTCCCGCGACCGCGGCTCGTCGTCGACGATCAGAATGGTCCGGATTCTCATGGCGTGCTCCCCCTTTTCGCGGGAATCCGGACGCTGACGCGCGTGCCGGCTCCCTTGTGGCTGTGGATGACGAGGCGCGGCACCTTCCCGCTCCCGCCTTCTTCGCCGAAGTACAGCTTCAGCCGGCGCTGCACGTTGGCGATGCCGACCCCCGAGTTCTTGGACGAAGGCACGGTCCCGCGCGCCAAGCCGTCGATGACGCGCCGCAGCTGCGTCTCGTCCATGCCCGCGCCGTCGTCCTCCACCGCGATGACGACGTCGTCTCCGTCGCGCGCGACCGACACGTCGACGCGCCCGGGCCCGATGCGGCTCTCGAGGCCGTGCAGGATGGCGTTCTCCACGAGCGGCTGCAGCAGCAGCTTCGGCAGCTGCGCGTCCGCGAGCTCCGGCGGGGCGTCGATCCGCCAGGCGAGCCGGTCCCCGAACCGCATTTTCATGATCAGCAAGTACCGCTCGACATGGTCGAGCTCGTCGCGCAGCGCGACCCATTCGTCTTTGTTCGGCCCCGTGATCGTGTACCGGAACAGGTCGGACATCGCGACGACGTACGACGCCAGCTCGTCCTCGTCCTTGTCCAGCAGCGACCAGTACAGCGCGTCGAGCGTGTTGAACAGGAAGTGCGGATGGATCTGCGCCTGAAGCGCCTTCAGCTCCGTGCGGCTCTGCGACAGCTCCTTCTCGTACACGAGCTTGATCAGCCCGTTGATGTTGCCGACCATCTGGTTGTAGGAATGGTTCAGCTCCTTGATCTCGATCGTCGACGACACGGAGGCCGTAGGCTTCAGCACGCCGAGGCGCGTGCCGCGCATCGTCTTGATCAGCCGGAACACCGGCCGGGTAATCATCGTCGACAGGAAGAACGAGAACAGCGCGAACAGGAACGTGCCGATGCACGCCGAGACGACGATCGTCGTCCGCACGACCGAGATCCCCTTCGTGATCGTATCGACCGGCGTCAGGATGAGCAGCGTCCAGCCGGTGACGGACGACCGCTGCTTGACGAGGATGAACGAACGGCTGCCGATCGCGACGGTCTGATCGTTCGACGCCGTCAATCCCGCGGCCTCCGCCTGCGAGACGGCGTCGTCGTTCGACGCGATCAGCTGTCCGTCGCGGGCGATCAGCAGCATCGTCTCCGATTGGCCCTCGCCGGACAGCGGAGCCTTGAGCGCGAACTTGCCCCGGTCGGCGCGAATCAGCAGGTAGCCGCCCGTGGAGAAATATTGGTCCACGAGGCTGATGCGCCGCATCGCGAGCAGCGACGACGGGTCGGACGGATCGATGCCGAACCAGACGATGCCGCCCTTCTTCGCCGTCGTCTGCGCGATCCAATCCTCGCTCACCTTGTCGCCGAGATTGCCGCCGTCGAGCGGATACAGCCGTTCCCCGTCCTTGTTGTACAGCTCGACGGACTTGATGCCGTCCGTGTACATCTGCACGAGGTTGATGATCGGCGGCAGCGCCTGCCGCTCGGCGAACGTCGACGGCTTGCCGTGCATGTCCTTCAAGAGCAGCTGCTGGACGTAGCCGTTCGTCGAGACGAGCGTCGTCAGCGAATCGATCTGGTCGAGCACGCTTTCCAGCCGGCCGTTCGCCTGCACCGCGGTCTGCTGGATATGCTTCTCGGCGTTGTTCTTCAGCAGCTCCGAAACCGCGTTGAACGTGATGCCGCCGACGAACGCGAGGATGATCAGCATGATGAACAGGAAGCCGAGCAGCATCTGATTGCGCAGCGTATTCAGTTTCGACAGCTTCGGCCACATGCGCCTCAACCTTCCTTTCTTCTTCCCGCGTCAATAGCCCGTCGCTTCGGGCTTGTCCCGATCGGACAGGTGTAAGCGATTTCGCATCTCCTACCATAACATGACTTCGAAGCGATGGGAATATGGGATGTCAGGCAAAAGAAGCGCGGCGGGAGGGGGGAATCGGCGTCTGTGCCGCTATTATCATGAGCGTCACTCGAGACGGCGGAGCGAGGAGCGTCGGGGCGGCATCTTGCGGAAGCATCGCAGTCGGCGGCCCATGGCGGCGAAGCAGGTTGCCGGACGAGCGCCGAACCGAGTGCCGAATTAAGCGCCGAACCAAGTGCCGGACAAGCGCCGAACCAAGTGCCGGACGAGCGCCGAACCAAGTGCCGGACGAGCGCCGAACTAAGTGCCGAACTAAGCGTCCAACAAGTGCCGAAGCCTACAAAAAAACCGCCCTGTCGGGCGGTACCGAGCGAACGCATGCATCGCAGTCGCCGGCGCACGGCGGCAAGCCGGGCTTCGCGGCCTAGTAAAAGGCCGCCCCGTCGGGCGGCCTTGACTCATACCGTATTTCGGATGCGCCGTGTGCAACAATGCCGTATTCGATTCCATTACCTTGTACGTACAGCCATGCTGCCGTTCTGCCCTGTTATCGTTCTGCCGGCCAACATCCTTCGTGCCTTCATCGGGACCGTTCTCCCGCTAATCCCCGGTCCGACCCCGCGGACGGAACGCCGCGACGTCCAGCCATTGGCGCGCGAGCAGCTCGTGGCCGGCCGCCGTCGGATGGATGCCGTCCCAAAGCCAATGCGACTCGGGCGCCCGCAGACAGGCGTCGTCGAAAAGCGCCTGGAGCGGCACGAACGTCGCCCCGTGCTCGCGGGCGAGCTCCCCGACCGCGAGCCGGTACTCCGCCAGCTTCGCCGACCACGCGTCCCATCGCTCCACGACGCCGCCGGTCCGCAGCGCGAACGGCTCGAGCAGCACGACCCGGGCGTCCGGCAGCGCCGTCCGCGTCTCCTCCAGCAGATGGCCGTACGTCCGGCGGAACCGGTCGCTCGCGCCGCGGGGATCGCCGTTCACGATGTAGTAGGCATCGTTCACGCCGACCAGGATGCTGACGACATCCGGCCGCACGGCGATCGCGTCCTCGTTCCAGCGCGCGTACAGGTCGGACGCGCGGTCGCCGCTGACGCCGCGGTTCACGATCCGCGGCGCGTCCGCGCCATACTCGAGCCCCAGCTTGCCCGCGATCTGGAAGACGTAGCCGTGTCCTAAGATATGATTCGGGTCGCTCGTTCGGCCGCGGGCGCCGTCCGTGATGGAATCGCCGATGAACAGCAGCGTTTGGTTGTCGCTCACGCGCGCTTCTCCTCCTTCTTGCATTTGCTCTCGCTCTCGCTCTTGCACTTGCACTTGCACTTGCACTTGCACTTGCACTTGCACTTGCACTTGTTCTTGCGCTTACGGTCCGCCTAGCTCGCCCGGCGCCACGGCGAACGGGCTGCCGGCATGCGGCAGCCCGTCCCGATCGTCCTTGCGGCCGTGCCCGGCGATTAAAAACCCTTCTTCTTCAGATCGCCCAGGTGGCGCTGGTACATCACTTTTTCGACCTTCTCGGCGCCGACTTGGTCCATCTGCTTCAGGAAGCCATTGTACGCGGCGTCGAACTCCGCGTCCGTCTTGGACAGGATCAGCTTCGGAATCGTTTTGTTCCACAGGTCCTTGACCTTCGCGTTGATCGTGCCCTCCGGCGTGGAGCCGTCCGGCTCGAGGTTCTCCATGCCGAGCGAATAATCGTCGAAGTTGTATTTCTCCAGCAGCTTGCTCGCCGCGTATTGATCCGGCTGGCTCTCCTTCAGATCGCGCGCCGCGGCGTCGTCCCACGCCTTGCCGGCCCGGAAGAGCAGCGTCGAATCGCTGAAGCCGTACTTCGCGTTGAACGTGGCGTTATCCTTGATGGACATGTCGAGAATGTCCTGCTTGTATTTCGGCAGGCCGTCGACCATGTCGTACGTCTCGCCTTCCTTGCCGTATCGCATGTCCATTTGGCCTTCGTCCGACCAGGCGTACTCGGCGAACCGGATGATCCGCTCCGGATTTTTCGCGCTCTTCGTCACGAAGAAGCCCTGCCAGCCCATGAGTCGGGACGCCGGGTAGCGCGGCGCTTGGCCGTTCGCCTTCAGGCCGTCCAGGACCGTGTACGTCTGGTCCTTGCCGAGCGTGCTTTCGATCTTCGGATTGTACATCGTGTACATGTTGTTCATGAACTGGGACGCGACCGCGTACTGCGCGCCGTAGAGTTTCTCCTCGTATTGCTCCTGCTTGTAGATGAGCAACTGCGGATCGAGCAGGCCGTTGCGGCTCAGCTGGCTCATGAACCGGAAGGCGTCGATGAAGCCCTTGTTGCGCATCGGGTATTCCACGAGCTGCCGGTCGTCCTTGACGCGCTCCTCGAGCAGATGCGGCGAGAACGAATCGATCAAATAGTCCATGGAATTGCTGCCGCCGAAGCCGTTCTTGTTGACGTCGAAGAACTCCACGCCGACCGGGCTGATCTTGGGGAATTTCTCCTTCGCGAGCTTAAGCGCGTTCAACAGATCGTCGGTCGTCGCGATCGTCGGGCTGCCGATCGCCTTGTAGATGTCGGAACGGATGAACCACGGCCGTACCGCCACGATCGGCACCCCGCTCTTCAGCCGGTCCTTCGTCTCGTACAGGTTCGGCAAGTACCACAGCTTGCCGTCGATCGAATGGTACTTGACCATGTCGGGATCGAGCTGCGCCTTGAACTCCGGCGCGTACTTGTCCATCAGTTCGTCCATGGAATAGACCATGCCGTTCTTGATCAGCTTCGAGACGGCCGGATTGTTCCAATCGAGCATGATCGTGTCGGGCAGGTCGCCGGAAGCGATCATCGTGTTGAGGTAATCGTCGTCGCTGCCGGTCGCGAGCTTCCGGTCGACCGTGACGCCGGTCTTCTCCGTCGCCAGTTTCATCGCGTACTGGTCCTTCCATAAGTAGCTGGACGCCCAGTTGCCGTAGAAATATTGCGTGAACGTGAACGGCGACGTATCCTGCTTCCACGACGGGCCGTCCGCCGTTTGCTGCGCGTTGCCGCCGGCGTTGCCGGCAGCGGCTCCGTTCGCGCCGCCGGCAGCGCCGGCGTTCGCCGCGTCGTTTGCGCCGTCGTTCGAGCCGCAGCCCGTCAGCGCCGTCAGCACGAGCGCGGCGGCGGCCAGGGCCGATATGCCTTTCTTTTTCATGATGCGACCTCCTCGAATAATGTCTAGCGTGTCTCCATCTGTATACTTTAAACGGCGTGAAGCCGGTAAAGCCGCTGTGGAACGGATCAGCCTTTGACCGAGCCGATCATGACGCCCTGCACGAAATACTTCTGCACGAACGGGTACGTGAACACGATCGGCAGCGTCGTGATGACCATCGTCGCCAGCTTCAGCGAAGCGGCCGACACCGCGCCGAAGCCGAGCTGGCTCGCCAATTGGCTGACGTTGCTGTTGGAGCTGATGATCTGCATCAGAATCTGCTGCAGCGTCGGCAGCTTGTCGCCGCCGAACAGCATCGCGTCGTACCAGGCGTTCCAATGGAACACCGCGTTGTACAGCGCGATCGTCGCCAGTACGGGCTTCGAGACCGGCAGCACGAGCTGGAAGAAGATCCGCAGGTCGTTGGCGCCGTCGATTTTCGCCGATTCCTCGATCTCCTTCGGCAGAGCGCGGAAGAACGTCAGCATGATGATCGCGTTGAAGACGTTGAACAGGTTCGGAACGATATAGACGAGAAAGTGGCCCTTCAGGTGCAAATACTTCGCGACGACGAGGTAGTACGGAATGATGCCGCCGCTGAAATACATCGTGACGATCGCCATCATCAGGAAGAATCGGCGGCCGATCAGCTCGCTCTTCGAGATGCCGTACGCGAAGGCGCCGGTGAACAGCACGGCCGCGGCCGTGCCGGCGACCGTCCGCGCGATCGTGACGAGGAAGGCGTGCAGCATGTTCTCGTCCCGGAACACGATGCGGTAATTGTCGACCGAGAACACGCGCGGCCACAGCGTGATGCCGCCGCGGGCGGCGTCGGTCGGGTCGTTGAACGACGTGATGACGATGTTGTAGAACGGGTAGAGCGTAACGATGCAGAGCGCGAGCATCAGAATCACGTTGAGCGCGTCGAAGCTTCTTCCGCTCCAGCTTCGCGATGAGGTCATCATGCGGTTTCTCCTCCTAGAACAAGCTTTCTTTCGTCAGCTTCCGCGACGAGTAGTTGGCGACGTACATCAGGACGAACGCGACGAGCGACTGGAACAGGCCGATGGCCGTGCCGTACGAGAACCGTCCGGACACGAGGCCCGTCTTGTAGGAATAGACGGCCAGCACGTTGGCGGCGTCCTGCGTCATGGAGTTCTGCATCAGGAACATCTGGTCGAAGTTCGAGTTCACCAGGCCCCCGATCGAGAGGATCAGCAGGATGATGATCGTCGGCTTGAGCGCCGGCAGCGTAATGTGCCAGACGCGCTGGAAGCGGTTCGCGCCGTCCACGACGGCCGCTTCGTATAGCTGCGGGTCGATGCCCGCGATGGCCGCCAGGTAGATGATGGAGTTCCAGCCGACGTTCTTCCAAATCTCGGTCACGACGACCAGCGTCAGGAAGGAATGCGCGCTGCCCATCAGCATGACATCGCTTCCAATCAGGTGAAGCTTGACCAGCAGCTTGCTGATGACGCCCGTCTCCGGATCGAGCAGCGTATACATGAATCCGACGACGAGCACCCAGGACACGAAGTAGGGCAGGTACGTCAAGCTTTGCACGATGCGCTTGAACCGTTTGAAAACGAGTTCATTCAACAGCAGCGAAAGGATGATCGGCGCGGGGAACCCGAACGCCAGCTTCGCGACGCTGATCGTGAACGTGTTGGTCAGCGATTGCCGGAACGTCGGATCGGCGAAGAGCTCGCGGAAGTTGCCGAGACCGAGCCACGGGCTGTGGATGAAGCCCTGGAACGGCGTATACTCTTGAAACGCGATGATCACGCCGTACATCGGGACGTAGTTGAACATCATCATCCAGAGGACGGCGGGCAGCGTCAGCAGCATCAGGTAACGCTGCAGCCAGAGCCTTTTCGACAGGCTGCTTTTGGGGGAAACACGGTTCATGGTCGACTTCCTTTCGTTCTCGCTTCGTATGTCGGCATAGTTAATTATAAAAACCGCGCGTCCGCGCGGATATGCAAAAAACGAACGCGGCTATCAGAAACCAACGATTCTTGTAAACGCTCTCGCGAACCGTTCCCCGTCGGCCGCCGAACGGACGAATGTCCCGGCAGCCGATCCGGCCGCCGGGACATTCGCCGCGCCGCCCGTCGCCGGGCGCGCTCTACTGTATGAACGGGGCGCCGCGTCAACGCTGCGTCGTCTCCTGGTACTCGCCCGGCGTCATCCCGTACGCCTGCTTGAACAGCGCGCCGAAGTAAGACGTGTTCGGAATGCCGACCTCCTCGGCGATCGCGGAGACGCGCCGCTTCGTCGTCCGCAGCAGCTCCTCCGCCCGCGCGAGCCGGTATTCCTGGATGTAGGCGAGCGGCGTCTTGCCGGTCTGGCGCTTGAACAGCATGCCGAGGTGGTTCGGCGAGACGAACACCTCCGCGGCCAGATACGCCAGACTCAGCTCCGTCAGGCCGTACCGCTCCTCGATCAGGCGGAGCGCGCGGCCCACGACGTAATCGTCCTTATGGTCCCGCTTCTCGTGCAGCCGCGCGGAGATTCGGCGCACGGCCGCGAGGACGCGGCGCTTCATGTCCGCCTGCCGCTCGCAGGCGAGCACCTCGGCCAGGTCGCCCGCGCTGCCCGCCGCCGCGCCTTGGCCGGTCGGCGCGGCGAGCGTCCACAGGCCGTCGAGCAAGCCGCCGAGCAGGCCGCCGGCGTACGTCCGGCCGGCGCCGGGATGCGCGGCGATGCACGCGAACAGCTCGTCCACCGCCGCCTCCGTCCCGCGGTCGTCGCCCGCGCCGAGCTTGTTCCGTATGCGCTTGCACAGTTCCCGGCACGCGCCGGCGAACGCTTCCGCCCGCGGCTCGAACGCGCGCTCCGCGGCCGCCGCTTCCGCGCAGCCGATCGCGCCGGCCGCTCCGGTCCACAGCGCGTGCTTCAACGCCCGGCCCGCGTCGCCGAGGGACGCGCCCGCCTCGGCCAGCGTCTCCGCGGCCGGGCCTTGCCCGATCGTCCACGCGCCGTCTCCTTCGGGCCCGGCCGGCGTCGCGGCCGCCAGCTTGCGCAGCAGCGGCTCCGCCAGCTCGCGCTGCCGGTCCGCTTCGCCCGCGGCGAGCGCGAACAGCAGCGCGAATTCGGCGCTGCCCGCCTCGCCGGCCGCGCGGACCAGCACCGGGCGGCCGAGCGCCTCCTCCGCCCAATCCGCCAGCGCGTCCGGGTCCGGCGCGCCGTCCGCGGCCGGCGGCCGCAGCGACCAGACGGCATACGGCCCGTCCGCCGCGCCGGTGCGGCCCGCGGCCAGCGCCGCGCCGACGGCCGCCTCCGCTTCGGTGCCGGCTTCGCGGCCCGCCAGCAGCGCCGCGAACGTCCGCTGCAGGGCGGCCCGGCGGCCCGTCTCGTACGTCCGCGCCTTCCGCGCCTCCTCGAGCCGAACCCGGCGCGTCTCCTCGCAATGCCGGATCACCCGCGCCATCGTCGCCAGCAGCTCTTCTTCCTCGATCGGCTTCAGCAGGTAATCGACCGCGCGGAACCGCAGCGCGTCGCGGGCGAACTGAAAATCGTCGTACCCGGTCAGCACGACGATGCCCGCATCGGGCTGCCGCTCCTTGATCAGCCGCGCCATCTCGATCCCGTTCCGGCCGGGCATCTGGATATCGGTGATGACGATGTCCGGCTCCAGCTCGATCGCCTTCTCCAGCCCTTCGATGCCGTCGCAGGCGGTCCCGATCGCGCCGATGCCCATCGCGGCCCAATCCGCGAATTCGACCAGCCCTTCGCGCTCCCACCGCTCGTCCTCCACGATGAGCAGTTTATACATGATCCGTTCTCCTCCTTGCCGCAAACGCGATGGTCACCGCCGTGCCGATCCCCGGCCGGCTGAACAGCGCCAACGCATGGTCCGTCCCGTAATACGCCTGCAGCCGTTTCGTGATGTTTGCGACGGCGTAACCGCTTCCGTAGGAGTCGAGGCGCCGGCCCTCCACGACGTCGCGGACGCGGCCCTCGGCCATCCCGACGCCGTCGTCGATGACCTGCAGCGCGACCCGGTCGCCCTCCGGGAACGCCTTGATGATAATCGTGCCGTGCGAACGCTTCGGCTCGATGCCGTGGACGAGCGCGTTTTCGACGAGCGGCTGCAAAATGTTTTTGACCGTTACGCATTCCCGCACCCGATCGTCGATCTCGAAGACGGCGTCGAAGCGGTCCTCGAAGCGGAATTTCTGAATGGCCAGGTAGGCCTTCACCATGTCGAGCTCGCTCGCGATCGTCGTCTCCGAGCTGCCCTTGTTCAGCACGAGCCGGTAAAACTTCGCCAGCGAATCCGAGATGCGGGCGACCTCCGGCGCCTTCGCCTTGCGCGACACCCACGAGATCGTCGCCAGCGTATTGTACAGGAAGTGCGGATTGATCTGCGCTTCCAGCGCCTTCAGCTCCGCTTCCTTCTCCAGCAGCTCGGACTTGTATACCTTCTCCACGAGGTCGTGGATGCGCCCGGTCATATGGTTGAACGTCAGCGCCATCTGCGAGAACTCGTCGTTCCAGACGACCGGCACGGAGACGTCGAGCGAGCCTTCGCGCACCTGCTTCATCGCTTTCAGGAGCGGCTTCATGCGGGACAGCAGCTTCACGGTCACGAAATAGACGAGCAGGCTGAGCAGCAGCAGCGCCGCGGTCAAGACGACCAGCATCGTGCGGATCGAATGCGTCACCTTCTCGACCACGCCCTTGACGGGGAAGATCCCCACGACCCGCAGGTCCGGGCCTCCGACCGGAATCGAGATGACGATCGACCGCTCCCCTCGCACGGAGACGATTCCGTTCGACCTCTCGTCGTCCGGCAGCCCCGAGAGACCGACGGTCTCGATCCGCTGCCCGTACGTCCCGGCGAGGTTGTCGGACACGATCCGGTCGCCGCCGTCCACGATGAAGACGCTGCCCAAGTGGCCCGAGATGGAATCCTTGAGCGACTTGAACAGCTCCGCCTGCGTCATCTCGATCTCCACCAGGCCGGATATGCCGTAATCGCGGACGGAGAAGATTTTCCGGTTGTACGAGAACACGTCCGCCTTCGGGGTCAAGCCCGGCCGCACGAGCAGCAGCATTTCCTTGTGCGCGCCGCGCCATTCCGATTGGGGCGCCGCGTTCGCCAGCAGCGCCTGGTAAGCGGCGTCCCCGCGGATCCGGTCCATGGCGTAGAAGCCGTCGTAGCCGCCGTACAGCTCCGGAATGGTCGGATTCCGCATGTACACGTGGATCGAATGAATATTCGGATTCTGCCGCATGATGTTGTCGATGATCGGCGCGATATTGTCGCGGTAGTCCTGCAGCTGAAAGCTCTCGTTGATGAAATCGCTGTCCAAAAACGTCTGGATGCGGGAGTCGAACGCGATGAGCTGCGAGAGGTTCTCGGTTAGCTTCACCTTCTCCTCGATGCTCGCCTTGGTCTGCAGCAGGTTCTGCTCCATGACCGTCTGCGCCTGGGCGATCGCCGATTCCGACGCCTGCCGGTACAGCATGTATCCGGTTACGGAAAGCGATACCAACAAGATTGACACGTAAATGGCGACGAATTTCGAAACGACGCTCCGATTTTGAAATAGCCGCGCGAGTCGCGTCATGGCGTTTCCATCCTTCCCTGCCCTTCAATACCGATTCATTGTACCACCCGTCCCGGTTGCGGGGAATGGCGAAAACTGGAACGTCGCGCCGTCTTGTTCCCAGGCTGCGCAATGCCGTTCGCGATCGAATTCAAGCGGTCCGGCGGTTGAGAACGGCACGAATCGGCCTGAAGCACGAAGAAGTCCGCCGTCCGGCGCAGGGGCGCCGGACGACGGACTCTATCGCGCTTCCTTGCGCGGGCCGCGCTTCTAGGAGCGAATCAAGCTTCGCGGTCCTCGCGAAGCGTCGTTGCGATGAAGGCCCGGATTACGCCGAACTTCCCGTTCCCCGTTCCCCGCTCCACACCCTCGCTGCCTCTCCCGCGCCGACGTTCAGGGGACAAGCGCGGCTTAGGCTTCCTCGAACCCGAACGTCCGGCGCAGCGCGGCGGCCCAGCGCTCGTAGCCCCGCTCCGTCAAGTGGCATCCGTCGAAGGCGATCTCCTTCGGCAGCGTGCCGTCCGCGTCCAGCAGCTCCGGCCCGATGTCGACGAAGACGGCGCCGAGCTCTCCGGCCAGCTCGGCGTACCGCGCGTTGATCTCGCGAATGAGCGCCCGCCGCGGATGATCCGGCGCTTCCTCGCGCGGGAACACCGCCATCAGGACGAGGCGCGCCGAAGGCGCCTTCGCCCGCGCGCGTTCGATAATCGCCCGGGCGCCGTCGCGGATCTCGTCCGCCGTATTGGCGCGGGCGTTGACCGTCTCGCTCGTATTGTTCGTTCCGATGTTGAGCACGATCCATTCGGGCGACAGCCCGTCCAGCTGGCCCTGGTCCAGCCGCCACAGCACGTTCTGCGTGCGGTCCCAGCCGAAGCCCAGATTAAGTACCCGGCGGCCGCCGAACAGCGCCGTCCAGGCGTCCCCGCTGCCATGCCGCGATTCCGGCTCCGGGGGACCGCCCCAGAAATGCGTCAGCGAATCCCCGATCAGCACGATGTCCGGCCGGACCGCGTCCTTCGTCCGCAGCACAAGCTCATGGCGCGTCCACCAATCGTAGCTGTCTTCCTCCAGCTTCGGCACCGGCACGACCGCCGTATTGGCCTCGGGGCCGCCGCCCCTGCTCTCCTCTGCCGTCTTCTCCATTCCCGTCAACCTCCCGCGTCGATGTCCTTCGGCCGGCCGCTTGCCGGCCGACCGTTACGGACCTCATTATAGCGGACGGAGCCGCCTCCGTCAGCCCTCCCCTTCGCGCATGGGCCGCCAAACGCAAAAAAGCAGGCCTTTCCCGAAGGAAAGGCCCGCCCGTGAAGACGGGACGCCGTTACGGCGTCCCGCTTGTCGATAGAACCGCTCGCTTGCCGATTAACGGAAGCTTTGCGCGCCGCCAAGGCTTTGTTCGGCGATTTGCACCAGTCTGCGCGTGATCGAGCCGCCGATTTTGCCTGCGTTGTACGTCGACAGATTTCCGTTGTACCCATCCGGAGAAAGCTGAATGCCGAGTTCTTGGGCCACCTCGAATTTGAGCATGTCGAGCGCGTGCGACGCTTGCGGTACCACCAATGTGTTCTTTGCCATTTGTAAAGCCCTCCTTTGATTTGGGATTGATGTTAATGTCACCAAATCAAACCAAAGTATGCAAGCCCGCATCATTTTTTTGGCGGGCTCGCCCGCGGGCGGAATCCGCGTTGCTCAAGGCACCGTTAAGGGGCATACACCTCGAAGCGCCAGAGCGAATAGCCGTACGCGGAGCCGCGCTGGACGCCGAGCATCCGGACGTACCTGGCGCTCGTCGCCGTGAACGAAATGTCGTCCACGCCGCCGTTGCCCGTACTGGTCGCGTAGACGTCCTGCCAGTTCGTGCCGTCGGACGAGACCTGGATTTTGTACGCTTTCCCGTAGGCGTTCTCCCAGCTCAGCCGGACTCGGTTCACCGTCTTGACCGCGCCGAGGTCCGCCCGGATCCACTCGTTGTCGTTATACTTCGAGCCCCAGCGGGTCGAGCCGCTGCCGTCCGTCGCGTTCGCGGCCGCGAGCGCGGCGGCGTAGGACGAGCTGGCCGTCGCGGCGGCGCCCGACGCGAGGTTCGGGCCGTATTGATGGATCGCTTCCAGCACGGCGTGCGCGGACTTCATCCGCTCGATCATCTCGGTGTACGGCTGATCCTGCTGATTGACGAGCCCGATGTTGTAATTCTCGGTATCCGCGCGCCCCGTTACGGGTTGGTCGTAATAAGCGTACCAGCCGGAGCCGACGAACAGCGGATTCGCGGCCTGGCTCTCCGCGAACGCCTGATAGGCGTCGCCCCGCTCCGCGATGCTGGTCGTCTTCGTCGGCGCGCTGATGTACGAGAGCCCGCGGTCGGAGGAGCCGAAGGAATGCTCCAGGTTCAGCAAGGGCTTGCCGTACGGCTCGTACCGGTCCATCCAGGCGGCGTCCCGCGTGTAACTGTCCACCGAGAAGGCGTCGACGTACGGCATGGCGCCTTGGTCCCACTCCAGGCTGGTCCGCCAGGTCGGCACGACGTTGGCGCCCATGAACAGATGGTTGGGGTCGTACTTCTTGATGACGGTCCGGACCGTCGAGAAATACGTCGCCGACGCCAGCTTGAGATACGCCGAGACGTCCGCGGCGGGCACCTTGGCGATGTCGATCGGCGTGTCCTTCAGCGCCTCGAACGACGAGGCGTTCGTGCCGAGCAGGCGGTTGACGGCAGCCAGATCGCTGTTGTGCCTCGGGGCCAGGAAGTCCACGAACGCTTGTTTCGCCGGCGAATCCGACTTATAAGCGAGCACGGACTTCACGATATCCGTCGTCCATCCCGCTTCGTTGTCGTACGTGTAGCCGATCAGCCATTTGCTCGCTTTCCCGGTCGTCAGCTGCGCCTTCAGCGCGCTCTCGATGGTCGGCGCGGCCTGCGGATCGAATACGTCGTACGACCACTGGATCCTTCGCAGCGTAGGAGGGTCCTGCAGCACCTGCACGTACGGGAACGCCACGCCCTTCGGCTTGGTCCACTTGCTGAACGCGTTGAAGCCCCATTGGATCAGGCGCTTCTTCGTGATGTCCTCCCACTTCGCCTCGAAATTGTCGCCGTACTTCTTCATCACGTTCGCCACGACGAAGCTGACGTACTCGCCGTTCGTATCCTTCGTATACGCGGGCGCGTACGCGGTCCGGTCCGGCAGCGCCTCGAAAATTTGCCGCGGCGTGCCGTCCGCCTTGAGCGTCGGCGTCTGGTAGCCGGGGTCCCACAGGCTGGTCGCGTCGACGCCTTTCATGATGAACGGATACCCGTCGGGCGTAATGAACCACCATTTCCCCCCGATCTGCTGCAGCCGGAAATAGCCCGACGCCTCGAACTGCCCCACGCTCTTGATCCCGCCGTAGGCATCGTACTTGGCCGGGTCGAGCTTGACGTTCGCCAGCGCGACGGCCTCGGTTGCGTATTCCTGCCGCAGCTGGGCGTCGGACGTCACTTTGCCCGGCCACGGGTCGTTGATCCACTGCCCGAAGCGATCCGCGATCAGGGCGTCTTTGTTCAATTCGGCCTTCAATTGCGCCACCGTGAACGGCGGAGCCGGATTTTGACCGGGCGTGCCCGTGCCTTCCGTAATTTCGAGCTCCGTCAGCGGAATGTGCTGGTAGGCCTGGGTGCGGCGGATGTCCAGCACGATGAAGCGCGCCGCCTGATTCGCCATCGGCACCGTGACCGCGTAATTCAAGTCGGTCCCCTGCTTGACGTGCCGGGTCGCGATGTAATACCCCGTCGCGGCCTCCGGCCGGTATTTGACGGTGATGTCCTTGAAGCCCCAATATTTGTTGGGCGCGTTCAGGACGATGCGAATTTGGTCGAGCGAATAATCCTTCAGCAAATCGATCATGACATGGACGGTCCCCGCGGACCCCGCGCTCCCCATCCAGCCGGCATAAGCCGCGGTCCCGTCGTACAGCACGCCTCTTGATGCGGCGATCAGCCCGGTCGCTTCCAGATCCGGAGAATTTCCTCCGTTCGGAGCGGGGCTTAACGCGTAATTGCCCGTTCTCAGCACTTTCCCCTCACCTCGGACTTTATCGGTCGGACTGAATACCGCCGTCGATGCCAAAGCCAACAGGAACGCCAACGCAATTTTGACAACCATTGCCCTTTTTTCCATCCGATCAAACCTCCTCTCTTCCTATATCGACCCCTCCCCCCGCAAAATTTGCCTTTATTTACCTCATTGTGTGACAAAACGTTTAAAATCGTTCCAAATCGCCAGGCGCGAGAGCGGTTCCGTACCGGCAAGCATGGCTTTGGGCTCGAAATTAGGCGGATCGTCCCGCTTTTCGGCCGCTTGCGCCATTACCTGACGCCCGCTTTCGCATACGGAATAGAAACGGCCGGCGCACGCGCGGCGATCATGAACGTACCGGAGGTGAACGGATGGACTTCGACCAGCCGCGGCCCCGCCGGACCCTCGGGACGAGTACCGTCTGAACGCCCGGCTGCGCGAAGGAGAAGAACCGGCCGCGGCCGATTTCGAGGACGCGCTCGAGCCGGATGAGCGGTTATACGCGGCGTACAGCAAATCGGGGCACTTCGATATGATGGCGTATTTGTTTCCGCCGCATTGAAGGCATTAGTTCTGAAACAGCCTGCTCGCCCACCAATCAGCCGATTTCGCACGCATCCCCTAATTCGACGTTTTCCTCCCCCGCTAACATCCTTTCGCGTACAGGCACTTCTAGGCCCGCGCCCACATAGAATGTAGAACAGTCCGGAAACGTCGGGGGAGGGCTTAGGATCTTGCCCGGCCATTACATCACGGGGGTGGCCGTAGTATGCCTGGATTTTTTGCCGCAATCGCGCTGTTCATCAAGCAACTGTCGCTTCTTGTCTCCTATGTCAAAAACAATGCTTTTCCCCAGCCGCTGACCGAAGAAGAGGAACTGCGGCATCTGCAGTTGATGGCGGAAGGGGACCAGCGTTCCCGCAACTTGCTGATCGAGCATAACTTAAGGTTGGTCGCGCACATCGTGAAGAAATTCGACAACACGGGCGAAGGACTCGAAGACCTCATTTCCATCGGTACGATCGGGCTCATCAAGGCCATCGAGAGCTTCCAGACGGGAAAAGGCACGAAGCTGGCCACGTTCGCGGCCCGCTGTATCGAGAACGAAATACTTATGCATCTCCGTTCGCTGAAGAAGACCCGCAAGGACGTGTCGCTGCACGATCCGATCGGCACCGACAAGGAGGGCAACGAAATCACGCTCATCGATATTCTCGGCACCGAGGCCGACGACGTGGCGGAACGCGTGCAGCTGAAGATCGAGAAGAGCAAAATATACAAAAACCTCGACATCCTGGACGAACGGGAGAAGGAAGTCGTCGTCGGCCGGTTCGGCCTCATCACCGGCGGGGAAGAGCGGACGCAGCGGGAAATCGCCAAGGAGCTCGGCATCTCGCGCTCGTACGTATCGCGAATCGAGAAACGGGCGCTCATGAAGCTGTACCACGAGTTTTACAAAGCAAAGAAGTAAGCGCAGGCGAGCGGAAGACGTTAGGGATATGGAAGCAACGAAAAAAGGAGCGGCGGCTGCCGCTCCTTTTTTCGTTGGGTTGCTTGCAGGCTTGAACGCGATTTCGTGCCGTTCCACTGCCGGCACGCGCCTGGTCGGGCAATCGAACCCGGCCAACCGATGCCGCCGCTCCGCGGCTCACCGCTTTCGCCCGATATACAGCAAATGCGAGGAAAGGCCGAGAATATGCGGATTCTCGGATTCGCTCTGGACGGTGCGCCTCGACGCCGAACCGGCCCCGCCCCGTTATCCAGGATGCGGCAGGACGCCGGAAGCAGCTGCCGGATGTGGCGGAAATTGATCTGGAATTCCAACGGCTCGCGATCGCGCCGCCCCCATTCGTCGAATGCGCCGTCATACGAGAGAATATCGCCCATGTCCGTACCGTCCTCCTTATTGGGATAGCTCCTCGCGGTCCGCCTCTCTTCGCGCATACATCCCGGGGCGCGCCGAATGAAGCGCGCTACCGCGAGCCCGGCCCTTCCTCGCCCGCGGCCTCGCGTTCGATCGCCTCCAGCATCGCGCCCGCGAACGAAGCCAGCTCTTCAGGGGACAACCCCAAGCCGGAATCCGCTCCGGCGTTCCCCGCATACGCCGCCAGGCACCGTTCGATGATCGCGCGATGAGCGGGCGGCACGATCGCTAACGCCCACTCGCCGCCCTCCCGCTTGGACGCGATCGCCGACTCGCGCGCATACCGCAGCGTGCGGCACAGGTTCAGCACATGGTACACGGGGTTGCCGGCGATCCCGTCGGCCGCTTCCCGGACGTCCGCCAGCACCGAAGCCAGGACGTGCCGGCGGCCGACCGGCCGGAACGCCTCCCGCGCCGGCGTGCCGTAGAGCGTCAGGCCCCGGGCATGCGCGACGGCGAAATGCGCGGCCAGGTCAGGATCCGCAAACCCGCCGCAAACGTACTGCGGGTCGTGTACGTAGCGATCGCGATGCGCCGCGGAATAGTGGCATTCGAACGGCGTCGGGAAGACGAAGTCCGCCGCCGCGTGCCCGTCCAGCACGATGCTCATCTCGAATCCCGCGCCGGCGCCGCCTTCGTCCTCGAGCCGCATCAGCCCCTCCGCGATCCGCCGGTACGCGGCGCGATCGCCGGGCTCGCGGAGAAGCGCGAGCAGATCGACGTCGCTGCGCGCCGGGTTGAAGCCGCCGAGCGCCAGCGAGCCGTGCGCGTAGACGCCGGTCAGCGTAGTCGGCCATTCCTTCCGGAAGAGACGCACCGCCCCGTCCAATACATGCTGCAGATCCTTGTTCATGAGCCAGCCGCCTCCCCTTCGATTCTAGAGTCGGGATGCCCGCCTCCATATTCCGCTATCGAAGCTCTTTAACCGGCGAAAGCCGCTCGCCGATCATCGGCGGCGGCTCCCCGTGCGCATGGACTTGGCGCGCAAGCAATCAATCGGCATGATTGTCCGATTGACCGTTTGCCCGCGGCTTGGACGGGTTTACAAATACCGCGTCGTGCCGTCGGTCCCGCCGACCACGACGGTTTCGGTCATGCGCACGAACAAGCCGTGCTCCACGACGCCGGGGATGGCGTGCAGCCGCCCGCTCAGCGCCGCCGGATCCGGAATGGCGCCAAATCGGCAATCGGCGATGTAGTTGCCGTTGTCCGAGATGAACGGCCGGCCGTCGGCCTGGCGGATCGCCGGCTGGCAGCCCAGCGCCTCCAGCTTCCGCACCGTCAGTTCATGCGCGAACGGGACGACTTCGACCGGCAGCGGAAAGGCGCCTAGCGTGCGCACGAGCTTCGATTCGTCGACGATCACGATGAACCGCCGGCTGTTCGCGGCCAGAATCTTCTCCCGCAGCAGCGCGCCGCCGCCGCCTTTAATCAGATTGAACGCCTCGTCCACTTCGTCCGCGCCGTCGATCGTCACGTCGATCGCGTCGATATCCGCGAACGGGACGATCGGGACGCCCAGCTCCCGGGCCAGCGACTCGGAGCCTTTCGAGCTCGAGACCGCTTGGATGCGCAGCCCTTCCTTGACCCGCTCCGCGATGCGATGGATGGCGAAGAACGACGTCGATCCCGTCCCGAGCCCCACCGTCATGCCGTCTTCGATATGCGTGACCGCTTCCGCGGCCGCCAGCTGTTTTGCATTCATGTACGTCACCTCTTGTTTCGTCGTCGTTGTCATGCCTATCATTCCCTGCTGCCGCCATTGTGCATCCGATCGCAAACGCGGGCAAGCGGAGCAAATTTCCAATCGCCGCAGGACGGGAACCCGTAACCTCGTACTTCAGTTCATTTCCGCGAGAAACGTCGCTTGCTGCTCGGTCCAAGCCGTCCGGTCGAAGGCCGCGTGCAGGCCGAGCTCGGCGATGAGCGTCTTGGGCACCTGCTTCTGCCGCACGGAGGCCGTGAACGTCTCCGCGAACAGCGAGGGCGCGACGCCGATCTCCCGGGGACTCGCCCAGTGGGCGACGTATTGCTCGCCGGCGACGAGCGGCGTATCGAATCCGGCCCGGTACCACGGATGCTCGCGCGCCTTGTCGGCTCCGGGCTCGTTCAAGCACACGTACAGCGACAAGCCGTCGCACAGCCGCAGGATGCGCAAATGCCGCTGCACCGTCGCCTCCTCCAGCGGGGCGAGCGCGGCCCGGATCCGCGCCTGCCGTTCAAGCTCATGCTGGCGAAACGCCATCATCTCCGGTTGATCGGAGGTCCGGATCGCTTCGAAATTCGCGTAATGCAGGCTGCACAGCAAAGCCGCGTAGGCGTTGCCGCGTTCCGTCTCGTCGATGCCGTCCCGGTAACACAGCAGCTTCGGCCGCAGCGGGTAATCCATGAAGGAATACGGGGCGCCGCTGCCGTCGTTCCAGATCGGCGTATCGTCCATGTTGATCCAGGCGCGGTCGTGCTCGTATACCGCATGCAGCGCGTCTTCCCGCCGCTCCTCGCCCAGGAAGAGATGGGCGTGGAACCGTTTGGCGATGTCGCCCGACAGTCTGGCGTGCTCGTGCTGGTGCGTCATGACGTAGGCTTGTTCCGTTTCGCGAATGATCATGATGGCTCGCTCCTCTCGGCTAATCGAATGGAATCCGATCCAAAACCCGGCCTTCGACGGGTCTACACCTTTGCCTTGCCGGCATACGTCCGTTTCAAACAAGCGAAGAGCACGGCGTCCACGAACCGACCCTTCTCGTAATAATAATCGCGCATATGCCCCTCTTCGCGCAAACCCGATTTTTCCAGCAGCCTTCTGGAGCCGTCGTTATCGGGGTCGATGAACGCCTCGATCCGGTTCAGGCCGAGCGCTTCGAACCCGTACGGAATGATGGAGGCCAGCGCTTCGGTCATCAAGCCTTGCCGCCAGTAGGCAGGGGCGAGCTCGTAACCGACCTCGGCTTTATAATGCCCCTTGGGCCATTCATGGAAGCCGCAGGTCCCGATGACCCGGTCGTCCCCCCGCAGCGTAATGCCCCAACGGATGCCTTCCCCGCGGTCGAACCGCCGCTGCCAGCTTGCGAGGAGCCCGGCCGCCTGCGCCGGCTCCTCGAAGCTGTCCAAATCGTAATAAGCCGTTACCTCGTCCAGCGAAAAATACGCGAACAGCTCGCCGGCGTCCTCGGCCCGCAGCTGCCGCAGGACCAGTCGTTCCGTCTCCAGCACCGGGAAATCGCGCCTTGTTGCCATGCTCATCCCTTGTCCCTTCTTTTTTCGCTTATGGCGTGCCGCCGGTTACGGCCGCGCGCTCAAAAAATAATGATAAAACGACTCGTCCCGCTCGTACCCGTTCCGTTCGTACAGCCGCCGCGCCGCGGCGTTGCCGGCCGCGGTCGACAGCTCCAGCCCCTTCGCGTTCGTCTGCTTGGCGTACCGGAGAGCCGCATCCAGCAGCAGCTGGCCGATCCCCCGCTTCCGGGCGTCCGGCACCACGAACAGGTCGTTCAAGATCAAGGATCTCGCCATCGAGATCGACGAGAACGCCGGGTACAGCTGCGCGAAGCCGACGAGCGCGTCCGTCCGGACGTCTCTCGCGGCGAAGACGATCGAATCCCGGTACTCGAACCGATCGAATAGAAAGGCGCGCGCCGCGGACGCGTCCGATGGTTGACCGTAGAATACCCGATATTGATCGAAGACGGCGGCCAGTTCATCCAGCTCGCCGATCGCGGCTTGAGTGACGCGAATGTCGGTCGTCATCGCCATCCTCCTTTTTTGTCCCCGCATCACATAATCTCTCGTTCTATCATCTACTAATAGGGAAGCTTGTTCGAAACGAGGTGATCGAATATGGCCCGTGCCAAAGCAGTTCGCCAAACGGATCTCGTCCTCGTCAGCTGGTCCCAAAATCCGCTGGTGTCGCGTTCCCCGCGCCGGATCTCCGCGCTGCGCGTCATCGGCAGCTCCTTCCCGTGCTCCGACCGGCTGACCGTGGGAACGCCCCTTCGTACGGCGCTGGTCTGTCTTCTGGATGCCGATAGCGGTTTCAAAATCGTCGTCTGGAAGCAAACGTCCGGCATCAGCGGGTACGTCCTGCTGCAGCGCAAACGTTGAAGCCATCAGGCATCCAAATTCGCGACCATGACGATGGACGTGCCGTCCTTCCGGACTTCCTCGAACCCGAAACGCCGGTACAAGGCCATCGCCGCGGCGTTACGGGGATCCACGCTGAGCGAGACCCGCTTCACCGACCGGCCGCGAAGCTCCTCGACGAGCCGGGCCAGCAGCGCCGTTCCGATGCCCGAGCCTCTGTGCGCGGGCAAGAGCGCCATGCCCAGCTCCGGCGCGTCGCTGCCGACATAACCGTAGCTCTTGTCGCCCTCCGCATAAAGCCGCGCCGTAATCGATCCGATCGGCTGTCCGTCGGGTCCGACCGCGACGCAGCCGGCATCGCCTTCCCTGCCCCAGCCCTCGACGTACTTCGCGAGCTGCGGCTCGCGGACGATCGCTCTGGCGAACGGCTCCTGTCCATCGGGCACGTGAAGCGATTCGTACAGCATCTCCCAGAGAAACGGCACATCCTGCGCGGCGATCGGACGAATGGCATACTGCCGCATGGCGTTCTTCTCCTTTTCGATGGATTTCGTAGCCTATCAGATCGATGCGCGAACGCATGCACGGCAGGACGATCAATCTATCGATTGTTTCACATTGCGCCTCTCGAAGCTTGCGAATCCGTTGCATTTTCGCTATAAAGAGATCAATCCCGCGATCCTTTGGAGGAATCGATCGATGTTCACCCTTGCTACCGCACGGCTTGAGCTTGTTCCGGCCCACTCCGGGCTTTCTCCCGACTATTCACCCTATGTGCAGGAACGCAAACATATCGTTCGCCATCTGGCCAAAGTGAAAGCCGATCCGGACGAGCTCGGCTGGGGCGTCTGGCTCGTCGTCGACCGGGCTGCCAACGAGGTCGTCGGCGATATCGGCTTCAAAGGCAAACCGGCCGAAGCGAGAACCGTCGAAGCCGGTTTCGGCTTCCTGCCCGCGGCCCGAAATCAAGGCTTTGCCACGGAAAGCGTCCGCGCCTTAATGGAGTGGGCGTTCGCGACGGGACGCGTGGATGCGGTCACCGCCGAATGCCTCGTCGACAATCAGGCCTCCGCCCGCGTGCTCGAGAAGCTGGGCATGACGCGCACCGGAAGCAACGCGGAGATGGTGTATTGGGCGCTGGCGGCTCCGACTGGCAATCCCGCTGCTACATAAATGCCGTTCGAGCGACTTGTAGGTTCGAATTTATCTGCATGGCCCGAGCATCCCATTGTCCCCGATCGACCAGCCTAAGAAAATAGCGGATTCGGATGAAAATTCGCATGAATCAACGGGCTTCAAATCGCAATCGACCCGACTTCATCCCCGCTTATGCTCGCTCCTTCACCCTCGTGCGCATCGCATAATCGTGGATCGCCATCCGGCCTTTCGTCGCGAACAGCACGACCGCGTAAAGGACCATCAGCGCATTCGGAAGGTAGATCAGGTACGGGTGAGACGGCTGCTCCACGTCCCACCACGGCTCGGGCACCAGGATGATCAGATGCGTCGCTTCCCAGGGCAGCAGCCGGATGAGCGTTCTGCCCAGCGCCCGCGGAAGGCCGATGGACGTCCCATGCTCCGCGGTCACGACTTCCAGACGAAGCAGCCGTTTGCCCAGCGTCTGCCGCCGCCATGTCTCGCACACGATAAAATACGCCCATACCGGGAGCGACATGGACCCCAGCACCCACGCTTCGATCTCGAAGCCGCGGTCGAGTCTATCGAACGGGAACCCGCCCGTCGCCCGATAGACGGCCAATTGCAGGCCGACGAGCGCCACGGCGAGCACCGCAAAATCCAGCCAATACGCGGCTAACCGCTTGAACGCAACCTTCATGCGGGCCTCCTTGACGTCGGTGAACCATCCCGTAATCGTCTCGTGCCGTTACTAAGCTGCCGATGTTGCCTATCCGTCCCCCACGCTCTCATGAGGTCGCTGAACTCCATGGACGTCGCGCGAATGAAATCCATCACCGCCTCCAACCGAAAATAAACCGGGCGCACGCGGGGTTCATGGCTTCCGTTGCGGAGCCAGCCAAGCTTCGTCTCCCGGTAATGCGTCACTTCTTGCCGCGTCAGAAACGGTGCGATCGCATAGCCCCTGGCGGCCGCGAGTTTCGTCAAGTGCGCTTCGGCGCCGGGCAGCGAACGGAGCAGAGCGAATTCCGTCCGGCTCATTTCCTCGTTATATCGCTTGCGAATCTCGTCCCGATCCCCTTCGAAGCGGCGCTCGAAATCCGCGTAAAGCGTCTCCGTCCAGCGCAGGTCCGCATAAATATGCGAAACATACCCCAACGCGAAATCCTTCCACGCCGGCTCCGAACGCTGCGGCAGATAGGCCAGGTACGCCTCCATGATCCTTTCCTTCGCCGGCAAGCTCCCGTTAAGGACGAGATGCGTCACGCCTTTCTCTTCCCTGGAAACCTGCCCTCTGGCATGAATCGCGTCGGGGGCGATGCAGCCCAGCAAGAGGTCCGGACTCGGATCGCCGCCTGCAAGCTCGTTGGAAATCGCCAGATGCACCATTGGCCAAGGCATGGTTGGAACCTCCTTTTCCCGTATCCGTTACCCGGTCGGTCATGCCTGTTCCCGCTTTCGAATCCGTTCAGCGATTACCGCTCATCCAACGACTTGCCGATCGGCGTGAGGATGCCGTCCATGCTGACCGCGTTTTTGGTTTGCCGGTACCGCTGCAGGTCTTCTTCGCCTTTATGGTTCGCCCAGTCCAGCAGCAGGCTGCGTTCGCCTTCGTACGCATAGAACGGCACGCTGTACCCGCAGGAGGTTTTCACCAAATCGATCTCCGCCGTGATGATCTGCCTGTAGCCGGGCAGCAAAGTGAAAGGCCGGGCAAGGTCCGCCCACTCCCCGGAGTCCGGCAAGACGACGCGTCCCGCCCCGTAGAGCCTCAGAATCAAGGGCTTTCCATCGAAAGCGACGAACATGAACGTGATCCGGCTGTTCTCCGTCAGATGCGCGCTCGTTTCATTGCCGCTCCCCGTCAGATCGAGGTAGGCCACCCGGTTCGGCGAAAGAACGCGCAGCGCGTCGTATCCCTTCGGCGAGATATTGACATGCCCGTTCGATGCGGCCGTTCCGACGAAAAACAGCTTCTGCGCGTGGATGAAGCTTTCATGTTCGGGAAGCATGGAAGCGTACGTTTTCCCCATACGATCACCCCGTCCTCGTTTATTTCCTCCAAAACGTCGTACAATCTTCCTTATCGCGGATGTTGAACGCCATGATGTTCGCAAGCAAAGCGTAATCAACCGGCTGGTCCCATCGGATTCGGATCAATCCCTTGGTCGTTTCGTACCCGGCCTGCGCGATGTCGTCCGCAAACGCCGCCATCGCGGCATTCTCGGGCGCGATCGCGAGATGGGTCTTGGCTGTGCTGAACCCGATGATGAAGGTGCCGTGATCGGCGAACATCGGCTGGTTCCACTTGATAAGAGGGGCTAAATGCGGGAATGTCGCGGCTGCGAAGTCCAGCACTTCTCTCGTCCGTGCCTGATGCTGCGGGTGCTGGATCCCCGCGAGATAATCTTGAAACGCCTCCATGATGTGCCCTCCTCTCGCGGCGCGCGGAACGACTTCCCGCACGGCGCGTCTCTTGTCGCATGAATAATACGATCATTATATCAAACCGACTAATTACTGGAAACGATAATCGTGCCGCGTGCAGGCCGTTGCCAGTCGCTAGCAAACAAAAAGGAGATTTCCCCGATCCGCGGTCGAAGAAATCTCCTGCTTCTGCCTGCTGCTGTCTGCTGCTATCGGAATGCCGAAGCCCGTTATGCCTTGCGCTTGTCTTAACCCGCCATATTATTGATGGTATCCGCCGGCGCGTACACGGAGACATGGTCCACCTTGCCCGTGTCGGCCGAGATGATGAAGCGCAGCTCGAACGTCTTGTTCGCTTCGTACGTGTAGATCGTGTCGGTGCCGTTCTTCGTGACCTGATCGGCCTTGCCGAGGGCGGCTTCGATCTGCTTCAACGTTAGCGTCCGCAGCTCCGGCGCGTCGGAGCGGACGTCGAAAATCTGGCTGCCTTTGTTGAAGCCGATAACCGCGTGCTTCTTCGCGTAGGTGGCATACAGCCCCTTGCCGGCCGAATCCGTCTTGTCGGACTTGCCCCAGTCCTTCTCGACGTCGTCGATCAAGCCTTTGTCCGCCGCGAACGGAATGCCCTTCACTTTCCCGTCCTTCGCCAGCTCCAGCATGGCTTTGATCGTTGCGGACGTTTGGCCGTCGGCGCCGGATGGCTCCGACGCGTTGCCCGAGGTACCGCCGCCGGTACTGCCCGACGGCTGATTCGCGCCGTTGCCGCTCGCATCGCCGCTCGCCTCGCCGCCGGCATTCGACGCGTCGCCGGCATTGCCGGCATTGCCTTGGTTCGTGCCCGTATTCGTGCCCGTATTCGTGCCCGTATTCGTATTCGGCGAATCCGCCGGAGGCGTGGCGTTGTTTTGCGAGGCGTTGCCGGACTCGTTCGCCGCGTTGTCGGAATGGGAACAAGCGGAGAGCAGCATGGCGCCGGTCAGCAGGACCGCGACGGCCAGCAGTTTAACGGTTGATTTCTTTTTCATTCTCTTCATCTCCAGTAAGTCGTGAATGGGGAACTACACCCTCTAAACGAGCTTGTGCTTGAAAATGTTTCAACCGTTAACTTGCGCCGGACCATGTCAGGCTATTCCGGGGCAGTATAATCAACCGCCTAGCTCGGTCAGCTTCCGCTGCTCGGTCCGGGTCAGCGTTAACGTTCGGGCCTCCGGTTCGTAGCGGAAAGCGTACACGGGGACGGTCTCCATGCCCGCCGCAAAGCCGCCAATAATGACGAGTTCGTCCGATTCGGCGATGGGTTTCTGCCCCGGCAGCCGTCCGATGCTGGCCAAGGCGCGGACGTCATCCATCCGGATGGAGACCGGGAACGCCCGGCCGTCCCGCACGCCGAAGAAATACGTTTCCAGCGCGTGGCAGTCCGTGTACCGGGGCGAATAAACCGCAAGTTCGGTACCGCCCAGCTTGATCGGCTCCATTTCCGCGGTCTCGTCCGTTGGCTGGACGATCTCGAAATCCGCCGGGAACGCGAAAATCGTAGACGTCTCGCCCTTGTGCGGCGTCCATCGCGCCTCGAAGGCGCCATGCCATCGCAAATCGGACGCCTGCCCGATGCAGCCCGGCGCGCCGAGCGGCGCGACGGACGCGGAGCCGCCGCTTGCCGGCTGCACAGTGAGCAGCCCGCCTTGCAGCCCGAATAAGGCGCGCACGGAATCGTCCGCTTGTTCGCCGTCCACGATGTCGGTTTCGCTATAACCATATGGATTGCCGTTGCTTAGCGACGCGGACGCCATCAGCATGCCCAGTATAGAGGCTGCCGCGATGCCCATAATCAACGCGATTCGGATGCGAACCATCTCCGCCCCCTCCCGAAATCAGTCTTATTCCCGCTCTTTCTCACGCCTTCTTAAGCTTACAATGCGCAAACGAAAACGGGAAGCGCAACCTGCGCCTCCCGCTCTGCATTCCGCCAAACCGACTCTCAAAACCGCTTCTCAAATCCGTTACAGTTCAAGTCCCAAATCCAAACATGCGTCCAGCGCCCGCAGGATGAGCGCGACCGACTCATCGCGCGTCGCGTTCGCGTTCGGCGCGAAGGTATGCTCCGCCTTGCCCTTGACGACGCCCGCTTCCGTCAAGGCCGCGATCGCCGGTTCCGCCCAGTGGCCGTTCACGTCCGCGAACGGACTGCCGCTCGCGGCTTTGCCGAAATCGATCACCCGCGCCAGAATCGCGATCATCTCGGCGCGCGTGATCGGCTGGTTCGGACGGAAGCTGCCGTCGCCGTACCCGTTAATGTAGCCCAGCGCTTTCAGCGCGCCGATGGCGCCATGCGCCCAATGATCGGCTTTCACGTCCGCGAACGACTCCGGCCCCGCCTCCCCGAGGCCCAGCGCTTTCGCCAGCATCGCGGCGAATTCCGCGCGCGTCACGTCCTTCTTCGGGGCGAACGAACCGTCCGCGTAGCCTTCGACGAACCCGGCTTTCGCCGCCAAGGCGATCGCCGATGCGCTCCACGAAGTGGCAGGCACGTCGCTGAAGGCGGCAGGGGTCGCGTCGGCCAATGCTTTGCCGATGCGGTCCTTTACGGACGCCCCGTCCACGGCGTCATGCAGCACCGGCGTTTCCGGCGTCGCAACCTGATCCGGATCGTCCGTTGCCGGAGGCGCCGGCGGCGTAATGATCGTGCCGGGACCGCCGCCCGAGCTGGCCGGGGAAACCGTAACCGTCAAATACTCGTTGAAGCCCCAGTAATAGACGCGCAATTTCGCGGTGCCCGCTTTGACCGCGGTGACGACGCCGTCCTTGCCGACCGTCGCCACGTCCGGATTCTTCGATTCGAACATCGCGAGATCCGTCACGTCGACTTCGCTCAGATCGCTCGTCGTCGCCGTCGCCTTCAATGGCTGCGTACCGCCGACCGTCATCGCGTGCAGGTCCGGCGTGACGGTCAAGCCCGTCGCGACCGGCGTCGCGTCCGAGTACGTCGCGATGACCGGAAGGTTTACCGGGATGCCCTTGTATTGGCCGACGATGTTCGTGCCGCCCTTGCGGTTCGTCCGCATGATCTTGCCGTCTCCCGTCAGGTCGGCGATCGTCGGATCGCCGCTGAACCATGTCAGATCCGCGTTGTCCAGCGTTTGTACGGTCGCGTCGCTGTAGATGGCCTTGACGACCGGCGCGACCGGCTGGTCCTCGGCGTCATCGAAGACGTAATGCGTCGGATCCGCGACGATTGTCATGATTTTCGGTTTGATCGGGTTCTTCGTGACCGTCACGTCGAACGCGATCGTATGACCGAAGTAAGTGCCGGTTACCCGCGTCGTGCCTTCTTTCGTGCCGGCGACGAAACGGACGTACGGCTGTTCGTCGTACACCGCGACAAGCTCGGGGTCCTCGATCTGCCAGTCGACGAACCCGGACAACGGGCCGACGTGCGATTGGCCGTCTTGATCCGCGACCGTTTCGTTCAAGCCGGCGAGCGAAGAGCCTTGCGGGTGGACGTCGACGCGATAGACGCCGTCTTCTTGGTCCGCATCGGACTCGATGCCCTGCAGGTCGACAACCTCGAAGTGAAGCGTGCGCGCGTAGGTCACGCCGAATTGCTCGTACGTGAAGACGGCGTCCGTCTCGCCGGTCGCCAAGGCCTCGAAGCCGCTGTCGTCATTCACCGCCACGACGCCCGGCTGCGAGAACGTCCATTGACCGCCGTCCGCCGGGAAAGTGTCGCCCGTCGTATCCAGCGCGAACGGCTTCAGCTCATACGGCGCTTGTCCCTTGTACAGCCGGAACGACGCCCCGTCGAAATACCAATTGAACTCGGACGTCCGGAAGCCGATGTCGAGCACGTCGGGCTCGCCGGGCTTCTCGGATACGGACACGTTGACGATCGTCGGCGTGAAGTCGCCGTACGAGACGGTCAGCGTCGTCCGGCCGAACTTCTGGTAGCCTTGATCCGGATTCGCGGTCCCGGTCGATTTGCCGAGAATGCCGACGGCGCCGTTGTCCTTGACCACGTCGGCAATGTCCGTGTCATACACCGACCATTGCGCTTGATCGCTCACGTCCTCCGTCGTGCCGTCGCTCTTGACGGCCAGCAGTTGAACGGGATAGGAAGAGCCTTTCTCCACCAGAACTTTCGTCGTCGACAGCAGCAGCGCATCGACCGTCGGTTCCGCCGCAGCGCCCTCGTCCGCCATGCGGACGTTGGACGAGAAGTCGCCGTCCTTCACCGTGACCCGCACCGCGACGACCGCGCCGTCCAGCGCCAGATGCACGCGCGTCGCCCCCGGCGCGACCGGCGTCAGGACGCCATCCTTGACCGTCACGACGCCCGCATCCTGCGTCGACCATTTGCCCTGCGCCGTGACGTTCGCGCTCGTGCCGTCCTCGTAAGCGGCCTGCACGGTTACCGCGTGAGGACCGTCCGTTACGTCCAGCGTTACCTGCGGTTCGCTTACCGTGACGCCGGTAATGCGCTTCGGTGCCGCTTCCGGTTGTTCGGCCGGCATGTCCCCGGCAGCGGCGACCTCGATCGTGACTGTTTGCGACTGGCCGCCGTAGGCGACCTCGACGGCCGCCGTGCCTTTGCCGACCGCCGTGAGCTCGCCCTTCCGGTTGACGGAGACGACCTGCGGATTAGCCGAGCGGTAGGCAGCGGCTGCCGTTTTGTCCAGCCGCTCGCCGTCCGTCATCACCGCTTCGACCGACAAGGCTTCCTGCTTCCCGATCTGCAGGCTTAGGGAACCCGGAGTAACGGTTAACGAGGTCGCCCTCTTCGGCTCCGCTTGCTTCACGATGACCGGGATGATGGCGATCTGATCGTTGTAAACCGCGCCGATTACGGCCGAACCCGCGGATTCCGCGACGATGTTGCCGTCGTTGCTGCGGTAAGCGACCGACGGGTCGGACGCGAGCCAAGCGTCGTCGCCGATTTGGGATGTGACGTCCTCGACCGTGCCGTCATTGTAGATCGCCTTGACGACCGGCTGCCGGACGGGCTTGCCGTCGGTGATTTCGACGTACGTCGGCTCGGCCACCAGATTCAGCACCTGGCTTGCGGCCGCCTCCTTCGTCACCGTCACTTGGAATGAAAACGGCTCGAACGCTAAATAACGACCGGTTATCGTCGTCGTGCCTTCCTTCGCGCCCGCGAAGATGCGGCCGGCATCGTTGATCGTCGCGATCGATTTATCGCCGACGGCCCATTCGATATCGGCCGTGACGTCGTCGGCGTTATAGTTCTGGCCGGTCCGCGGATCTTCGGAGTAGACGCCCATGATCGTGATTTCCTGATAGCTTCGCGGCGGGAGCGTCACGGGCGTGTCGAGGTCCAGCTGCTGCTGCATGTTCGGCGTGAAGCGCTCCAGCTTGATCGGGCCGCCGACGAATACTTGGACGGACGTGACGAGCAGCCCGTCGTCGTAGCCGTCTTCGCCTTCCTTGCCGATCGGCGCCGTGTATTTGTACTCGAAATAGATATAGGTCATCCCTTTGCCGACCGGCGTAATCACGCCGTTGGCGTCGACCGTGGCCACGGCTTCGTCGCCGGAATACCATTTGCCGAGATTCGTCACCTCGTACCGGTCCTGGTCGGGATATTCCAAATCCGCGTACATCTTATGCGGCGCGTCGGTTTCCATCAGCTTCAGGACGTCTTCCGAGAGCAGGAGCCCGAACAGCTGAAACGGGATCGGTTCCTTTTGCACGGCGACGGCGATCGACAACGTCGGCATGGTGCCGTATTTGACGCGGATGAACGTCGATTCGCCGGCCTTGACGCCTTTGATTATGCCGTGCGACACGGTGGCGATCGCGGGGTCGTCCGTGCTCCAGACGGCATCGGCCGTAATATCCCGCGTGGAGCCGTCCGAGAACGTGCCGTGCAGATGAACCGGATAGTTCGTGTCCGCTTCCACGAACACGTTCAGCGTGGACAGCAAGTACGTGACGAGCGTCGGTTCCGCTGGCTCCGCCTGCTGCGGCGCGTCTTCCGCGGCGCCCGTCGCAACCGTGACGGGCACGTTCACGACGGCGTCGCCGAGATTCAAGCGCACTTCCGTCGAGCCGGCGGCTTTCGCCGTAATGACGCCGCGGTTCACGACGGCGATCGCCGGATTCAGCGACGTCCAGACGCCTTGCGCCGTCACGTCCTTCGCCGAGCCGTCCTTGTACGTCGCGTCGACCGTGATCGCATGGCTGCCGTCCGGCAAAGCGAGCGTAACGTTCGCTTCGCTCGGCGTCAGCGATTCGAACTGCGCCGACGCGGCATCCTGTACGGCCGGTTGACCCGCGGCCGGAGCCGGCTCGGCGCCGATGCCCGTACCCGGCGACGCGTTCGCCAAGCTGCCGAACAACGAACCGGCGAGTAAAGCAAATACGAGCGTGAAAGATAAAGCTTTTGCGACAACCCTGCGATGATGCATAACGTTCCTCCTAGTTTTCATTTATATGAAACCATTTTCATAGAAGGTCATTCCATAAAAATAGCCCATAGTCGGTCCGGTTCGAATCTTCCGTCCATTTGACTTCAGCTCTCACGCCATGTTAGATTTAAATATTTACAGTTGAGATAATTTTCAGTTATTAATCCAGATCGATAATACGTGATCGTTAATCATTTATCAATAATAATTTTGCTAAAATTTATCAATTAATTGCTTGAGTCCTAATTTTTCAATACGAATATAGGCAGATAGATGCATATTTACTGAAAATTTTTGTTATTTATTAACGTTATTTCGGAAAACATAAATCGTTACGCTCTTACCATAACGTAAAGCGGAGGTCGAAGCTCACGCGAATTACTTCCCTTCGGGCAGCCGCGCCAATCACGGCTGAGCCTCCTTCAAACGCAAAAAAAGGAAGCGCGTATTGCGCTTCCATTCCGTGATCCGCCGTCCGGTCGAGGCGGCGCTATTAGCGTTGTCCCGCTAGCGTTGTCCGGCGATTTCCGCGAGCGTCACCGGCCGATTTTCTTTCATCGACAAGTACGCGCCGAACACCATTTGCATCGTCTTCAAGTTGTCCGCCACGCTGTTCTCCGGCTCGCGCTCTTCCTCGACGGCGCGCATCAGCTCGCCCATCGTGCCCATGAACGCATGCGGAAACCATTTGCCGTGCAGTCGCGGGGTGAACCAATAATCCTCGTGGATCGCGCGCGTGTGGAAGCTCAGCGTATCCTCCCGGCCGATCGGGTAGTTGTACAGCGAGCCGTTCGTGCCCTTGATGATGCCTTCCGTGCCTTCGAACCGGTAAGTGGCGTACCAGTCGTCCTCGCCGGCGATGTGATTGTGATTATCGTGAATCAAGCCGCGCGCCTCGCCCGGAAACTTGATATGCAGCAGCGTGCGCGTCTCGCCGACCGTGCGCTGGCCCGGGAACCGCGCCCCGTCCGCGTAGACGTACTCCGGCGTGCCGAACAGGAACCGAATCGCATCCATGTAGTGAATGCTGTGATACATGAATTCCAGCGTCGGCATCTCCCGCAACCAGCCCCAATTCGCGAAGTCCTGCTTCACGTTCACTTGAATCGTCGCCTGCAGCAGCTCGCCCAGCCAGCCGCGCCCGATGATCGTATGGCTCGCCCGAATGCTCGGCGACCAGCGCATCTGCTGATTCACCGCGCCTTTGACGCCATGTTTCTCGCACGCCTCGGCGATGCGCACCGCATCGGCGTACGATTCCGCCAGCGGCTTCTGGCACAGGATGTGCTTCCCTGCCGCCGCCGCGCGCTCCGCGATGCCCGGCTGCACCTTCGCCGGCACCGCCAAATCGACGATGCGCGCCTCGGGATCCGCCAGCAGCTCGTCCATTTCCCGGTACACCTTGCCGATCCCGAATTTCGCGGCCAGCTTCTCCGCGCGCTCCCGGTTCAGGTCATAGATTCCGACGACTCGCAAACCGCCCATCTCGTAAGCCGGCAAATGGCACGCTTCCACGATTTCGCCGGCCCCGATGATGGCGATGCCCATTTCTTTTTGCTGCGGCAATGCCGGACGATAGTCCAAATCCAGCCAATTGTACTTCTCCGCGCCCATGTAGGTCAGCACCTCCGACAGTGATTACAAACTCGGTCCGATGCGGTTAATGCTGAATTCCGTATGGCCCAGCACTTCCGCCTTCGTCCATTTTCCTACCGCGACTTCCACGATTTCCTGCCAAATCCGTTCGCCCGCCTGCTCCAGGCCGGCGCTGCCGTCCAGCATGTCGCTGACGTCGACGTCCATGTTGTCCTCCATGCGCCGGAACATCATTTTGTTGCCCGTGATTTTGATGACCGGCACGACCGCGGCGCCCGTCGGCGTGCCGCGGCCCGTCGTGAAGCAGACGATATGCGCGCCGCCGGCCGCCATGCCGGATACGCATTCGATGTCGTTGCCCGGCGAGTCCATGAAGTACAGTCCGTGCTCCGGAATGCGCGCCGCGTACTCGATGACGTCCTGGATCGGCGCTTTGCCGCATTTGCTGATGCAGCCGAGCGACTTCTCTTCGATGGTGGACAGCCCCCCGGCGATGTTGCCCGGGCTCGGGTTGCCGCCGCGCATGTCCGCGCCCATCCGTTCGACTTCTTTCTCGAAGCGGTCGACGATAAAGTACAGCTTGTCGGATACCTCCGGCGTCACGCAGCGTTCCGCGAGCAGATGCTCCGCGCCGATGATTTCCGTCGTCTCTCCGATGACGACGGAGCCGCCTTCCGCGATCAGCGCATCCGCCGCGGCGCCGAGCGCCGGGTTCGACGCGAGTCCGGACGTGGCGTCGGAACCGCCGCATTTGACGCCGACCTTCAATTTATTCAGCGGCACCGGCACCTTTTCCTGCTTCGCGAGATCCGCCATCATTCGTTTCGCGAGCTCCGTGCCGTGCGCGATCGCCTTCACCGACCCGCCGACCGATTGGATATCGAACACTTCGACCGGTTTGCCGGTCGTGCGGATCTCTTCCGCGAGCGCGATCGGATCGACGACCTCGCAGCCCAGGCTGATGATGATGACCGCGCCGACGTTCGGATTTTTGCCCGTGCCGGCCAGCATGTCGAACGTTCGCGTCTTGTCCGCGCCGATCTGGCTGCAGCCGTGCTGATGCGGAATGGCGACGGCGCCCGGCACCATGGCCATGATGCGGCTGCATACTTGGTTGGAGCAGATGACCGTCGGAATGATCAGCAGATGATTGCGGATGCCGATCTCGCCGTTCGGCCGTTCGTAACCCATGATCGTGCTTGCCATGTCAGTTCGTCCCCTTCGCGCCGAGGTCGCCGCGTCCGCGGATCCCCTCGATATTGTGTACGTGCACATGCTGTCCGATCGCGATCGGCGTGACCGCTCGGCCGATGACTTCCCCGTATTTGCGGACGTCGTCGCCGGCTTCGATGTTCGTCACCGCGATTTTATGGCCGAACGGGATGTCGTTCGCCGCCGTTACGTCTTGAAGCCCCGCCGCGCTGCGGTAGCCGATCGTTTCTCCTGCTCGAATCTCCCGAAGCGCCGTCGCGACGTGATCGCGCTCGTCCATGTACAGCGCGTCCGCGCCGATGGTAATCGCATGCTCCATCTGCCTCACCTTTCCTTCGTATCCTCGTATGGACTTCCGATGTTCAGTCCGGTATAGTTTCATTATAGAGCGTAAGAAACAGCAGCAAAATTGCGAAATTCGCTGGAAATATACCTTTTCTTGCACCAATGAAACGCTTACGACGGATAAGGAGATGATGGCGGATGGACCCGATGCGCAAGCAGTTCGCCGCGGATGCCGCGCTGCCGGTCGAGCTCGTGCTGCGCCATACGAAGAATTTGCAGGCCGAATTGCCGGATCATCTGCACGACTGGCTCGAGATCATCTACGTGCACGGCGGCGGCGGATCGTTCTTCATCAATCACACGTTCTACGAAATGCAGGCCGGCGACCTGTACCTCATCCCCGGCAACACGATCCATAAGACGATGCCGCATTCCGACGAGCCGCTCACCTCTTCGGTCGTGTTCTTCAGCGGGCAGTACGTCCAGGCTTCGTCCATCGGCATGGATGGGTATTCCTTCCTGCAATGCTTCGTTTCCGCGAGAGCGAAACGGAGCTATCGGCTCGAGCTGCTCCCGGAGGAGCGGGCAAGGCTCGAAGAGATGTTCGACGAGATGCAAAAGGAGCTTGCCGCCCGCGAGCCCGGCTATAAGCAAGCGATTCTGCTGCAGCTGCAGACGCTTCTGCTGCGCTTGAACCGCAAGATCACCCCCGGCGCCGCGAACGCGCCCTCGAACGGTTCCCGGCCGGGCTGGCTGCAGAACGCCCTCAACGAGATCGACGGCCGGCTCGGCGAGGAAATCGGCTTGGCGTCGCTGGCGTCCCGAGCTTCCGTGAGTCCCTCCTACTTCTCGCGCATGTTCAAGCAGCATACCGGCATGAACGTAACCGAGTACGTTATCGCCAAGCGCATCATGCATGCCAAAGAGCTGCTCGCGGATACCGACCGCACCGTCGCGGAGATCGCCGCGGCCTGCGGCTTCGAGAGCCTGCCGCACTTTTACCGCATTTTCAAAAAAATCGCCGGCGACACGCCGGCGCATTACAAACGCCTGCAATGAGCCGCTTGACCCGGCAGCAGGCGTATCCCGCGAGCCTCTGCCCTGCTGCGTATCCGGCCGCCCTGGCGAGGCTGCCAATCGAACCGCAGGCCGCATCGTTTCGTTTGTCGTTCTGCCAAAAAAACGCTGCCGAACGCGGAACCTTCTTCCGCGATCGGCAGCGTTTTTCGTTTGCTTCGCTTAGGATTACCTTGCTATGTACCTTCGCGGGTCATCGTACTTGCGGTCCGACGCCGCTCGCCGGGCCCGCTTACTTCAGATCCGCCGGGAATGCGAGTCCCTGCTGCTTCCTCGCCTCGTCCAGCACGTTCATGACGGCAAGCGACAGCGCGTGCGTGTTGACGGACGATTCGGTCTTGCCTTCACGGATGGCTGCCAAGAACGCGCGTGCCTCGTAACTCATCACGAGTCCTTCCTCCGTCGCGTCGATCTCCTGCGTACGGCCGTCCCGGTAGCGAACCGTCAGCTTGCGCGGCAAATTAATGGCATCGATCGTCAGCGTGCCGTCCTCGCCCTGAATTTCCGCCGGCAGCGATGAATTCGAAATCTTGGAGTATGCGATCACCGCCTCCATTTCCCGGTAGCTTGCGATCAGGCTCCCCTGCCCGTCCACGCCCGAGGCAAGCATCGTACCGCTGGCGGCAATGCGCTCCGGCGCGCCGAACAGCAGCACGAGCGGATAGATGCAGTAGACCCCGAGATCCATCAGCGCCCCGTTCGAGAATTCCGGCTTGAACGCGTTCAGCACCTCTCCGGCCTTATACGCGTTATAACGCGAGGAATACTGGCAGTAGCTCGCCGTGTAGCGACGAATCGGACCCAGCGTCGGCAGCAGCTCGCGAATCGCTTGGAAGCCCGGCATGAACGAGCTCTTCATCGCTTCCATGAACACCACGCCCTGCTCGCGGGCCGTCCGGATCACGGCCTCCAGCTCGCGCGCGTTCGACGCGGCCGGCTTCTCGCACAGCACATGCTTGCCCGCGCGCATGCAGAGCATCGCCTGCTCCGCGTGGAACGACGTCGGCGAGGCGATATAGACCGCATCGACCTCGGGGCTGGCCGCCATCTCCCCGATATCCGTGAAGGTCCGCGGAATGCCGTGCTTGGCGGCAAACTCCTCCGCCCGGTCCGCGGTCCGCGAATAAACCGCCGACAGCGCGAAGTCTTCCGTCGTCCGCGCCGCCTCGATGAATTGATCCGTAATCCAGTTGGTGCCGATAATGCCGAAACGCATCATGTCGGTAAAATCCCCTTTCGTCGTGTTCAACCCGCGACGGCCCCCGCGGCAACGTTCTCACGGTTAACCGTCAACCCTATCAGGCTTCTGTCATCCCGACTAGCCGCGTCTACAGCTTCATCCGGTAAAACGCCTTGTTTTCCAAGCCCCGCACCGGCGGCGTCCAAGCTTCGTGGCTCGCGATCGCGTCCAGCGCGTCCTCGATCATCTGCAGCTTGGCGTCCAGCGAATCGATATAGTGCAGCGCGACCGCCTCCGCGATTTGCGGTTGGACGGGGCTGCCCCATTCGCCGAGATTATGATGGGATAAGACCAAATGCTGCAAAGCCATGACGCGTTCCGAATCCGCGGGAATGCCCGACATGAACGCCGCTTCCGCGATCCAGAGCGACGCGAGCGAGATGTGCCCGATCAGTTTGCCGGTTTGGCTGTAATCCGACACGATGCCGAGCTCCGAGACCATTTCCTCCGGCTTGGCGATGTCATGAAGGATAATGCCCGCTTTCACGAGATCCGCATTCAGAAACGGCCGCTGCCGGCAAATAAACTCGCCCAGCTCCAGCATGCGCACGATGTGATAGGCCAATCCGGCATAATACGCGTGATGATGCGACTTCGCCGCCGGCGCATGCAGCAGCCGGTCCCCCGCTTTGTCGAGGCAGTACGCGACGATCGTGCGGATATCGGCGTCCGCGATGGCGTCCTTCGTCTCTTGAATGCGCGCCACGAGCGCGGCGGGCTCGGCCGGGGCCGCCCGCACGAAATCCGTCAGCGACACGCCGTCCGCATCCGTCGCCTTGCGGATCCGGTTGATTTTCACCTGCAATTTATCGCGGTACAATTGGGCTTGTCCTTGCACCTTCACGAGCGTCAGCGCTTTGAACTGCTCCTTGTCGCTTTCGGACGCATCCCACAGCTTGGCAGACACCTGCCCGGAGGCATCGGCCAGCGTCAGATTCATAAAATCCTTCGGCGGCGTCGTATTCGTCTGCTTGATTTCGCTTTCCTTGATCAGATAAAACCCGATAAACTCGTTGCCATCGCTGAGTTCTTTGATTGGCGTCATCCGTATCCCCTCCCGTATCCTGCTTACCCCGATCGACCCCATGCGAAAAAACCTTCGGACGGCACGCTTCATCCATCATACCATGAACGCTTTCGGCCAGTCGCCCTGTTTCGAACGTTGCCGGGCGGCCTTTCGTATCGCCTTCCGTCGCAGCGAAAGCTGTCGAAGTTTCGGTTTTTTCTTTCATAGACATCGGGGATTTGTTGGTGTAAAATTTTAAAAAAATACATCACGAAGGAAGTAATCCAAATGGACCTTGCGCTCGTCAACGAACGGATCGAACTTTATCGCGGTTTGCTCAATACCAGCGCATCGCACGCGATGGCCTATGCCGATTTATTGAAGATCAGCCAAAAGCTCGACGAACTCATTAATCTGCATTACTCGCTATCCATACCGTCCCGTGACCTGACGCAATAACCGAGATCGAGACGCCGGACACGCCTTCGCTATTCTCCTAATCGATCATATATAGAAAAAGAGGGCCGTTGATTAATCAACGGCCCTCTTCCTGTTGCCACCCTGAAAACTGGATACGAACCTTTGCGAAGGTCTTGCTTAGCTGAAGCGATGTACCTTGGATAAGCCCTCGACCGATTAGTATTCGTCAGCTCCACGCATTGCTGCGCTTCCACCTCGAACCTATCTACCTCGTCGTCTTCAAGGGGTCTTACTAAATTGGGAAATCTCATCTTGAGGGGGGCTTCACGCTTAGATGCTTTCAGCGCTTATCCCGTCCGCACTTGGCTACCCAGCGGTGCTCCTGGCGGAACAACTGGTACACCAGCGGTGCGTCCATCCCGGTCCTCTCGTACTAAGGACAGCTCCTCTCAAATTTCCTGCGCCCACGACAGAT